>NZ_JAUQWH010000001.1 GCF_030757795.1 Actinoplanes oryzae
CGCACCATCCGGAAGCCGCGCGCCCCGCCGATCTCGTCGGACCAGTCGGTCAGCAGGACGTGGCCGGCGACGAGGCCGGAATTCTGGCCGGGCCGGCGCCACAGCGTGCGGCCCGTGGCCGGATCGACCGCGCTGGTCTCGTTGATCAGCGAGGTCGCGCTCTGGTCGGGGACCGACCAGGAGACCAGCAGCAGGTCCGGGGTCACGACGGCCGGCCACAGCCCGCCGTCCGGCGCGCGCAGGGTCCAGCGGGGGGTGCCCGACCGGAGGTCGTAGGCCGTCAGCTCGGTGTCGGACAGCAGCACGAGGACCGTGTCGCCGGAGAGCAGGAAGGTGTTGCCGTCGTTGCGGTAGGGGATGCTCCAGAGCGTGCGGATCGGCTCCCCGCCCGGCGGGATCGAGGCGGTGACCCCGAGCAGGCAGCCGAGTGCGACCAGGGCCGCCAGGATCGTCCGCAGCTCGCCGCGCGGCAGGCCGGTGCGCCGGCGCGGCGGAGGCTCCTCCTCGTCGTCGCCGGTGATCAGTCCCAGCTCGATGACCGCCACGGCGAGAGCTTAGGACCGTTCCGGTCAGGCCGGGGTCCGGTTGGCGGCGGCCGCGGCCAGCGCCACGCTCAGATTGCGCTGATCGGGACCCACCTCGGCCCAGCCGGCCGCGAGCCCGATCGGGGTGCCGGGCACGAGCACCTGCCAGTTCTCCCCGGCGGCCGCGGCGCTGATCCGGCGGGACACCTCGAGGGCCTGGGTCGGCCCGGCGCCGGGCAGCACCACCACGAACTCGTCGCCGGCGAAGCGGGCCACGAAGTCGCCGCGGCGCATCACCCTGTTCAGCACGCCGGCGATGCGCTGCAGCACCAGGTCTCCGCAGTGCCGGCCGTGGCGGGCGTTGACCGCGGTGAAGCCGATCAGGTCGCACACCCCGATGGCGGCGCGCTCGCCGCGGGCCAGCATCGCGGACACGTAGCGCTCGAGCTGGCGGCGGTTGGGCAGGCCGGTGAGCGGGTCGGTGAGCGTCTCGTCGCCGTAGCGCCCCGGATCGCGGTGGGTCTCCTGCGCGTCCAGGCGGGCGGCCACCCCGTCGAGATAGCCCTCGCGCAGGCGGTCGATGCGCTGGGCGGCGAGGCGGAAGGCGTACCGGTCGGCGGCGTGGGCGGCCTCGTGCTCGCCCGCCACCGCGTAGCAGATGCTGCGCAGCCGGGCGGGCTCGGCCGGGCCGAGGATCTCCGGCGACACCGGCACGGCGTCCAGCTTGCGCAGCGCCCGCTGGGGCCGGCCGGCCGCGATGTCGAGGCAGACGCTGCCCAGGTGCCGCAGGTCGCGCGAGCGCACGCTGTCGCCGCCCGCGTTGAGCAGCGGGAAGACGTCGGTGTCCGTGCTCTCGCCCAGGGCCGCCCGCCGCGCGAGGGCGTAGCCGAAGACGGGGAACGTGCTGGGCCGCAGGCGCGAGTCGGCGCCCGTCGCGACGTACCGGGTCAGCTCGGCGTCGATGTCGCGCAGCACCCGCAGGCAGCCGTCGGTGTCGCCCTGGTGGTCGAGGGCGACCGCGTTGCGCAGCCGGATGCCGGGCGCGGCGAAGAGCTCCGGCGTCATCCCGGCCGCGGCGCCGACCTGGCGGGCCTGCTCGATGGCGGTCAGCGCGTGCCCGTGAAAGCCCAGGTACGAGTACGCCATGGCCAGGTCGTGCCAGCCCCACGCGGTCTCGGTGTCGCCGTCGGGCACCGCCGCCAGCGCCCGCGACGCCTGGACCAGGTGCGTGACGCCGCGGTCGAGCGCGCTCTGCAGGTGGGCGCCGAGCGCGGCGAACGCGTGCATCTGACCCCGCAGGTAGGGGTCCATGGTCTCGTGCACGGCGTTGGACGCCAGCGTCATGGCGGACGCGAACTCCGCGACGCGGCCCAGGTTGATGAGCGCGCCGAACCGCTGGACGAGCGCGTAGGCCCGGGTGAGCGGGTCGGTGGTGGCCTCGAGGACCTTGTCGAGGATGGGCAGCGCCTCCGCCGAGCGGCCGCCCTGCTGGAGCTCGCCGGCCCGGCGCAGGTCGTCGACGCTGTCGGGAAGCTGGTCCAACCAGGTCATGAGACCGCCACGGCCATTCAGGCCCCTCCTGCCGACGCGGGTCACCGCACCCCCGGCCCACCACGACGACCCGGCAGGCCGCCGCCGCGAGACGGCGTTCCATGATTATGCCGTGACAGACGCGCATGAACACCCCTCGGATCCCGCCGACCGCACGCGGCTCGCCCCCGTGCTGGTCGCGGCGGCGAAGGAACTCGCCGCCGCGGGGGTCGCGTCCCCGAGAGTGGACGCCGAGCTCCTCGCCGCCCACGTGCTGGGCGTCGGCCGGGGGCGGCTCATGCTGATCGACGCCGTGCGGGCGGACGAGGCGAGCCGGCTGCGGGAGCTCGTCGCGCGGCGGGCGGAACGCGTCCCGCTGCAGCACCTGCTCGGCACGGCCGCGTTCCGGCATCGGGAACTGGCGGTCGGCGACGGGGTGTTCGTGCCGCGGCCCGAGACCGAGCTGCTGGCCGGCTGGGGCATCGAGCACACCGCCCCCGGCGCGACGGTCGTCGACCTGTGCAGCGGCAGCGGGGCGATCGCGCTGTCGGTGGCGGACGAGGCGGAGCCCGGGCTGGTCGTCGCGGTGGAACGGTCGGCGGACGCGCTGGGCTTCCTGCGGCGCAATGCCGCGACGTTCCCGTCCGTACGCGTGGAGCCCGGCGACGTCACGGACCCCGGCCTGCTTGCGGGGCTGCGCGGCCGGGTGGACGTGGTGCTGTGCAACCCGCCGTACGTGCCGGACGGGACGCCCGTACCTCCGGAAGTGGCCGACCACGACCCGGCGGAAGCGGTGTTCGGGGGTGCCGACGGCCTGGGCGTGATCCGGCCGGTGATCCGGCTCGCCGCCGCGCTGCTGCGCCCGGGCGGCGTGGTGGGCATCGAGCACGACGACGTGCACGGTTCCGCCGTCCCGGACCTGCTGCGGGCGGACGGGCGCTTCACCGAGGTGACCGCGCATCTCGACCTGACCGGCCGCCCTCGATTCGCGACTGCCGTGGCAGACTGCATCTCGTGATGCTCTACGACTGCCGGTCCGTGGCAGAGCGCGATCGCGGCGTGGCCGCAGCCGTCGAGGCGGTCAAGAGCGGCGAGCTCGTCGTCATGCCGACCGACACCGTCTACGGCGTGGGTGCCGACGCCTTCACCGCGCACGCCGTCTCCGCGCTGCAGACGGCCCGCGGCGTCGACCGCCGGGTGCCGCCGCCGGTGCTCGTCGGCTCCCGCCACACCCTCGACGGCCTGGTCTACTCGCTGCCCAAGGCGGCTCGGGAGCTGGCCGACGCGTTCTGGCCCGGCGCCCTGACCATCTACGTCGAGCACTCGCCGAGCCTGCAGTGGGACCTGGGCGAGACCGGCGGGCAGGTGGCCGTGCGGATGCCGCTGCACCCGGTCGCGCTCGAGGTGCTGCGCGAGGTCGGCCCGATGGCCGTGACGTCGGCCAACAAGGCCGGGCAGCCCGCGCCGCGCACCGCCGAGGAGGCGCGCGACCAGCTGGAGTATGCGGTCCGCATCTACCTGGAGGCCGGCGAGGCGCACGACCCGGCGCCCAGCACGATCGTCGACGTGACCGGCGACGTGCCGCAGCTGCTGCGCGCCGGGGCGATCCCGCTGGAGAAGCTGCGCGACGTCGTGCCGGACATCGTGGCCGCGGGGTCCTGACATGGCGTTCACCGTGCTGCACGTGTGCATGGGCAACATCTGCCGCTCGCCCATGGCGGAGCGGCTCCTCGTGCTCGCGGCGGAGCAGCGCCTCGCCAAGCTGGCCCCCGACGCCCGGATCGGCGAGCTGCTGGTCAGCCGCAGCGCCGGCACGGGCGGCTGGCACGAGGGCGAGGAGATGAACCCGCCCGCGGCCCGGCAGATCCGGCTGCGCGGGGGCAGCCCCGACGGCTTCGCCGCCCGCAAGCTCACCGGCGCCCAGCTGGCCGAGGCCGATCTGGTCCTCACGGCCACCGCCGACCAGGCCGACTACGTGCACTCGCTCGTGCCGGACGCCACCGGCCGCACGTTCGTGCTGACCCACTTCGCGCGGCTGCTGCGCGAGCTCGACGCGTCGGCGCTGCCGCCGGCCGGGCTCGACGAGCGGACCTTCGGCGTCCGGGCGGCCGCGGTGGTCGCCGCCGCGGACCAGCAGCGTGGCGACGACGAGCCCACCCCCGGCGACGATCTCGACGACCCGTGGGGACGCGGCGACCAGACCTTCCAGCGCGTCGCGGACGACATCGACGAGTCGGTCTACGCCGTGGTCGACGCGCTGCTGCCGGGAGCGCCGAGGTCCGCGTGATCGTCCGTCCTTTCCACCGTCGGCGAGCCGGCAGGCTGCCGTGATCGTTCTTCCCGACGCCGACGGGCTGCGCCGGGCTGCCGAGCTGCTGCGCGCCGGCTCGGTGGTCGCCTTCCCCACCGAGACCGTGTACGGCCTGGGTGCCGACGCCTTCTCCGCCGCCGCCGTGGCGGAGATCTACCGCCTGAAGAACCGTCCCTCGTGGAACCCGCTCATCGTGCACGTCGCCGACGTCGCCGCCGCCCGATCGCTTGCCGCCTCCTGGCCCGCCGTGGCCGACGAGCTCGCCGCGCGCTTCTGGCCCGGACCGCTGACGCTCGTGGTCCGCAGGGCCGGGCATTTGCCCGAGGTCGGCGCAAAAACCGGTGGCACGATCGCCATCCGGATCCCCGCCCATGAGGTGGCGCTGGGTCTCCTGACAACCGCCGGGATCCCGCTGGCCGCTCCGAGCGCGAACAAGTCGGAGAGCATCTCGCCGACGACGGCCGAGCACGTCATGCGCAGCCTGCCGGATGTGCCGCTCGTGCTGGACGGAGGACCGGCGTCGTGGGGCATCGAGTCGACCGTGGTGGACCTCACCGGCCCGGTGCCGCGGCTGCTGCGGCCGGGCGCCCTGCCGCTGCGGGACATTCGCGATATAACGGGCAAGCTGGCGCTGCCCGACGAGGTGGCCGACGGGTCGGCCCGGCCTTCACCCGGGATGAGCAAGCGGCACTACGCGCCGCGTGCGCGGCTGGTGCTCGCATCCGACATTTCAGAAATTCCGGATGGCGCCGGGGCGCTGACCTACGTCGACCTCCCGGGGGCGGAGGTGCTCAGCTCCGATCCCCGGGAGTATGCCGCCGATCTCTACGCCGCGCTGCACCGGCTGGACGATCGCGGGGTCGCCACGATCATCGTGCAGGCGCCGCCGGAGACGGAGGAGTGGCTCGCCGTCCGGGATCGGCTGTCCCGGGCGGCGGCTTCCTAGCGGCCTGCCGGGCGATGTTGCGGGCCATGCCCTTGAAGATGAACGCGTGGAAGGGCACGACACTCGCCCAGTAGGCGTGCCCGCCCAGGCCGCGGGGCACGAAGAGCGCCCGCTGGCGGTAGACGCTCGTGCCGTCCGGCCCCGGTTCGGCGTACATGTCGAGCCAGGCGCGGCCCGGGACCTTCATCTCCGCGCGCAACCGCAGCAGCTCGCCCGGCTGGATCTCCTCGACCCGCCACCAGTCGAGCGCCTCGCCGACGTAGAGGTGGTCCCGGTCGCGCCGGCCGCGGCGCAGCCCGACGCCGCCCACCAGGCGGTCCAGCCAGCCCCGGACCGACCAGGCGAGCGGGAACGAGTACCAGCCGTTCTCCCCGCCGACCCCCTCGATGACCCGCCACAGCGCGGCCACCGGGGCGTCCACCTCGATGCAGCGCTCGTCCTTGTAGATCGTGCCGCCGGACCAGCCCGGGTCGCTCGGCAGCGGCTCGGCGTCCGCGTCCCGGCCCGAGGCGTTGGACCAGCGGGTCTCCACGTCGGCGTCGCGGATCTTGGCGAGGGCCAGCCGGACCGACTCGTCGAAGCCGACCGGGTGCTCGCCGGGCACGTACTCGGCGATGTCGTGCTCGTGCGCCACGGCCTCGTGGATCAGGCTGCCCACGAGCGGGCGCGCGATGCTGTTGGGCACCGGGGTGATCGCGCCGACCCAGTGCGCCGAGAGCCACGGGCTCAGCGGGCGGAGCGGGACGATGACGCGGCGGCGGAGGCCGGCCACGCGGGCGTACCGCTGCATCATCTCGGCGTAGGTCAGCACGTCCGGCCCGCCGATGTCGAAGCCGCGGTTGACCTCCGGCGGCAGCCCGGCCGCGGCGACGAGGTAGCGGAGCACGTCGCGGACGGCGATGGGCTGGATGCGGTTGCGTACCCACCGCGGGGTGACCATGATCGGCAGCCGCTCGGTCAGGTGGCGCAGCATCTCGAACGACGCCGAGCCCGAGCCGATGATCACCGGGGCGCGCAGCACGACGGTCGGCACTCCGCTGCCGAGCAGAATGCGGCCGACCTCGGCGCGGGAGCGCAGGTGGGCGGACGGCTTCTTGCGCTCGGGCACCTCCGGGCCGCCGAGGTAGACGATCCGTCCGACCTTCTCCTCGCGGGCGATGCGGGCGAAGTTGCCGGCCGCCTCGCGGTCCCGGCGCTCGAAGTCGCGCATCCCCAGCGAGTGGACCAGGAAGTAGGCGGCGTCCACGCCGCTCAACGCGGGGCGCAGCGACTCGGCGTCGGTCAGATCGCCCTCGACGATCTCCACCTGCTTCGCCCACGGGACGTCCCGGAGCCGCGCCGCGCTGCGGGACAGGGCGCGCACCTCGTGACCGGCCGCGAGCAGGCGAGGGACGAGGCGGCCACCGATGTAGCCCGTGGCGCCGGTGACGAGGATTCGCATAACTCCCACTGTGCCCGTGTGCCCGGGACATATGCTTCTCACCAGCGGCAACGCCGGCTTGAGGGAGTGCGATGGACACGGTCTGGGGTCCGGACTTCGCCGCGCTGCGCCGCGAGGATCCGGAGATCGCCGAGGTGGTGCTGGGCGAGCGGGACCGGCAGAACGCCGCCCTCCAGCTGATCGCCAGCGAGAACTTCACGTCGCCGGCCGTGCTCGCCGCGCTCGGGTCGACGCTCACCAACAAGTACGCCGAGGGCTATCCGGGCGCGCGCTACTACGGCGGGTGCTCGTGGGTCGACCGTGCCGAGGAACTGGCGATCCGGCGGGCGCAGGAGGTGTTCGGGGCCGCCCACGTCAACGTGCAGCCGCACTCCGGCTCGGCGGCGAACATGGCCGCCTACGCCGCGCTCGTGCAGCCCGGCGACACCGTCCTGGCCATGGACCTGCCGCACGGGGGCCACCTGACGCACGGCAGCAAGGCCAACTTCTCCGGCAAGTGGTTCCCGACCGTCGGCTACCGGGTGCGGCCCGACACCGAGCTGATCGACTACGACGAGGTGCGTGACCTCGCTCTCGCGCACCGGCCGAGCCTGATCCTGTGCGGGGCGACGGCGTACCCGCGGCTCATCGACTACCAGGCGTTCCGGGACGTGGCCGACGAGGTGGGCGCGTACCTGATGGTGGACGCGGCGCACTTCGCCGGGCTGGTCGCCGGGCGCGCGGTGCCGTCGCCGGTGGCGTACGCGGACGTGGTGACCATGACCACCCACAAGACCTTGCGCGGGCCGCGGGGCGGCCTGATCCTGTGCCGCGCCGAGCTGGCCGCGCGGATCGACAAGGCGGTCTTCCCCTTCACCCAGGGCGGCCCGATGATGCACGTCGTCGCGGCCAAGGCGGTGGCCCTGCTGGAGGCCTCGACCCCCGGCTTCCAGGGGTACGCCCACCAGGTCGTCCGCAACAGCCAGGCGCTCGCGGCCGGGCTCGCCGCCGAGGGCCTGCGCCCCGTGACCGGCGGGACCGACACCCACCTCGTCCTCGCCGACCTGCGCGACCTCGGCATGAGCGGGCGGGAGGCCGAGCAGCGGTGCGCGCGGGCCGGGATCGAGGTCACCAAGAACGCCGTCCCGTACGACCCGGAGCCGCCCGCCGTCGCGTCGGGGATCCGGGTCGGGACGCCCGCGGTGACGACGCAGGGGATGCGCGAGGGGGAGATGCGCGAGATCGCCGGGCTGATCGCCGCCGCGGTGCGCGGGGAGCCGGTCGCCGCCGCGGTGTCGGAGTTGGTGCGGCGCTATCCCGCGTACGCGGGCGCGGGCGCCGGGGCCCTGGCGGGTACGCTCGGTAGCCCCTAGGAAAGGCACGCTGTGAGCAGCGCGAGTGAGGTTCCCCCTGAGTTTCTGCGCGAGGAAGACGACGGTCCGCTGCCGGAGCTGCCGCCGCTGCCGGCCGACCCGCGCTGGAAGGTCGAGCACCTCCCGCTGCTGAGCGCCTTCTCGTTCGCGCTGCTCATGTGCGCCGCCTCGGTGGGCTTCCTCGTGTCGGGGCCGGACGCCGCGCTGGGCGCCGCCGCGGGCGTCCTGATCGTGACGGTCAGCTACACGATGTCGACGCTCGTGCTGGCGTGGGCCGACACCGTCCGCCCGGCGCTCCTGATGCCGCTGGGGATGGTCACTTACGTGGTGAAGTACTCGTTGCTCGGCGTCATCCTGGCTTTTGTGGTCTCCTCGGAGTGGGCCGGTCGGACCTCGCTCGGCCTGGGAGTCGTGGCGGGCGTGACGGGATGGACCGCCGTGCAGATCTGGTGGGTGGCGCGCACGACGCGCCGACAGTGATCTTGACCACCGGTGTTCCCCCTGGTCAGCGCACCGTTCGTGCGGGTTCGTCCCCGAAACGGTGACGGCAACCCGGCAATGGTGTCCGGTTAATGCGGAGGGGGAGTACGGTGTCTCTTCAGTTGCGAGACCCCTGACGCCTGGACAACTGCGGTTGTGCGGGGGGTCCCGCTTAGCTTCGTGTTTCCGACTGATATCTTTCTTGCCGTCATGGCCGGTCAGAAACCTCCCCACGATTCCCACGGTGACGACGATCCAGCTCCGCCCGACACGGGCATGGGGATGACGGCAGTCGCCTACCTCATTTCGGGCATGTTGGTCTGGGGCGGGATCGGCTGGCTGGTCGACCACTGGGTTGGTACCAGGGGCATCTTCGCCGGCATCGGCGCCGTCCTCGGTATGGCCGGTGGCGTCTACCTCATCGTGCGCCGGCTCGGCGCCTGACAGGAAAGGGCTACGGTGACTGGTTCGTCGACGGTCCTCGCAGCGGAGTTCCCGCCCAGCGTCGAGGACTTCTACCTGCCCAGCATCCTGCCGTGGAACGCGCACGACTCCTACTGGTTCACCAAGGTCACCGCGCTGGTCTGGGTGGCCGCGGCGATCATCATCATCTTCTTCCTCGTCTCCTACCGGAAGCCGCAGCTGGTTCCGACCAAGAAGCAGTGGCTGGCGGAGAGCGCGTACGGCTTCGTGCGCAACAACATCGCGGTCGAGATGATCGGGCCGCGTGGCGTCGCCTTCGCGCCCTACCTGACGACGCTGTTCGCGTTCGTCCTGGTCAACAACTTCTTCGGCATCGTGCCGCTGATCCAGATCTCGCCGAACTCGCACATCGCGT
Organism: Actinoplanes oryzae; assembly: GCF_030757795.1. Lineage (GTDB taxonomy): Bacteria > Actinomycetota > Actinomycetes > Mycobacteriales > Micromonosporaceae > Actinoplanes. The sequence continues at coordinate 9,423 of NZ_JAUQWH010000001.1, forward strand.
TCCCGGCGATCCTCGCGGTCATCAGCTACGTCATGTTCATCGCGGTCGGCATCCGGCACCACGGCTTCTTCAAGTACTTCAAGAACGCCCTGATCCCGCCGGCGCCGTGGTTCATCCTGCCGCTGCTGATCCCGATCGAGTTCTTCTCGAACTTCCTGGTGCGGCCCTTCTCGCTCGCCGTGCGTCTGTTCGCCAACATGTTCGCCGGCCACATGCTGCTGCTGGTGTTCACGCTCGGCGGCTTCGCGATGATCAACGCGAACGCCTGGCTGGCCCCGGTGTCGGTCGTCTCGTGGGTCATGACGATCGCGCTGACCTTCCTCGAGTTCCTGGTCATCTGCCTGCAGGCGTACGTGTTCACGGTACTGACCGCGAGCTACGTCCAGGGCGCGCTCGCCGACGAGCACTGAGTTCCCGAGCTGTCTGGTAACACCCGTTGTCGTCCCGCGTGAACCTCACGCGAGATCTCAGGAGGAATCTGTAATGGACATCGTCGCCGCCGTTGAGGGCAGCACCGCCGCCATCGGTTACGGCCTTGCCGCGATCGGCCCCGGCATCGGCGTGGGCCTGGTCTTCTCGGCCTACATCCAGTCGACCGCCCGTCAGCCCGAGTCGTCGCGCCTGACCCTCCCGTACGTCTGGATCGGCTTCGCCGTCATCGAGGCGCTCGCGCTGCTGGGCATCGCCTTCGGCTTCATCTGGCAGGGCAACCTCTAAAGCCCTTCCCTCGCTAGGAGGTGCTCATGCTCAACTCTCTGACCCTGCTGGCCGCTGAGGCCGGCGAAGAGAGCACGCACAACCCGATCATCCCGATCTGGCAGGAGATCGTGGTCGGCACCGTGGCGTTCGCGCTGCTGTGCTTCGTGCTCATGAAGTTCGTCTTCCCGCAGATGGAGAAGACGTTCCGCGCTCGCGTGGACGCGATCGAGGGCGGGATCAAGCGGGCCGAGGCCGCTCAGGCCGAGGCCAACGAGCTGCTCGAGCAGTACCGCGCGCAGCTGGCCGAGGCTCGCACCGAGGCCGCCCGCATCCGGGACGAGGCGCGCGCCGACGCCGAGGGCATCCGTCAGGACGTCCTGGCCAAGGCCCGCGAGGAGTCGGACCGCATCATCAACGCCGGTCGCGAGCAGCTCGCGACCCAGCGCGAGAGCATCGTCCGGGAGCTGCGCTCCGAGGTCGGCACGCTCGCGGTGGACCTGGCGTCGAAGATCGTCGGGGAGTCCCTCGCCGACGAGGCCCGCAACCGGGGCACCGTGGACCGGTTCATCAACGAGCTCGGCGCCGGCACGGGCGGGCGCTGATGGCGACCGTCAACCGGGAGTCCTACGCCGCAGCCGCGGAGAAGCTGACCGCGGACACGCGGACGGTCACGGCCGCGCAGCTCGCCACCATCGCCGACGAAATCCTGGCGGTGGCCCGGCTGCTGCGCGGCGAGCCGCGGCTGCGGCGCGCGCTGACCGACTCCTCCCGCTCCGGCGAGCAGCGGTCCGGGCTCTTCCGGTCGCTGGTCTCCGGCAAGCTCAGCGTGATCACGGTGGACGCCGTGGCCACGCTCGTCTCGGGCCGGTTCTCGGCGCCGGGCGAGCTGCTGGACGCCACCGAGCGGCTGGGCGTGGACACGGTGCTGGCCGCGGCGGACCGCGACGGCAAGCTGGCCGAGCTCGAGGACGAGCTGTTCCGCTTCGGACAGGTCGTGTCGGGCAGCCCGCAGCTGGCGATCACGCTCAGTGACCCGTCGGCTCCGGCGGACCGCCGCGCTAAGCTGGTGGAGGACCTGCTCAAGGGCAAGTCGACGGCCGCCACGGTCCAGCTCGTCAAGATTGCGCTCGAGGGCTTCGGCGGCCGGGGCTTCGACGGCTCGCTCACCAAGCTCGTGGAGCTGACCGCCGCCAAGCGTGACCGCGAGGTCGCCTATGTGACGGTCGCCAAGCTCCTCGACGACGCCGAGGAGCAGCGGCTCGCCGCCAAGCTGGCCGAGATCTACGGCCGGCAGGTCTCGCTCAAGGTCGATGTGGACCCCGCCATCATCGGTGGCGTCAGCGTCCGGGTCGGCTCCGATCTCTACGACGGCACGATCCTGCGGCGGCTCAACGCGGCCCGGCAGGCGTTCGCCAAATAAGACATTTCCCCTCGGCGGCGGCGACGCCACCGAAAGCCCTCGGGCGCGGCGACCGCCCCGAGCCGACTAGAGAAGGCAGAGGATGGCCGAGCTGACCATCTCCTCGGACGAGATCCGGGGGGCGCTAGAGCGCTACGTCTCGTCCTACACGCCCGAGGTCTCCCGTGAGGAGGTCGGCATCGTCTCCGATGCGGGCGACGGGATCGCGCACGTCGAGGGCCTGCCCTCGACCCAGGCGAACGAGCTCCTCGAATTCGAGAACGGCACCCTCGGTGTCGCCCTGAACCTCGACGTCCGCGACATCGGCGTCGTGATCCTGGGCGAGTTCACCGGCATCGAGGAGGGCCAGCAGGTCAAGCGGACCGGCCGCGTCCTCTCCGTGCCGGTCGGCGACGCCTACCTGGGCCGCGTGGTCGACGCGCTGGGCAACCCGCTCGACGACCGGGGCGAGATCGCCAGCGAGGGCTTCCGCGAGCTCGAGCTGCAGGCGCCCAACGTCATGGCGCGCCAGCCGGTGAAGCAGCCGCTGCAGACGGGCATCAAGGCGATCGACGCCATGACCCCCATCGGCCGCGGCCAGCGCCAGCTGATCATCGGTGACCGCAAGACCGGCAAGTCGACGGTCGCGCTGGACACCATCATCAACCAGAAGGCGAACTGGGAGTCCGGCGACCCGGACAAGCAGGTGCGCTGCATCTACGTGGCGATCGGCCAGAAGGCCTCCACCATCGCCAGCATCCGCGGCACGCTCGAGGAGCAGGGCGCGCTGGAGTACACGACCATCGTGGCCTCCCCGGCGTCCGACCCGGCCGGCTTCAAGTACATCGCGCCGTACACCGGTTCCTCGATCGGTCAGCACTGGATGTACGCGGGCAAGCACGTCCTGATCGTCTTCGACGACCTGACGAAGCAGGCCGAGGCCTACCGCGCCGTGTCGCTGCTGCTGCGCCGCCCGCCGGGCCGTGAGGCGTACCCGGGTGACGTCTTCTACCTGCACAGCCGCCTGCTGGAGCGCTGCGCCAAGCTCTCCGACGAGCTGGGTGGCGGCTCGATGACCGGCCTGCCGATCATCGAGACCAAGGCCGGCGACATCTCGGCCTACATCCCGACCAACGTCATCTCGATCACCGACGGCCAGATCTTCCTCGAGGGCGACCTGTTCGCCTCGGGTGTGCGCCCGGCCATCAACGTCGGCACCTCGGTGTCGCGCGTCGGCGGTTCGGCGCAGGTCGGCGGCATGCGCCAGGTCTCCGGCCGCCTGCGCCTCGACCTCGCCCAGTTCCGTGAGCTGGAGGCCTTCTCGGCCTTCGCCTCCGACCTGGACCGGGCGTCGCGCGCCCAGCTGGAGAAGGGCGTCCGCCTGGTCGAGCTGCTCAAGCAGCCGCAGTACTCGCCGCTGAGCTCGGGCGAGCAGATCGTCGTCATCTGGGCCGGCACCACCGGCCAGCTCGACGACATCGAGGTCGGCGACGTGCGGCGCTTCGAGGGCGAGTTCCTCGACTGGTTCAAGCGCAACCGCAGCGACGCCTTCGCGACCATCTCCGCCGGTGGCAAGCTCTCCGACGAGACGGTCGACCTGCTGCAGAAGGCCGTCCAGGAGTTCAAGGGCCAGTTCAAGTCGGGTGCGACCGGCGGCGGCCTCAACGAGGCCCCGGCCGAGCCGCTCGAGGGCGACCAGCCCCGCGAGACCGTGACCCGCGAGGTCCGGTCCAACTCGGACGAGCGCTGATCCATGGCCGGTCAGGTACAGGCCCTCCGGCGGCGCATCCGCACCGTCCGGTCGACCAAGAAGATCGCCAAGGCTCAGGAGCTCGTCGCCACCAGCCGCATCGCCAAGGCGCAGGAGCGGGTCACCGCCTCCAAGCCGTACGCGGAGGCGATCACGCAGGTGCTGACCGCGCTCGCGTCCAACGCGTCGGTGGACAACCCCCTGCTGCAGCCGCGTGAGCGGGTGCGGCGGGCGGGTGTCCTGCTGATCACCAGCGACCGGGGCCTGGCCGGCGCCTACAACGCCAACGCCATCCGCACCGCCGAGCAGCTGCTGGCGCGGCTGCGCGAGGACGGCAAGGACGTGGCGCTGTACATCGTCGGCCGGAAGGGACTCGGTTACTACCGGTTCCGCAACCGGCCGGTGGCGGCCAGCTGGACGGGCTTCTCCGAGCGCCCGACGTTCGAGGACGCGCGCAAGATCGGCGAGTCCCTGCTGGAGGCGTTCGTCGCCGGCGCGGACGACACCGACAACAGCTACGGCCCGGACGGCATTCAGGGCGTGGACGAGCTGCACATCGTCAGCACCCAGTTCAAGTCGCTCATGACCCAGAGCCCGCAGGCGCGTTTCCTGGCGCCGATGCAGGTCGAGGAGAAGGAGCGCGAGCCGGGGCTGCGGGCGGCGTACGAGTTCGAGCCGGAGGCCGAGGAGTTGCTCGACGCGCTCCTGCCGAAGTACCTCAACACCCGGATCTACGCGGCGTTGCTCGACTCGGCGGCGAGCGAGTCGGCGTCGCGGCGCCGGGCGATGAAGAGCGCGTCGGACAACGCGGACGACCTGCTCAAGCGGTACACGCGCGAGATGAACTCCGCGCGGCAGGCTGCGATCACCCAGGAAATCAGTGAAATCGTCGGCGGCGTCGAGGCGCTGTCCGCAGCGGGAAGTGATGTGTGATGACTGCTGTAGCTGAGCCCACCAAGACGGAGACCGGCACCGGCCGCGTCGTCCGGGTCATCGGCCCGGTCGTCGACGCGGAGTTCCCCCGGGACGCCATGCCCGACATCTACAACGCGCTGCACGTCGAGGTGACCCTCTCCGAGGGCACCAAGACGCTGACCCTCGAGGTCGCCCAGCACCTCGGCGACAACGTGGTCCGCGCCATCTCGATGCAGCCGACCGACGGCCTCGTCCGGGGCGCCGAGGTCAGCGACACCGGCGCGCCGATCTCGGTGCCCGTCGGCGACGTGACCAAGGGCCACGTGTTCAACGCCCTGGGCGACGTGCTCAACGCCGACGCCTCGACGCTGGACATCCAGGAGCGCTGGCCGATCCACCGCAAGGCCCCGGCCTTCGCGGACCTCGAGCCGAAGACCGAGATGCTGGAGACCGGCATCAAGGTGATCGACCTGCTCGCGCCGTACGTGCGCGGTGGCAAGATCGGCCTGTTCGGCGGCGCGGGCGTGGGCAAGACGGTGCTCATCCAGGAGATGATCATCCGGGTGGCCCGCAACTTCGGTGGTACGTCGGTGTTCGCCGGCGTGGGTGAGCGCACCCGCGAGGGCAACGACCTCATCCTCGAGATGGACGAGGGTGGCGTGCTCGACAAGACCGCCCTGGTCTTCGGCCAGATGGACGAGCCGCCGGGCACCCGCCTGCGCGTCGCCCTGACCGCCCTGACCATGGCGGAGTACTTCCGGGACGTCCAGAACCAGGAGGTGCTGCTCTTCATCGACAACATCTTCCGGTTCACCCAGGCCGGTTCCGAGGTGTCGACGCTGCTCGGCCGCATGCCGTCGGCCGTGGGTTACCAGCCCACCCTGGCCGACGAGATGGGCCAGCTGCAGGAGCGCATCACCTCCGTCCGGGGCAAGGCCATCACCTCGCTCCAGGCGATCTACGTGCCCGCCGACGACTACACCGACCCGGCGCCGGCCACCACGTTCGCCCACCTGGACGCGACGACCAACCTCGAGCGGTCGATCTCCGACAAGGGCATCTACCCCGCCGTGGACCCGCTGGCCTCCAGCTCGCGGATCCTGGCGCCCGAGTACGTGGGCACCGAGCACTACGCGGTCGCCCGCGAGGTCCAGCGGATCCTCCAGAAGTACAAGGACCTGCAGGACATCATCGCCATCCTCGGCATGGACGAGCTCTCCGAGGAGGACAAGGTCACGGTGCAGCGGGCTCGCCGCATCGAGCGCTTCCTCTCGCAGAACACGTACGCCGCCGAGCAGTTCACCGGTGTCGCCGGCTCGACGGTCCCGCTGAAGGAGACCATCGAGGCGTTCAAGAAGATCGCCGAGGGTGAGTACGACCACTTCCCCGAGCAGGCGTTCTTCATGTGCGGTGGCCTCGAGGACCTCGAGCGCAACGCGCACGAGCTCATGAAGGGCTGACGCAGGTCAGTGCCGTGACGAGCCGCTCCGACTCCGGTCGGGGCGGCTCGTTTCTTTGTGCGGTCGGTACGGGCCCCGTCGCGCTCCGCGCCATCCCGTGTCCGCGCGGTGTTTTGTCCGTTTAATCACGAGTATCGCGGGTGCCCGGACGCGAAGAGTTCTTCGATGTTTCGGCTAATGTTGGCGCAGCCCGCAGACGGTCTCCGTCACCATGGACGCTTTGGTCGCGGGGGATCCCGGTGTCGACGGTTGGGGAGCGAGTGGCGACAAGCGGCAAGACGAAGTCCTGGCGACGGACGCCCCTGTGGGCGCGGCTGTGCGCGGTCTTCGGCTGTGTGCTCATGGTGATCAGCGGCGGCGCCCTGGTGGGCGGTCAGGCGCTCATGGCCCGTTACGCGGGGGCGGTCGAGACCACCGACCTGCTCGGCGGCACGGCGGCGGGCGCCACGACCAAGAAGGTCAGCGAGATCAAGGGCCCGCTCAACCTGCTGCTCGTCGGCATCGACCCGCGCTCCGACGACCAGCCGCCGCTCTCCGACTCGATCATCATCGTGCACGTCACGAAGTCGATGGAGGATGCGCAGCTCTTCTCGATCCCGCGTGACCTGCTGGTCGACATCCCGCCGTTCGAGAAGACCGGCTTCCGGGGCGGCCGCTCGAAGATCAACGCCGCCATGTCGCTGGGCAGCAGCGTCGGCAACGGCAAGCACGACGTCACGCAGGGCTTCGAGCTGCTCGCCAAGACGGTCAGCCAGCTCACCGGCATCAAGGAGTTCGACGCCGGCGCCATCATCAACTTCAACGGCTTCAAGAAGATCGTCGAGGCCATGGGCGGCGTCACGATGACGATCGACCAGGTCGTGAAGTCGGAGCACCTCCAGCCCAGCGGCAAGCCCCGCCCGCGTCGTCCCGAGTGCGCCGACAACAGCTGCGAGCACCCCTACATCGGGCCGCAGAAGACGTACAAGAAGGGCACCTACCACCTCGAGGCGTGGGAGGCCCTGGACTACGTCCGGCAGCGCTACGGCCTGCCCAACAGCGACTACGACCGGCAGCGCCACCAGCAGCAGTTCATCCGCGCCATCGCCGAGCAGGCGCTGAGCAAGGGCGTGGTGAGCAACCCGGTCAAGCTCGACTCGATCCTGCGCGCGGCGGGCGACGCGGTCATCTTCGACGGCGCCGGCCACGACATCGTCGACTGGGCGCTGGCCCTGCACACCCTCGACCCGGCCGCCATGGCCACCATCAAGCTGCCCGGCGGCTCGGTCTTCAACGGCGACGACTACCTCGGCGAGGGGCTGGCGGACTCGGCGGACGACTTCTTCGAGGCCGTCCAGAAGGACACCGTCACCACGTTCCTGCTGGACCACCCCGAGTTCCTCCAGGCCACCTAGCGGGCCCGCGGCGGCCGCAGCGCCGGGGCCCTCGGGCCGGCCGGCGGCCGACGAGTCCGTGAACACAGTCACCCGGCACGTCGGCGTGTCACGGCGCCGTTTAGAATTGGGCCACGGTTGCGGAGCCCCCCGCACCGGGCTGACAAGGAGAGAGCGTGGCCAACCAGCTGCACGTCCAGGTCGTCGCCGTCGAGGAGCGGATCTGGTCGGGTGACGCCGAGATGGTCGTCGCGCGCACCACCGAGGGTGAGCTCGGTGTCCTGCCCGGCCACTCGCCGCTCCTGGGCCTGCTCAAGGAGCCCTCTCAGGTCCGCGTCAAGCTGAGCGGCGGTGAGCAGCTCACCTACGACGTCACCGGTGGCTTCCTCTCCATCGACGCCAACGGCGTGACGGTCCTCGCCGAGAGCGCGACCCCCGCCACCCCCGACGCGCACTGACGTGACGATGCGGGTTCTGGAGATCCTCGGAATCTGCATCGCCGCGCTGCTTGTCGTCCTCTTCCTGCTCTACTTCCGCAGCCGCCTGCTGATGCGCGGCAGCGGCGCCATCCGCTTGCAGGTCCGGGTCACCACGGTGGTCCCGGGCCGCGGCTGGTCCACCGGCGTGGGCCGCTTCGTGGGCGACGAGCTCCGCTTCTACCGCATGTTCAGCTTCGGCGTCCGCCCCAAGCGCGTCCTCAACCGCCAGATCCTGGCCGTCGAGAGCCGCCGCCTCCCCGAAGGCCCCGAGCGCCTCAGCATGCCGGGCCACTGGGTCGTCCTCCTCTGCCGCCAGCACGGCGACCCCATCGAGATCGCGATGGCCGAATCCACCGTCACCGGCTTCCTCTCCTGGCTCGAGGCGGGCCCGCCCCGCCAGCCGGGCAGCATGCTCCCGCGCCCGACGATCACGCCGCGCCCCGCCGAGAACTGACCGCGCCGCGCGCCGCCGAGAACTGACCGCGCCGCCGAGAACTGACCGCGTCGCGTGTTGCCGGCTGGCGGGCCGCGCTTGTGCCGATGCCCGGGCCGGTCACCTCGAACCGTGCGACCGGCCCGCCGTCAGCTGTCGACTCCTGAGTTGTCGCCGCCCGCCGTCAGCTGTCGACTCCTGAGTTGTCGCCGCTCGCGATCTCCTTCGCGCGACGAGTTCGGCGTTCCGGCGCCGGCCGCGCCTGCCGACGGGAAATCCTTTGGTGCGAGGCGACGAGGTTCCTGGGCCCGCGTCAGCCGCACGCCGGCTGCGGTCGCCTCGGCCGATCGGGCGGTAGCCGGCGATGATCGGCTGTTTCCATGGGCGCGGGACGGGTCCTGACGCCTAGGACTGAGCTATGGCCAACGAGATGATCGTGCCCCTGCTGCCCTGCGCGTCGATCGACGACATCGTCACCTTCTACGGGGTGCTCGGCTTCAGCACCACGTACGTCCAGCGCCGACCCAATCCGTGCGCGGGACTGCGACGCGAGGACCTGCACCTGCAGTTCTTCGAGCTTCCCGGGTTCGACCCCGGGCAGTCCTACGGCTCCTGTCTCGTGCTCACTTCGGACATCGCGGCACTGCACCGGGCTTTCGCCGCCGGCATGCGGGCCGCGTACGGCAAGGTCCTGGTGTCCGGAATCCCGCGGATGACCCGGCCCCGGGCGCGCAGGAACGCCGAGGGGGTGGGTGGATTCAGCATCGTCGACCCGGGCGGCAACTGGATCCGGGTCTTCCAGGACACGAGGCCCGAATCGGCGAGGCCCGCAGCAGCATCCGCACCCGCCGGACGGCTCGCCACGACGCTGGCGAACGCCGTCGTTCTGGCCGACTCCAAGGGCGACGCCGGCCAGGCGGCCCGCATCCTCGACAGCGCGCTGGCGCGTCCACGGGCCGGCGACGACCCCGTCACCCTTGCCGAGGTGGTGGTGTACCGCGCCGAGCTGGCGTTGACACTCGGCGACCGGGGAACCGCGACGGCGATGCTGGCCCGCCTCGGGACCATTGCGCTGGACGCGGACGAGACCGCGAGGGCGGCACCGACCTTCGAGATCGCTGCCGACCTCGCAGCGGCGCTGCGCTGAGCCGGGAACATCGGCGGGCCTGCTCCGCCGCGTGGGGGATCAGGCCCGGCGGCGCCACCACGGAAGGTGCGGGGTGGCCGCGGGGTCGGCAAGGGTGCGGCGCTCGAAGGCCGAGGCGAGGCGCAACCACTCACGCAGAATGAAGGCTGCGGCGGGCTGCTCTGGAGCGCCAGCTCCTCGGCCCGCCGGTGCCGGCCTCGGCGGGAGTGCCCTGTGTCAACCGGTTGGCTGGGGTGGGGTGAGGAGGTTTTGCAGGGCGCGGTGTTCGGCGGGGTTGTAGGGGGTGTTGGTGGTCCAGCATTTCCAGATCACGGTGAGCCAGGCGCGGGCCAGGATGCGGACGGCGTGGTTGTGTTTTTTGCCGCGGGCGCGGGCTTGCCGGTAGAGGTCGGCGGCCCAGGGGTTGGACAGGCGGCTGTCGCCGGCGAAGTTGCAGACGGCGTTGCGCAGGTGTTTATCGACGGCCCAGCGGAACGCGACGATGCGGGTGTTACCTGATTGCCGGGTCGAGGGGGTGACCCCGGCCAGCCCGGCCAGCGATGCCGCGGTGGGCAAACCGGCCCCGGCAGTCACCGATCTCGGCCAGTAGCCAGGCCGCGCGGAGGGTCCCGGCCCGTGGTAGCGAGGTGAAGATCGCCGCGTCGGGGTGTTCGGCCAGGGCAGCGGCGATCTGATCTTCGACAGCGTCGATCTGCTGGATGACGGTGTTCAGCGCGGTCAGGTATACCTGCGTGACCCCGGCCAAGGCCTGCCCGGCCGGCCCCCGGGACACCAGGCGCGGCCGCACGGAGTCGTTCGAGCAGCGCCGCGGCGGTTCTGACGTGGTAGTGGCGGGCTTTCAGCCACGGTGTCAACACGGCCTCGGACAGTGCGTCCACGGCGTCCTGAGTACCGAACTCGGCGATGAACGCCCGTGACACCAGCGCGTCGAGCTCCGCGAACAGCCCTACCAGGCCCGGCGTCACGCTCAGCAGATGCGCCCGCAGCTGGTTGGCGATCGCCAGCCGATGCCCGAGCAGGTCTTGGCGGGCCCGCACCAACGCCCGCAGGGTTTGTGTGTCCTGCCGGTCAGCAACCAGCGGGACCAGCCGCCGCCGATCGGTGCGGACCACATCGGCCAGCACGAACGCATCGAACCGGTCGTCCTTGTTACCCGCCGACCCGTACCGGCCCCGCAGGTTCTTGACCTGTGACGGCGCGATCACGAACACCGTCACACCGGCCGCCAGCAGGGCAGTCACCAGCGGCCCGTCGCCGCGTTCGATGCCCGTCCCGGCCACCCGATGATCGGACAGCAGCGTGATCAGCCGGGTGATACCAGCCTTGTCATGGCCGAGCGTGACTCGCTCGACGACCTCACCCTCGTCGTCGATCACACACACGACGTGATTGTTCTGCGCCCAGTCGACACCCGCGAACATTCGCGCCGGCCCCGGCTCGTGTTGCACACTCAAAGCTGCTTGACCTCGCTGCTCGTATCAGCTGGACAAGCACCCAGGTCCCGGGGCATCACTGCCGGACGCTCATTGACGGGCGCTCAACGGCGCAGTAGCCCTGTCGCCAGTCGGGATGCCCCGGACCGCCAGGCCCCGCTAACACTCCCGCAAGCCCTCACACAGGGGGCAGCAACGGTGGGCGGTGACCCGACGGCCCAGATGCCACCCGGCCCTGACGGGCCGGGCAACAACAAGGGTCCACCAATGAGCGACGGTCAGCACCATGCAACCAGGTGCGACAAAATGGTCTTTATTCGTAGGTGTAGAAGCCCTTTCCCGTCTTGCGGCCCAGGTCGCCGGCCGTGACCATGCGCTGGAGCAGCTCGGGCGGGAAGAACTTGGGGTCGCCGGTGTCGCGGTGGATGTTGCCGGCGGCGTTGAGCATCACGTCGAGGCCGGTGAGGTCGATCGTGGCGAGGGGGCCCATGGCGTGGCCGAAGCCCAGCTTCATGACCGTGTCGAGGTCGGCGGCGCTGACGACGCCGGACTCGACCAGGCTGATCGCCTCGACCAGCAGGGCCGAGAAGAGCCGGTTGGAGACGAAGCCGGCCACGTCGCGCTTGACCTCGACGCAGGTCTTGCCGAGCTCCTCGGCGAAGGAACGGGCGGTGGCCAGGGTCTCGTCGGACGTCTGGTAGCCGCGGACCAGCTCGACCAGCTTCATCATCGGCACCGGCGAGAAGAAGTGGATGCCCACGACCGACTCGGGGCGCTCGGTGACCGCAGCGATCTGGGTGATCGGGATGGCCGACGTGTTGGTGCCGAGGATCGCGCCGGGCTTGCAGATCTTGTCCAGTGCGCGGAAGACCTCGTGCTTGGCCTCGAGCTTCTCGAAGATGGCCTCGACCACGACGTCGGCGTCCGCGGCCGCGTCGAGCTCGGTGGTCGTGGTGACCCGGGCGAGGGCGGCGTCCGCCTCCTCCTGGGTGATCCGCTCCTTGGTCACGAAGCGCGCCAGCGAGCTGCGGATCGCCGCGGTGCCCCGGTCCAGCGAGGGCTGGTCCAGGTCCCGCATGGTGACCGTCCATCCCGCCTGGGCCGCCACCTGGGCGATGCCCGATCCCATGAGCCCCGAGCCGATGACCGCGAGCCGACCAGCCATTGTGCGCCACTCCTTCGCTCAGTACGTGTGTCCGCACTCACCTTACTGAACGAAGGCTCAGTTGCTTTCTTCGGCGAAGATCTGAATCCGGCTCGCGTCCGGTGCGACACTGACGCCATGCCACCTGACGACGGCTGGTATCTCCTCGGGCCGTTCCTCGCCGTCGCGCTGACCGGCTTCCTCGGGGCCATCCTCTGGCGCTGGCAGACGGTCGGCCGGGCGCCCGCGGATCCGTGGGCCGGTCTGGCCATCTTCCACAGCGAGGACTACGGCCTGCTCTGCCCCGCCGCGCTGACCGACGACCCGGACCAGGCCGACGAGCTGCGCGACCTGCTGGCCCGGGCCGGCATCCGCTCGACGACGGCCGTCCGCTCCGACGGCCGCTTCCTCGTGCTGGTCTTCCCGGAGGAGGCCGAGGAGGCGACCCGCCTGCTCTCTAGAAGTTGAAGGTCGGCTCCGGCACGTCGGTGCGCTCCACGTCGACGCCGAGCTTGGCCAGGTCCGACACGAAGTCCGGGTAGCCGCGGTCGATGTGGTGCACCTCGCCGACCTCGGTGACGCCCTCGGCGCACAGGCCGGCGATCACCAGGCCCGCCCCGGCGCGGATGTCGGTGGCCCGCACGGGGGCCCCGGAGAGCCGCTCGCGGCCGTTGGTGACGGCGTGGTGGCCGTCGGTGCGGATGTCGGCGCCGAGCCGGACCATCTCGTTCACGAACATGAACCGGCCGTCGAAGATGTTCTCGGTGATCAGCGAGGTGCCCTTGCTGACCGCGGCGAGGCCGATCGCCATCGGCAGGAGGTCCGTGGCGAAGCCGGGGTAGGGCAGCGTGACGATGTCGACGGCCTTCGGGCGGTCGTCCATGCGGACCCGGAAGAGGTTGTCGCCCGGCTCCACCACGGCGCCGGCCGACACGAGCTTGTCGAGCGCGATCTCGAGGTACTCCGGGCGCACGCCGTGGACCGTCACGTCGCCGCGGGTCATCGCCGTCGCGTACGCCCAGGTGCCGCCGACGATCCGGTCGCCGACCGTGGCGTGGTGCACGGGCCGCAGCGAGTCGACGCCCTCGATGGTGAGCGTGGACGTGCCGGCGCCGTCGATCTTGGCGCCCATGTCCGTGAGCATCTGGCAGATGTCGACGATCTCCGGCTCGCGCGCCGCGTTGTCGATCTCCGTGACGCCGCGGGCGAGGACGGCGGCCATCAGGATGTTCTCGGTGGCGCCCACGCTCGGGAAGTCCAGCCAGATCTTGCTGCCCCGCAGGCCGCCGGGTGCCGACGCGATCACGAAGCCGTGCTCGTTGGAGATGCTCGCCCCGAGCCGGGCCAGGCCGGACACGTGCATGTCGAGGCCGCGCGAGCCGATCATGTCGCCGCCGGGCAGGGCCACCCGGACGTAACCCCGGCGCGCGAGCAGCGGCCCGAGCACGCAGATCGACGCCCGCAGCCGGCGCACCAGGTCGTAGTCGGCCTCGCTGCCGGGCTCGGCGGGCACGTCGATGACCGCCTCGTCGCCCGCGAAGGTGACCTCGCAGCCCAGCCGCCGGAGCACCTCGCCCATGATGGCGATGTCGGTGATCCGGGGCACGTTCGCCACGACGCTGCGCCCCTCGGCGAGCAGCGCGACCGCCATCAGCTTCAGCGCGGAGTTCTTCGCGCCGCCCACCGACACGTCGCCGGAAAGACGCGCGCCACCCTTGACCCTGATCACATCCACGTCGGCCATCGTATGGGGCGCGCTCCCGTGGCTCTCGGAGGGAGGGGGCGGTTCCCACGTCTTTGTCTTCCGTGCCCGGCAGGGTGATCTCCCGGACGTGGCCCGGGCGCGCCGGTCTCCGTAGGGTGGGGCCATGGCCGTGCATCTGACCCGCATCTACACCCGCACCGGCGACGGCGGCGCCACCAGGCTGGGCAACAACGAGGTCGCGCCGAAGACCGACCCCCGCATCAGCGCCTACGCCGACGTCGACGAGTGCAACGCGGCCCTCGGCGTCGCCCTGGCCCTCGGCGCCTTGGCCCCCGACGTGCGCAGCGTGCTCAGCGCCGTGCAGAACGATCTCTTCGACGTCGGCGCCGACCTGTGCAACCCGCTGGCCGAGGACCCGGAGTACCCGCCGCTGCGGATCAGGGAGAGCTACGTCACCCGCCTCGAGGGCTGGTGCGACGAGTACAACGCCGAGCTGCCGAAGCTCGACTCCTTCGTCCTGCCCGGCGGCACCCCGGGCGCGGCGCTGCTGCACGTCGCCCGCACCGTGGCCCGCCGCGCCGAGCGCTCGGCCTGGGCGCTGGTCGAGGCCGACCCGGACCGGACGCCGATCCTGCCGGCCAAATATCTCAACCGCCTCTCCGACCTGCTGTTCATCCTGTCGCGCACGGCCAACGGCACGCACGGCGACGTCAAGTGGGTCCCGGGCGGCACGGCGTCGTGAGCCTGCACCACGTCGAGCTCTGGGTGCCCGACCTGGCGGGGGCGGTCCGGTCCTGGGGGTGGCTGTTCGCCGAGCTCGGCTGGGAGCCGTTCCAGGAGTGGGAGCGGGGCCGCTCGTGGCGCGACGGCTCCGTCTATGTGGTGCTGGAGCAGTCGCCGGCGCTCTCCTCCGGGACGCATGACCGGCTGGCCCCGGGGCTCAACCATCTGGCGTTCACCGTCGCGAGCCGCGCCGAGGTCGATCGGCTGACCGCGGCGGCGGCGTCGAACGGGTGGTCGTTGATGTTCGCCGACCGGCACCCGCACGCGGGCGGGACGCAGCACTATGCGGCTTACCTCGAGGACGCGTGGGGTTTCGAGGCCGAGCTGGTCGCCGCGGACTGACCGGTGGCCGGGGCGCGGCTCAGCGGGATGCCGCGAAGGTCACCGAGAGCACCGTCGCGGCCAGCATGCCGCCGAGCAGGGTCAGGCCGATGCCGCCGATGTCGAGGCGGGAGTGCAGGCGACGGTGGGCGAAGAGGGCCGCCACCGGGACGCCCGCGGACGGCGCCACGAGGAAGCCCAGCCAGCCGAGCCCGCGGATGATCGCGTTGCCCGGCAGCGACGAGTCGCCGACCGTGACGAGACCCGCGGCGAAGAGCCCGGTGAAGCCGGCGACGAGGGCTCCGAGCAGGGGCAGCAGCGGCAGGGCCCAGCGGGGGAGGGAACGGCGCTCGACCGGGCGTACCGTGATGTCGATCCGCTCCGCGGCCCGCGCGAGCAGGGTGCGAGCCGACTGGCGCGGGGCCGGGGCGAGCGCCCCGGAACCCGGCGAGCGTTCCAGGGCCATCTGCGGCAGCAGCTCCGCGGCGATCGGCTCGGGCACCTCGCCCAGCGCGCGGACCCGCATGCCCGGCGCGCGGCGCAGCTGGTCCCAGAGGCGGGCCGCCTCGCGGTCGACGTCGAGCACCTGCGCGGCGGCGGCACCGGCCCAGCGGTCGGCGGCCGCGGCGTCGCCCTCGGCCCGGGCCAGCTCGCCGGCGGCCTGGGCGGCGTTGGCCTGGTAGGCCTGGTCGGCGTTGCCCAGCTCGGCGTCGCGGCGGCGCGCCACGTCGGCGAGCGCGGACATCATCAGCTGGTAGTCGCGATCACGTGTGGTCACTGTTCACCTCGTACGGGATGATCACTTCGGGGTTGCGGTGCACCGAGCGGTCGAAGAACAGGGCGCGGCGCCGACGCGGGTACCAGACCGGGCCGCCGGGCTGCGGGGAGAGCGGGCTCAGCTCGGCGCCGTGCACGTCGAGGGCGACCCAGGCGCCGATCGTGTCGAGCCGGGCGCCGATGCCGCCGAGGCTGTCGCGGAGCCGCCCCACCGAGCGCCACCAGCCGAGGACGTGGGTGCGCTGCTCCGGGCCGTCGGTCAGCAGGGCCTTCAACCCTTCCCGGTACGCGGCCCCCGCGGCATCCAGCGCGTATCCGAGCACGTAGTGGGGGATCCCGTCGGGCACCGTGGCGGCGAAGAGCTCGGCCAGCTCGCTGTGCCCGTACCAGTCGGCGTGCGGCAGCTCGGCCACCAGCCGGGCCGCGGCGTGCTCGGCGCCCGGGTCGAGACAGGCCACGCTGAACCGGGCGGGCCCCTGCGCGGCCAGGGACAGCGCGGCGGCGGCCAGGATGTCGCAGGCCTCGTCGGTGCGCGTGCCCAGGACCGCGAGGTTGCGCCCCGGCATCCGGCCCAGCCGCAGCCGGGCGGGCCGGGCGGCCACGTCGATGCGCTCGCCGAGCACCGCGCCGGGCGACGAGCCGACCTGCGCCGGGTCGTGGGCGGGCACGGGCCCGGCCGGCCGGTAGGCGTCCGGCAGCCGCGGCACGGCGTCACCGTCGAACAGCCGCGGTGGCTCGCACTCGATCGGCCGCTGGAGCCACAACTTGCGCTGCAAGGTTCGCCAGGCCGCGCGGTCACCGGCATCCGGCAGGCGCACGATCCGGTTGGCGCCCGCCACCCCCGAGTCGGCGTTGACGACCGCGTGGAAGCGGGGGATCACGGCGGCGGCCAGGTTCGTCTCGGCCAGGATGCGGCGGGCCTTGGGCAGGGCGATGCGGAGCGTGAACTGTTCGACGAGGCCGGAGCGGCCCCACAGCGCCTCGATGCCGGAGATGTCCTGGCTGGCGAGCACCAGGTGGATGCCCTGCGAGCGGCCGCGCCGGGCCAGGTCCTCGAGCAGGGCGACGGCCTCGTCGGCGACCGCGTCCCGGCCGCCGAGCAGCACCTGGAACTCGTCGATGATCGCCACGATCCGCGGCCAGTGCCCGGTGGGGTCCTCGGCCCGCAGCTCGGCCAGCTTCGACGCCTCGGCGCGCTTGGCGGCCTGGGCGCGCGTGCGCAGTTCCTCGCCCAGGTGCCGCAGGAGGGCGAGCCCGAACTCGCGGTCGCCGTTCACGTTGATGCCGGCCAGGCGTACCTGGGGAAGCCAGCTGGGGTCGCGCGGACCGGGAGTGAACCGCGCGAACGACACCCCCTCCTTGAAGTCCAGCAGGTAGAGCGCGAGCTCGTCCGGGCCGTAGCGGGCCGCGAGCGAGGCGATCCACGCGTAGATCAGGTTGGTCTTGCCCGAGCCCGACGGGCCGCCGATCAGCGCGTGCGGCGGGTCGTCGCCGAGCGGCACCGGCACCAGCGACCCGTCCGTGCTGTCCCCGATCGGCGCGAGCAGCCCGGCCGCCGACGACTGGGACCACAGCGTCTCGGGCTCGAGATCCGTGAACCGCGCCGGCGGCGGACCCTCGCGCAGCCGCTCGGCGGTGGTCCGGCAGAAGGCGGCGATCTTCTCCGGCGGGGGCGGATCATCCAGCCGTACGGTCATCTCGCCCGTGATGTCGCACGTTGCCCTGCCGTCCGCGGCGACGATCCGCTCGACCGTCGGATGCGGCGGCAGCTCCAGCCCCCGGACGACCAGGTGCACCCCGCACGCCACGCCGGTGCGGGCGATCCGTTCGAGCTGCTCGCGCTCCTTGAGCTCCGCCTTGTCCAGCAGCAGCACCAGCACCCGCCAGGGCTCGGGCCGCGGGCCGGGCGTGGCGGCGGTCAGCTCGGCCAGCGACGAGTACTCGCCGGCCAGTACGGTCTCGTTGACCCGGCAGATGTGCTCGACCAGCTCGTCCAGGGTCGCGCTGAGCCCGCCCGGCGACACGAACGTGAGCAGCTTGCTCGTGGTGAGCGGCGCGAAGCCGGCGAGGGTGCCCCCGAGGCGCTCCGGGTCGTACACGCTGAGTCTGACGTCCCCGGGCCGGGTCGTGCCGAGCGCCCGCAGCAGCAACCCGGAGATCACCCCGTCGGCGTCCTGCTGATCGCCCGTGACGTTGACGTGCGCGTGGTCGAGGAACGGCACCAGCGCGGGCAGCTTGGTGCGCTCCTCGCCGGCCTCGTACGCGACGGTGCCGATCCGCAGCAGCCCCGGCCGCCCGACCCGCTCCGGCTCGGTCGGCGTCCAGTAGCGCCACGACGTCCCGGCCGCACCGGGCGCCGACAGCGCCGCGATCGACTCGACGTTGCGGGTCAGCGTGGCGGCCTCGGACTGCGTACGGCGCAGAATGTCCTGCCGGGCCGCTTCCCGCGCCTCGGCGAGCTGGGCCAGGCAGGTCGAGTAGGCCTCCCGGATCAGCCGCTTCCTGCGCTGCGCCTCACCACGGGCCGACTCGGCGGCGGCGAGCACGGCCCGCGCGGTGCCGCGCGCCTCGGCCAGCTCCTGCCGGACCACGGCTACCAGCGCGTTGCGGTGGCTAGGCACTTGTCCCCCCGGGAGTCCAGATTGGGAGATATTAGCCAGTTTGGGCTATTCGAGGCGATTAACCGGCGCGTGTCGCCGATCCGCGATACGGCCCGGTAACCCGTCGGTGTCCCTGGGAACACCGACATACCGGTGTCGCGGCGGCGGCCGAGAGTGGCGGCATGATCGAGACAATCTCCACCGCCCGGCACGCGCTCGACCTGTGGCTGACGATGTGGAACACCGACGGCGACCTCGCGCGGCAGATCTGCGCCGACGACTTCCGGATCCACTTCGCCGTCACCGAACGCGACGGGTCGACCCCCGCGGACGACATCCGCACCGCCGAGGACTTCGCGAAGTATCTCGGCTGGTGGCACGGGCAGAACCCGGGCGTCGTCTTCACGCGGGTCGCCGATGCCATCGACGGCGAGCACGGCCGGTTGCTGTGGGACGTCGACGCGGACGGCCACCGCGCGGGCGGCGTCGACGTGTTCGACTTCGCCGGGGACGGCCGGATCCGGCGGGTCTGGTCCGTCGGCGGGCAGCGGAGCATGCGGACGCCCGCCTCTGCCAGACTCGAGGCGTGAAGCGAGCCGAGCGCCAGTACGCCCTGGTCGACCTGCTCCGCGGGGCACGCCGGCCCTGGTCCGCCGCTCGGCTCGCCGGCGAGTTCGGGGTGTCCGCACGCACCATCGAACGCGACATCAGCTCGCTCCAGATTGCCGGGGTCCCCATCTACGCCGATCACGGGGCGGCGGGCGGCTACTCGATCCTCCGGGAGTACTCGCTGCCCCCGCTGAACCTGTCCGCCACCGAGTCGCTGGCCGTGCTTGCCGGGCTCGCCCTCCTCGATTCCTCGCCGTACCAGGGAGCCGCCCGCCGCGCCCGCGCCAAGATCGCCGCCGTCATGGCGGAGGAGCATCGCGTGCCGGTGCAGGAGACGCTCGGCGCGATGCGGGTCATCGACGCCGTCGCCCCGGCGGACGACGCGGTGCCGCTCGGCATGCTCGCCGACGTGATCGCCGCCCGGCGCGTGGTGCGGCTCGCCTACCTGGGGGAAGACGGCGCCACCGGCACGGTCCGCGACGTCGAGACGATGGGACTGCTCCGCGCGGACGGCTCCTGGCTGCTCACGGGCTGGTGCCGGCTCCGAGACGCGATCCGCGGCTTCCGGATCGAGCGCATCACCCGCCTCGAGATCCTCGACGAGATCCCGCCGGCGCGCGACCCGGCGCTCCTCGAAGCGGACCTCGCGCGGTGGCCGGCGCGGCGCCTCAGCTGACCTGCCTCAGCCGGCGACGACGGAACTCAGGCGAGCTCGACTCGGTCCTGGGCGGTGGTGGCGGTCAGGTAGAGGCGGCAGCCCGCGGCGGTGAGGACGGCTTGGACGAGGATCGCGGTCCAGGTGAGGGGCTGGTTCTGGGCGATCAGGACCAGGGCGGGGACGCCGAGGAGGAGCATGTCGACGCCGGCCAGCGCGGCGACCAGCGGGCCGGTGGAGACCGAGCCCATCGGGGTGTCGAAGGGCAGCGAGCCGTTGTCGACGAAGCCGGCGCGGGCCTTGCGGACCGCCGCGACGCCGCCGACCGGGCCGACGGCCACGCCGAGGAGCCACCAGGGGCCCGGCGGGAGGTCGCCGAGGAGCTGGAGAAGGCCGAGGCTGAGGGCGTACCAGCAGGTGGCGAGGGCGACCGGGACCGCGGCGCGCTGCAGGATCGCCGTGCGGGAATCGAGGCCCAGCATGCGGAGCATGAACGGGTTGCCGGTGTCGGTGCGCAGGGTGGCGGTGGTGACGCTGCCCGCGAAGAGGCCGCCGAGCAGGACGGCGGCGGCCAGCACCAGGCGCGGGGCGGTGGTGACCAGGGCGGGGAGGGCGGCGCCGCCCGCGAGCCAGAGCAGGCGGACCGGGCGGCGGCGGAGCATGCGGAGATCCTGGGCCACGAGTACGGGGACGCGGCTGCTCAGGCGGCGGGAGCGCAGGTGGCGGCGGGCCCAGTAGCGGCGTTCGACCATGTCGGAGACGAAGGAGGGCTCGACCGCGTACGCGGAGTCCCACAGGGTGCCCGCGGTGCGCGCCGATTCGAGGATGCGGTCGTTGGGGGTGCGGGCGAGGTTGCGTACCGCGATCAGGAAGCCGGCCAGGACGATCACCGCGAGCGCACCCGCGGCCGTGACCACCCACCCGGGCCGGGGCCACCCGGGCGGCGCGAGGGGCGCGGCGACGGCCGAGTCGGCGACCAGGCCGGCCAGGCCCGCGGCCAGGACCAGCGCGGCGAGGCGGTCGCACCACGGCGACCACCAGCGGTCCGCCTGCGCGGCAAGGGCGACGAACAGCAGCGTCGCGGCGGCGAGGGCGCCCACCAGCGGCAGCAGCACCGCTTGTTCGACAAGCGGGCGGGCCAGGACGTGACCCTCGACGGCGAGCGCGGCCAGCGCCCCGGTCAGGGCGGCCACCGCGAGGGCCGAGCCGAGGCCGGGCAGTAACAGCGCGCGGCGGCTCATCGGGGCGGTGAGCAGCCACGACGCGGCGGGACGGCTGATCGCCAGCGGGCCGAAGCGGCGCAGCCCCAGGAAGAGACCGCCGAGCATGGTCAGGATCAGGGAGACGCCGGCCAGGCGCGAGGCGTTGGGGTGATCCGGCCAGAAGACGACGGCGAGCTGCTTGTGGAGCATGCCGCCGACGATCGCGACGAAGAGGACGGCGAAGTACCAGTTGCCGGCGATCTCCCCGCGGCTGGAGTGCGCGCGCTGGGTGCGGCCGATCCAGCGGCGTACCTCGCCCGCGCTGACCAGCGTGGTCACCGCGCGGCCATGCTCACGCCCGAGGCTCCGGAGGCCGCGGTGAAGGCGTCGTCGTGACTGGCCATGAGGAGGCTGCCGCCGTCCGCGAGGTATTCGGCGATGAGGGCGGCGACCGTCTCCCGGCCCTCGGGGTCGAGGCGCTGCTCCGGCTCGTCGAGGATCAGCAGCCGGCTCGGGCGCAGGAAGGCGAGGGCGAGCGTGAGGCGCTGCTTCTGGCCGGACGACATGGACGCCGGGACGGCGTCGGCCTGCGCCGCGATGCCGAGGCGCTCGAGGGCCTCGTCCGCCCCGGCGTCGTCGGCGTGCACCCCGTGGGCGCGGCAGACCAGCTCGGCGTGCTCGCGGACGGTCAGTCCCGGGTACCAGGTCGGCGGCTCCACGGTGGTCGACACGGCCCGCCAGAACTCGGGGGTCGCGCCGGGCGGGCCGCCGAAGACCTCGATCTCGCCCTCGTCCGGGCGCTGCAGGCCGGCGACGCAGCGCAGCAGGGTGGACTTGCCGATGCCGTTCTCACCCGTGATGCAGACGCCCGTGCCGGCGGGCACGGTCAGGTCCAGCCCCGTGATGACGGCGGTGGAGCCGTAGCTCACTGCCAGGTCACGGACCGCGATCGCTTCCACGGCTTCAGAACTTAGCAAGGCTGATCACGGGCGGCGCGCGTACAGGAGCTTGACCACCTTGACGATGCGCCGCACCTGAGCGGGGGTGCGCTCGAAGGTCATCGCCGGCAGCGCGGAGGGCCCGCGCCGCACGGTGACCGCCTTGGGTACGGAGAACTCGCGCAGGCCGTCCTCCCCGTGCACGCGCCCGAAGCCCGAGTCGCCGAGCCCGCCGAACGGGAGCGTGGCCATGCCGACGAAGCCGAGCGTCGAGTTGACCGACACCATGCCCGCGCGCATGCGCCGGGCGATCCGGATCGCGTGGCGTTTGCCGAAGACGGCGCCGCCGAGGCCGTACGGGCCGCTGTTGACCTTGGTCAGGGCCTCGTCCGCGTCCGCGACCTTCGTGATGGTGAGCGTGGGCCCGAAGGTCTCCTCGCGCACGGCGGCGGAGTGGTCCGGCACATTGACGAGTACGGTCGGAGCGACGCTCGGCGCCCGCACGGCGCCGGCCCCGCCCACCACCGCCTCGCCGCCACTGGCCAGGGCGTCCTCGATGTGCCGGCGCACCACGTCGAGCTGTGCGGGCATCGTCATCGGCCCGATCTCCTCGCCGACCCGCAGCCGCCCGGCCTTCTCCGTCACCGCGCCGACGAAGGCGTCGAAGACCGGCGCGACCACGTACGCCCGCTCGATGCCGATGCAGGTCTGCCCGGCGTTGGTCATCGAGCCCCACACCGCCGCCTCGGCCGCCGCCTCGATGTCCGCGTCGGCGTCCACGATCAGCGCGTCCTTGCCGCCGGCCTCCAGCACCACCGGCGTCAGCGTCTCGGCGCACGTCGCCATGATCTTCTTCGCCGTCGCCGTGGACCCGGTGAACGCGAGCTTGCCCACCCCGGCCCGGCACAGCGCGGCGCCCGTGGCGGCGTCGCCGTGCACGGCCTGCAGCACCGGCTGCTCGGGCACCACCTCGGCGAACGTGTCGGCGAGCCACTGGCCGATCACCGGCGTGTACTCGCTCGGCTTGAACACCACGGCGTTGCCGGCCGCCAGCGCGCCGCTGATCGGGCCCATCGGCACGAGCACCGGATAGTTCCACGGGCTGATGACGCCGACCACGCCGAACGGCAGGTATTCGAGATGCGCGGCGTGCTCGGCCACCAGCAGCCGCGACCTGACCTTGCGGGGCCCGAGCACCCGGCGGGCGTTGCGGGCACCCCAGTCGAGGTGCTCGATCGCGGCCACGATCTCGACGATCGCATCGGCCAGGGGCTTGCCGGTCTCGGCTCGGCTGAGCTCCGCCAGCTCGTCGAGGCGCTCGGCCAGCAGGGCGCGCCAGCGCAGCAACCTGGTGCGGCGACCGTCGAAGCCGAGCGCCGCCCACCACTGCTGGGCGTCTGCGCCGTTGCGGACGGCTGTTGCCACGGCGGCCTCGTCGGCGACGGGCACCCGGCCGGCCTCGGCGCCGGTCGCGGGGCTGGTGGAGAGCAGGAAACCGCCCTCGAACACGGGCATACCGGGCGTACGGGTGTCCGTCATGAACGTGAGTCTATGTCGCATTAGCCGTGCCGCGCCGCACACGTACGCTTGATTCGTGAGCCCTCGCCGGAACCGCCCCAAGACGCGCGGTCAGTCGTCCGAGCCTCCGGCCGATCTCGCCGACGACCGCGTCCGGCGGGGCATCGGCGGCGTCCAGCAG
This sequence comes from Actinoplanes oryzae, assembly GCF_030757795.1. Taxonomy (GTDB): domain Bacteria; phylum Actinomycetota; class Actinomycetes; order Mycobacteriales; family Micromonosporaceae; genus Actinoplanes. Next base: position 32,944 of record NZ_JAUQWH010000001.1, read on the forward strand.
TACCAGGACGGCGAGTGGATGGTGCGGTCGATCTTCGGCGGGGCGGCCGTGAAGACGTACAGGTGCCCGGGGTGCATGCAGGAGATCCGCCCCGGCGTGGCGCACATCGTGGCGTGGCCGGCCGACGAGCGCGGCGACGAGACCGACCGCCGCCACTGGCACACCGGCTGCTGGCGCGCCCGCGACCGGCGCGGCCCCGCGGTGGAGCGCTCCCGCAACGCGCCGCGCTATGGGTGAGTATTAGGGCGTGGCTCAACGCATCCGCGCGAACTCCGTCCTCCCCGCGCACCGCGAGGACATCGACCTGCACACCGCCGACGGCCAGACCCTGGTCGGCGAGCTGGCCCGCCCGCTCGGCCGCGACCCGGTGGCCACCCTGGTGTGCCTCCACCCGCTGCCCACCCACGGCGGCATGATGGACAGCCACGTCTTCCGCAAGGCGGCCTGGCGCCTCCCCGCCCTCGCCGGCGTCGCGGTCCTCCGCTTCAACACCCGCGGCACCTCCAGCGTCCGAGGCACCAGCACCGGCACCTTCTCCGCCGGCGCCGACGAGAAGTTCGACGTGGCCGCCGCCATCGAGTACGCCGAGTTCGCCGACCTCCCGAACATCTGGCTCCTCGGCTGGTCCTTCGGCACCGACCTGACCCTGATGCACGGCCTCGACCCCGCCGTCCAGGGTGCGATCCTGCTGTCGCCGCCCCTCCGCTTCTCCCAGCCCGCCCACCTGTCGGCCTGGGCCACGGACGGCAAGCCGCTGACCGCCCTCATCCCGGAGTTCGACGACTATCTGCGCCCGGCCGAGGCGGAGGAGCGCTTCGCCGCGATCCCGCACGCCGAGGTGGTCGGCATCCCGGGCGGCAAGCACCTGTGGGTCGGCCACTCCGAGCGCATCCTCGACGAAATCGTCAGCCGGGTCGCCCCGGGCGTCGCCACGCCGCTGCCCCAGGAATGGGACGGCGAGATGACCTTCGGCGACATGAACGCGTACGCCGACCGCACGGTCGCCGCCTTCGCCGACACCCCCGTCCCCCAGCCCGGCGACTGACGGCGCTGTAGCCACGACGGCGACGCCGGGCTGCTCGGGCTGCTCACAGCAACGAACGGCGCCGGCCTTGCGGTGGGCAGCCTCCTGCGGCCGGTCTTCGCGGGAATCGCGGTCCTCGCCACCGCGGGCGCGGCAACGCTGGTCACCGGTCTGCGTTCGCCGTGACCTCGGAGCTTCCGACAGCAGCCGCCGGACCCGTGACATGGTCGAAACGCTGGAGAGACGCCGCCCGATCGGCCTCGTCCCGATCGGCGTGGTCTGTCAGTCGTCGGGCCCGAGGACGCGGCCGAACTGCGCGAGCGAACCCTCCCGGTCGATCTCGTCCAGGGGCTCCCGGGCCAAGCCGGGCATCGGCGGCTCGTCGGCCCGGTCCCGCCAGGTGGCCATGCGAACGACGGTCATCACCAGCCTGCATTCCCCGTGATCCGCCGGCCCGGCAACCGTAAGCCGACCCTCGGCGTTGAGGCCTTCTGCTCGCGGCGAAGTCCGCGCGATGGTCCGGCGCCGCCGGGTTCGGCAGCGGTCGTTTGCTCAGTCGCCGGGCCCCATGACATAGCCGAAGTACTTGAGCGAGGAGGCCCTGTCGATCTCGTCCAGCGAAGTGTGGTCAAGACCCGCGGTCGGCGGTCGTTCGGCCCGGCTGAGCCAGCCGCGCATCGGCACCGAGACGTTGTCGATCTCGATGAAGCCGTGCTCGGTCTGGAAACCACCGCCGCGCTCGAACATCTGAAGCAGCGGCTCGAAGGGGTCCTCGAGGCCATGGGGCAACTTGTCGCCGAGGGTGGGACGCAGAGCCGCCCAATGCAGGATCCAGGGCGTCACCTGCTTGACGTGCCAGCCACCCTTACGCACCTGGGCCAACACTTCGTCGATCAGGTGTTGATCGGCGCGGACGCCGGGATTCACACATGCGGCGATGTCATAGAAAGGGACCGGGGTGTCGCATCCGTAGGCGCGCGACCACTGAGCGGCGCGTCTCAAGTATTCGACCATCAGCTTGCCCTTGGACCAACTGCGATAGTCCAGCTGCTGCCAGTCGAGAGCGGTCAGCCGCGCCGCCGTCGCCGCAACGGATTCCTCAGGTGTCATCGTTCCAATCCTCGCAGAGCTGCCGCCACGACATAATCGAGGTTCGACAGGTCGTCGGCCAGCCGTATCCCGGTGCCGTCGATGCCGTAGCCGGCCCAATGCGCCAGTGGTGCCGAGGGATTTCCCTCCCGGGGTGCGAGCCCGTGTGCGCTGGGATGCTCACGGCTGATGAGCCAGATGCCGTCTTCGTCGTAGGCATCGGGGTGAGACGACTTGTAGGGGATTCCGGCCTCCATCAGCTTGCTCTCGACATACTCGTGCGCGGCGAGCATGCGGAACGCCGCAACGTCGTCCGGTTCAAGGGTGCCCCGCGTCGCGCCGTCCCACAGTGCGGCTATGCGGTCGTTCGGTGTGAAGTATCCCCTGACCACCTGATCTGGGCCGAAGGCGACGTCGTGCTGCTCGACAAACAGGTTCTGCCGCATGCCTTCGATGATGCGGGGGTCTATGCCGGTGTTCGCAGCCGCCAGGGGTGTGTCCTCCGGGCTGACCCGGATGCGACGGTAGGCGTCGGCGGCGCGGTCGGTGAAGCCCTCGTCATAGGGATCCACGAAGTCGGAGCCGCGCGGGAAATCGGCACGGAACTCGCTCGGGGCGGCAGGGCCGGCGGTGGGCGTGGCCGGGTCGGCTCGGGCGAGGTCGTGGTTGCGCTTGCTCAGTTTGGCGAAGATGTCGGAGAGTTGGTCGAGCTTGGGCGCCAGCCGGCGGAGGCTGTTGAGCAGAGCGCGCACGAAGTGCTGGATGCGGTCGGCCCACTTGGCGACCAGGGTGGCGACCTGGCCGATGACGACCGGAGTGGCGAGGCCGAGGGTGAGGCCTTCTTCGGCCAGCCACTGTGGGAGCCGGGCGGCGAGGGTGCCGACGAACTCGGCGATCAGGTCGCGGACGATGCCGCGGACCAGGCCGACCAGCAGGCCGGCGCCTTCGACGGCGTACGAGATGCCTTCGGCGGCCTTGGCGAGACCATCGAGGACCTGCATGTGCAGGGCGGCATGCGCACGGTACGCGTCGCCCGACGCGCCGAACCAGCCGGAGACCTCGGCGGCGAGGCGGTCGGCGTACTGCTGGCGGGCCTGTGCGGTGAAGGCGGCGACGTTGGACCAGGTGGCTGCGTGTGCGGCGACCTCGTCGGCGTTGCCGGCCAGCCAGTCGAGGGCTTCCTTGAGCGGCTGGACGTGCTCCATCAGCCAGGAGACGCCCCAGGAGACCAGGGTGCCGAGGGGGTCGACAGCCAGCGAGAGCATGTCCAGGGAGCCGCCGACGCCGCCCAGCGTGCCGTCGACCCAGCTGTTGTCGCGGATGCCGCTGGTGATGTCGGCGGCGTCTTCGACCAGGCCCAGCCCGGTGTACCAGGTCGTCGAGTCGTGACTCTGCGCGATCAGCGGGTTGGTGCTCATCCGTACGTCGAGGTGATCGTGTGCGCGGCGGCGGCGTCGTCGGTTTGCGTGGTCTCGCGGGCGACGGCGCGCAGCTTCAGCGATGTCTCCCGCAGGGCGTCCTCGGTGTCGTGGAGGCTGCCGGCCGCCAGCGAGAAGAGCGGGCTGAGCAGGGCAGGCAGAAACTGGCACAGCTGCCCGTAGGCCTGGGTGCCCATGCTCACCTCGCGCACTGCCGCCCGGGCCTGCTGCACGTCGTCGGCGATGCGGTCGACGCTCCGCGCGTGGCCGAGGACGGCGTCCGAGGGCAGCTCCATGGCGTCACCGCTCATCGGGGCCGCCGCGCTCGGCCGGGAATCGCGTGGCGTATGAGTTCACGACCGCGCGTCCGGTCTCGGTGTCGGCGCCGACCGTGCGTCCGACCTGGTCCGCCACCTGCGCCGCCAGGTCGGCCTGCGCCCGGCGGACCAGTGTCATGATCTCGCGGCTCAGCTCGGTGCCGGTCCGGCGCTCGGTCGCCCGGTCGTCGATGTCGAGGCGCTCCAACTGCCCGGCCGAGCCGACACCGACCCTCAGCAGGCCGTCATCGCTGCGCGCCGAACCGGTCAGCGCGGCGACGCGGCGGGACAGCTCGACCGCGCGGACCGCGCTCGCATCCACCCGGGCCACCCACGAGTCCAGCCATTCCTCGGCCGCATCGACATCGCTCATCGACCCACCCTTGCACAAGATCAGAAGAGGGTCAGCTCGTCCTTGCCCATGCCGCGGAGCTTGTCGTAGTCGACGACGACGCAGCGGATGCCGCGGTCGGCGGCCAGGACGCGGGCCTGCGGCTTGATCTCCTGGGCGGCGAAGACTCCCTGGACGGGGGCAAGGAGCGGGTCGCGGTTCATCAGCTCGAGGTAACGGGTCAGCTGCTCGACGCCGTCGATCTCGCCGCGGCGCTTGACCTCGACGGCGACCGAGGCGCCCCGGGCGTCCTTGAGGAGCAGGTCGACCGGGCCGATGGCGGTCATGAACTCGCGGCGGACCAGGGTGTGGCCCTCGCCGAAGGTCTCCGGGCGGGCGGCGAGCAGCTCCTGGAGGTGGGCTTCCACGCCGTCCTTGACGAGGCCCGGGTCGACGCCCAGGTCGTACGAGGTGTCCTGGAAGATCTCCTCCAGGGTGATGCGCAGCTCCTCGCCGGCCTTGTTGACCACCTTCCAGACGCCCGGGGCCTCCTGCAGCTTGCAGGGCGGGCTCATCCAGTTGAGCGGCTTGTAGGCACGGTCGTCGGCATGGATGGACACCGACCCGTCCGCCTTGACCATGAGCAGCCGGGTGGCCGGGGGCAAGTGGGCGGAGAGCCGGCCGACATAGTCCACGGAGCATTTCGCGATGACCAGACGCACCGGACGAGAGTAACCAACGCGGACAGGCGGGACGTGCGCGGCAGTGCGATCCTGGGATCGTGCTCGAAGCGCTCACCGGAACGGGCCTGGCCGCGTCGGCCGGGCTGAATGCCTACATCCCGCTGCTCACGATGGGCCTGCTGGCCCGTTACACCGACCTGATCGACCTGCCCACCGGCTCCCAGTGGCTCGCGAACGGCTGGGTCATCGGCATCTTCGCCGTGCTGCTGGCCGTCGAGGTCGTGGCCGACAAGGTGCCCGTGGTGGATCACGTCAACGACCTGGTGCAGACCGTCGTACGCCCGACGGCCGGCGGCATCGTCTTCGGCGCCGGATCGTCCTCCCAGACGGTGACCGTGCAGGATCCCGGATCGTTCTTCGGGTCGCACCAGTGGGTGCCGGTCGCGGCGGGCATCCTCATCGCGCTCTGCGTGCACGGGGTGAAAGCGGCGTCCCGGCCGGTGGTGAACGCCACGACGGGCGGCGTCGGTGCCCCGGTGGCGAGCACCGCGGAGGACTTCAGCAGCGTCGTGCTGTCGGTGCTCGCGATCATGTTGCCCGTACTCGTGCTGGTGGGGTTGATCGTGCTCGTGCTGGCGGCGGTGTGGGTCTTCAGGCGGCGTTCGCGGCGCAAGCGGGAACGCCGGGCGGCGGCGGGTGTCGGGACGACCCATCAGTTTGGTTGACTCGGAGCGTGCCCGCGGTCGCCGTTCCCGTCTTCGCCGTCTGCTGGTGGCTGGGGGCGTACCTGATCGGGCGCGATCCCACGCGGGCGGTGCTGCTGCGGGCGGCGGCGGCCCTGATGGCGTACGCCGCCGGGGTCGTGTCCTGGACCATGGCCCCGGAGTCGGCGGCGACCGCGGTGCTGCTCTGCGCCCCGGCGCTGCTCTGGTCCGGGGTGACCGCCGCGCTGCTGCCGCTGGGGAGCGCCGAGCGGCGGCCGGTCAACGTGGGCTGGCACCTCGCCGTCCCGGTGTTCCTGCTCCTCACCGTCCTGTTGCCCGGCGCCGGCAAGCTGATCGCCCTCGCGCCGCTGGCGGGCGGCCTGGTGCTGCTGTTGCGCCATCGCGATCAGGTACGTCCCCCGCTCCTGCCGGTCGCCCTCACCGGCGCCTCGATCCTGTACGCCCTCGCGCTCGCCACCTTCCTCGCCCGCCCCGACAGCGACTCCTCGGTGCTGCTCGTGGCGACGATCGGGCTCGACCAGCTGCTGCTCGGTTTCCTGGTCGCCGTGGCGGACGCCGCGGCCGCGGGGGAACGTCTCGTGCCGGACCTGCGCCGCTCCCTGGTCGCCGCGGTGGCCGCCGTCCTGTTGGTGGCGGGGCCGGTCGCCCTCACGCTGCTCGCCACCCCGTACCAGGCGATCGTCACGGTGTTGCAGTTTCTGCTCGTCGCCGTGGTCATGAGCGTGGCCGGCGCGGCGGGCCTGGTGCGGACGGGCTTCGACCGGCTCGCGTTCCTGTCCGCCGACCGCCTCCGCCGGGACCGGGAGTCGCTCTTCCTGGCCGCCGACTCGCTGCCCCGCCGCGGGGAACGGCATCGGCTGGCGACTGTGGACGAGGGCGAGTTCCATCGGCTGGTGCGCCGGGCGCTGCGTGACTACGGCCACACGGGACGGCTGCTGCGGAACCCGCTCGTGGACCTGCCGATGGTCGAGCGCCGGCTGCACGCCCGTGGTCCCGGGGCGGCGGGACAGCCCCTGGCCCGGGTCAGCGAGCTGCGGGCGGTGCTCGGCGAGGAGGTCGAGCGGCTGCGACCGGGCGGGGCGCCGGCCACGACGGGGGAGTGGCGGCACTACAACACGGTGTTCTACTGCCAGGTGCGGGGGCTGCGGCCGTACGATCGCGGGCCCGTCCCCGACACCCTGGACCGCGACGCCCGCCGCGCCCTCGACTGGTTCCGCCGCTACGTCCCGCGCCCGATGGTGCGCCGCTGGAGTGCCGAGGGCGCCGCCCGCATCGCCGCCCGCCTCTGGCAGGAGCTCCCCGAAGCCGACCGCACGACCGCCCGCTGAGCCGGCTCGCACGGCCGCGCACCGCACGTTTGTGAAGCGCCCGCGTGACCTGGACCGCGCACACGGCCGCTGCGGAGCTTCCGCCCTACTTGTGTTCCATGCTCGGGTTCACGACCTCGCGCACGATGAGCTGCACGGCCGCAACCAGCGGGATCGCGACCAAGGCGCCGAGTACGCCGAAGAGGCCCACGCCCAGCAGCGCGGCCGTGATCGCCGCGACGTCGCTGACCTTGACCGAGCGGCGCATGACGTTCGGATAGATCAGGTAGTTCTCGATCTGCTGGTAGATGAGGAAGAACACGATGCTCGCGATGCCGGTCGTGATCGAGTCGGCCAGGGCGATCAGGCTGACGATCACGGCGCCGAGCGTCGCGCCGATCTGCGGGATCAGGTCGCAGACGGCGACGACGACGGCCAGGGCGAAGGGGTAGGCGAGGCCGACGATCACGGCGAAGACCCAGGTCGACAGCCCGGCGAAGACGGCGATGGCGAGCGCGCCGACCATGTACGCGCCGACCTTGGTGAGGATCTCGTCGGTGAGCAGCCGGACGCGGGTGCGGCGGGAGGCGGGCACCATGGCGTACGCGGCCGACTTCATGCGCTCGAACGACGCCATGAAATAGATCGTGAGCACCAGCACGGTCAGGACGTTGAAGATCGTCCCGAAGAGCAGCCGCGCGCCGCCGACCACGCCGCCGAGCGCGTTCGTGACGGTGCCCGCGTTGATGGCGTTCTGCACCTTGGTCAGCAGGTCGTAGCGTTGGACCAGGTCGTTCACGGTCTCGTTGCGCTGCAGGCTCTCGATGAAGCCCGGGACGTTCTCGACGAGCTGACCGGTCTGGGTGATCACCGGCGGGATGAGCGCGACGATGCCGCCGCCCAGCAGGGCCACCACGGTCAGGGCCACCACCGTGACGGCCAGCCAGCGTGGGAAGTGCCACTTCTGCAGGCGCAGCACCGCGGGGTTGAGCCCGATCGCCAGGAACAGCGCGACGAAGATCAGCACCAGGATCGACGCGGCGTTCCGGATCCCCAGAAAGATGACGTACGCGACGATCACCCCGAGCCCGCCGGTCAGCCCGATGAGAAACGGGTTCCGCCGGCTCAGCGGCGGTCCCGGCCGTCCGAATTGTCCCGTCACGACGGCCTCCCCGCCCGGCTCGGACGCCGCCGCCGGCGCCTCGTCCGCGGAGCGTGGCGCGGGCCTCGAAGGCTCGTCCGCGGGGGGTGGCGCGGGCCTCGAAGGCTCGTCCGCGGGGCGTGGCGCCGGCACCGGGGGCTCGTCGGAAGCGCTCGCATCGGGCGTCGCGCCTGACCTGGGCTGATCGGCGGTCACCGGACACCTCCGTGGCAGCGGGCAGGCCACCGTCCGGCAGCCGACGTTCCCGGCGGGAATCTATCGGCCCGCCGCCACCCGGGCCACCCGGCGCAACCGAAAGCCGCCCGCCCCCGGACAGCCGCCGGCCACCGCAGACCGCCCGCCGCCGTGGTGGTGCCGGGCGCTCGCCACTGCGCTGTTGCCGTGCACTCCGCCATCGCGGTGTTGCCGTGCATCCGCCGCCGGGTGCCGCCGAAAGCCACTCGGAAAGGCAGCAGCCCCGGTCCGTGAAGACCGGGGCTGCGCGAAGACAGCGGACCAGCGCTGCCGGAACCGGCCGGCCCTGAGCGCTGATTTCGGCGTCGGCTTACTCGGCGTCGGCGCCCACGCGGCTCGCGGGCCGGGCCGTCACCTTGGCGGAAGCGGTCACCTTGGACGGCGCCCCCTCCTTGTCGGTGTTCTTGTCGAGGGAGGTGATCGGCGACGCGGTCTGCGGCGCGACGGTCGCCGTGCCCGTGGCCGTCGGCGCCTCCGAACCGGAGGCAACGCCAGCGGAGGACCCGCCCACCGAGGATCCGCTCACCGAGGAGCCGCCCACCGGGGACCCGCCGGCCGGAGAGCCACCGACCGAAGCGCCGGCCGGGACCGATGCCGATCCGACCGACGCGGAGCCGGCCGGGGTGACCGGCGCCGAGCCCGCGGCCGAGGCAGCGACGGCAGCCGGGGCGACGACGGCAGCCGGCGTGGCGGGTGCCGCGCCCGGTGCGGGCGGCGTGGAGTCCATGTCGTCGTCGTCCGGGGATGCGGCGGCGGCGAGGACGGCGGCGGCGGCCAGTTCGGCGACGCGCTTGGCTTCCTTCTGGACCTGGCGGCGGACGTCGGCGGCGTGGCGCTCGGCGGCCTGGCCGGCCCGCTTGGCCTCCTCGACCCGCTTGAGCTCGGCCTCGAGCTCGCGCTTGACCTCGGCGAGCCGGGCCTGGACCTGCTGGGCCTCCTGCTCGGCGGCCTGGGCGCGGCTGCCGGCCTCGGCGGCCTTCTGCTCCGCCTCGGCGACCTTGGCCTGGGCGACCTCGAGGTCGCGGGCGGCGCCGGCGATCTTGTCCTGCTGGGCGGCTATCTCCTTGCGGACCGCGGTGGCCTGCTCGTCCGACTTGCGCAGGATCTCCTCCGCGTACTTGTCGGCCTCGCTGCGCAGGTCGGCGCACTGCTTCTCGACGCCGGTGCGGAGCTGCTCGAGCTCCTCGGCGGCCCCCTTGCGGCGCTGGGCGATCTCGCGCTCGACGGTGTCCTTGAGCTGGGTGTGCTCGCGGTCGGCGGCGGCGCGCTGCTGGGTGATCTCCTGCTGCGCCTTGTCGCGCAGGCCCTTGATCTCCTGGTCGGCCTGGACCCGGGTGGACTTGGCGTAGCCGTCGGCCTCGGCGCGCAGCCGCTGGGTCTCCTGGGCGGTGCGCTCGGTCAGCTGCTGGGCCTCGGCGCGGGCCCGGGTGAGCGTCGCGTCGGCCTCGGCGCGCACCTGCTCGGCGGCCTGCCGGCTGGCGGCGAGCGCCTTCTCGGCGGCGGCGCGGCGGGCGGCGTCGGCCTTCTCCTCCTCGGCGCGGCGGGCGGCGAGGGCGATCTCGAAGTCGCGGATGCCGTCGTGGGCGTGGGCCTCGGCCTCGGCGCGGATGCGCTCGGCCTCGGCGAGGCGGGCGGCGATGTCGTCGGTGGCGGAATTCTTGATGTCCGCGGCGACTTCCTCGGCCTTGGCGAGGATCTCCTCGACCTTGGGCCCGAGGTGGCGGAAGGAGACCTCGGCGCCGATGGCGGGGTTGCGGCGGACCTGCGCCAGCTCCTGCTGCAGCCGGTCGAGCTGGCCCATCATGGCCTGATTCTGCAGCTGGGCCCCGTCGCGCTCGCTGATCAGCGTCGCGATCTCCTGCTCGGCGCGGGCGACATAGCGCTCGACCTGTTTCTTCTCGTAACCCCGCAGGGCGGTCTCGAAGCTGGGCTCCGGTGGCGTCTCTCCACCGAGTCCGAAGATTTCCCCGCCGTGCGACATGCTGTCCATCCTCACATACGCGACGTCCCGTGACGTGTCGTTACACACCGGCCGGCCACGCCACTTGTCCGGCGCTCAGGCTACGCGTGGAAGCAGACAGGCCGTACCGGGAGGAGCTCCGGTACGGCCCGCACAACGATCTCGCACAGCCGGCCCGGTCCTCTAACCGTTGCGCACCCGCCGGGGTGGCGCAACCGGGGACCGAGTGGCGAATGACTCAGCTGCTCTTGGCGGCCACCTCGGGCTGCTCAGCGGTGGTGCCGCCGGCCGCGGCGGCGTCCCGCTGGGCGGGAGCCTCGGCCGGCTGAGCGGCCGTGGCCTGCGCCGGAGCGGCCTGAGCCGGGGCCGGCTGAGCCTGGGCCTGCGCCTGGGCGACCGCCTCGGCGGCCTTCGCGGCGCCGACCGTGGGCACCAGGCCGGAGAGGCCGGAGAGCATCTGGCCGAGCTGGTTGGTGACGGCGTCCTTCTGCCGGGTGAGGTCCTCGACCTCGCGCTTGGCGGCCTGCGTGGTCAGCTCGGCCTCGGTGCGGGCCTCGCTCAGCAGGCGCTGCGACTCGCTGCGCGCCTCGGTGACCGTCTTCTCCGCGAGGGCGCGGGCCTTCTCCACCGTCTCGACCGAGTGCCGCTCGGCCTCGAGGCGCCTGTTCTCCGCGCGCTGCTCGATCTCCTTGGCGCGGTCCTCGGCGGCGCGGGCGCGCTCCTCGGCCTCGGCCACCATCCGCTGGGAGGCGCTCACCTGGGCGGCGTGCCGCTCGGCGTCCTCGCGCTCGGACTTCTCGCGGCGCTCGGCGACCTCGAGGGCCAGCGACTGGAGGTCCTTGTCGCGCTTGTCACGGGCGTCGGTGAGCAGCTTGGTCGCCTCGGCGCGCTTCTCCTCGGCCTCGCGGGAGGCCTTGGCGCGCAGCTGGGTGATCTCCCGCTCGGCGGTCGCGCGCAGCGAGGCCACCTCGCGCTCGACGGTCGACTTGAGCTCGGCGACCTCGTGCGCGGTGACCGTGCGCAGCTGCTTGGTCTCGCGGTCGGCGTCGGAGCGCAGGGTGTCGGCCTCCCGCCGGGCCTGCACCCGCGCCTCCGCGGCCTCGCGCTCGGCGTGTGTCCGGACCTGCCCCGCATCGCGCTCGGCCGACGCCTTCATGGCGGCCGCCTCGGCGCGCGCCTTGTCCGTGATCTCGCGTGCCTCGAGCCGCGCCGCGGAGAGGATGCCCTCGGACTCCCGCTTGGCCTCGCTGCGGTGGTCGTTCGCCTGCTCCTCGGCCAGCCGCAGGATCTGCTCCACCCGGGTGCCCAGCCCGGACAGAGTCGGTCTGTTGTTCTCCTCCAGCAGCTTGTTGCTGTCGGCGAGCTTCTGCTCGAGCGCGTTGAGCCGCTGCTCGGCCTGCCGCAACCGGCGCTGCGCGTCGTTCATGCGCTGCTCGGCCTCGCCGCGGGCCTGCTCGGACTGGTTGAGGGCGGCGATCAGCCGGCCGAGGTGGGCGTCCACCTGCCCGCGGTCGTATCCACGCAGGACAACGGTGAAGTCGTGCTGCGAATTCGCGGTTTCGAAGAAGGCGAGATTGGCATCCTGCTGCTGGGGCATTGCGCCATATTGGCAGACCCCCCAGGGGGCTACGCAAGACTGTGCGGGCCGGAGTATTCCGGGCGAAGATCACCTTCGACGCGCTCGCCGCGGCCCCGTCCCGTCCGTTCGGGGGGCGTCCGCCACGCACCCCGAACAGCGTGTTGCGGCACCGCTACCACCCGTGCCGATCAAGCACGGGAAGGCGCCTCCCGATCCTGCCAGCCCCCGGCCGCCGCGTCAGGATGTTTCACCCGCAGGTTGACAAAAGGGCTCGACCAATTCCACGAGTACGCCGCCCGCGTCCTTCGGGTGCACGAAATTGATCCGTGATCCCGCGGTGCCCCGCCGCGGCTCGTCATAGAGGAGACGGAGACCACGGGCCCGCAGTGCCGCGCTCGCCGCCTCGACGTCCCGCACCGTGTAGGCGAGCTGCTGCAGACCCGGCCCCTTCCGGTCGAGGAAGCCGGCGATCGTGGAGTCGGGGCGCAGCGGGGCGAGCAGCTGGATCCGGGCGCCGTCGTCGCCGGCGGTGAGCATGGCCTCCCGGACGCCCTGCTCCTCGTTGACCTCCTGGTGTGCGCACCGCAGCCCGAACGTGTTCTCGTAGAACGCGATGGCCTCGTCCAGGTCGGGCACGGCGACGCCGACGTGATCGATACGGATGACGCCGACATCCGGTAGGGAGTTCATGCCCGCGAGTGTGACATTGTGAAAGTTGTTCCGGCAGATCCTTCCGGCGAATGTGAAGCGGAGACCCCGTGACCAGTTCGGTGATCGTGAGCGGCGCTCGTACCCCGATGGGCCGCCTCCTCGGCAACCTCAAGAACGTGCCCGCCACCGCGCTCGGTGGCCACGCCATCGCCGCGGCCCTGGAGCGCGGCGGGGTGCGCCCGGAGCAGGTGGAGTACGTGATCATGGGCCAGGTGCTCCAGGCGGGCACCGGTCAGATCACCGCGCGGCAGGCAGCCGTCGCCGCGGGCATCCCGATGCGCGTGCCGGCCCTCACGGTGAACAAGGTGTGCCTGTCCGGCCTGGACGCCATCGCGCTCGCCGACCAGCTGATCCGCGCCGGCGAGTTCGACATCGTGGTGGCCGGCGGCATGGAGTCGATGACCAACGCCCCGCACCTGATGCTGGGCCAGCGCCAGGGCAAGAAGTACGGCGACATCCTGGTCCGCGACCACACCGCGTACGACGGCCTCATGGACCCGTGGCTGGGCATCTCGATGGGCGAGTCGACCGAGCAGTCCGGCAAGGGCCTCGGCATCTCCCGCGCCGAGCAGGACGCCTTCGCCGCGCTGAGTCACCAGCGGGCCGCCGCCGCGCAGGCCGAGGGGCGCTTCGCCGAGGAGATCGCCCCGCTGCGGGCCGGGCAGCGCGACAGCGACCCGCTCATCGACACCGACGAGGGCGTACGCCCGGATGCCACCGCCGATTCCCTGGCGAAGCTGCGCCCGGCGTTCGCCAAGGATGGGACGATCACGGCCGGCAGCGCCTCGCCGATCTCCGACGGGGCCGCCGCGGTCGTGGTGATGAGCAGGGCCAAGGCCGAGGAGCTGGGGCTGACCTGGCTCGCCGAGGTCGGCGCCCACGGCAACGTCGCGGGCCCGGACAGCTCGCTGCAGGCCCAGCCGGCCCACGCGATCCAGCACGCGCTCACCAAGGCCGGCCTCGCCGTCGGCGACCTCGACCTGATCGAGATGAACGAGGCCTTCGCCCAGGTGGTCATCCACTCCATGCGCGAGCTGAAGGTGTCCGAGGACATCGTCAACGTCAACGGCGGCGCCATCGCCCTGGGCCACCCGATCGGCATGTCGGGAGCCCGGCTCGTGCTCACCCTCGCGCTGGAGCTGAAGCGCCGGGGCGGCGGCACGGGCGCGGCAGCCCTGTGCGGCGGCGGCGGCCAGGGCGACGCGCTGATCATCAAGGTGCCCGCGTGAGCGAGCGGGCGCCCGGCTCGGGCGGGGCTGATCATCAAGGTGCCGGCGTGAGTGGGCGGGCGCCCGGCTCGGGTGAGACAGTGCCCGCATGAGGAAGGACGTGCCCGCGCTGGTGGCCGGCGCGCGGAACGGGGAAGCCCGGTCCGTCGCCCGGCTGATCAGCATGGTGGAGGACGGCGACCCGCGGCTGCGCGAGGTCGCCGCGGCCCTGGCGCCCTATGCCGGCCGCGCCCAGGTGGTCGGCCTCACGGGCTCGCCCGGCGTGGGCAAGTCCACCACCACCAACGAGCTGGTGCGTGCCCTGCGTGCCGAAGGTCACCGGGTCGGCGTGCTGGCGGTCGACCCGTCCAGCCCGTTCACCGGGGGAGCGATCCTCGGCGACCGGATCCGCATGCAGGAGCACACCACCGATCCCGGCGTCTACATCCGGTCCATGTCCAGCCGGGGTCAGCTCGGCGGGCTGGCCGCCGCCACCCCGCAGGCGGTGCGCGTGCTGGAGGGCGCCGGCTGTGACGTGATCCTGGTCGAGACGGTCGGCGTCGGGCAGGCCGAGGTGGAGATCGCGACCCTGGCCGACACCACGCTGGTTCTGCTCGCGCCGGGGATGGGCGACGCAATCCAGGCCGTCAAGGCGGGCATCCTGGAGATCGCCGACGTCTTCGTGGTCAACAAGGCGGACCGCCCGGGCGCGGACGCGACCTACCGCGACATCCAGGGCATGCTCGGCCTCGGGGAGCGGGCCCCCGGCGACTGGCGGCCGCAGGTCGTGCGGGCGACGGCGGTCAAGGGTGAGGGCATCGGCGACGTGGCCGCGGCGATCGCGAAGCATCGTGCCTGGCTGAGCACCGGCGACCGGCTGCGGGCCGCGCATGAGCGGCGGGCCGCCGTCGAGGTCGAGGCGATCGCGCTGGGCACGCTGCGCGCCCGGCTGGGCAACCTGCACGACGGTACGGGTCTCGGCAAGCTCGCGTCGCAGGTCGCCGCCGGGGAGCTCGACCCGTACACGGCCGCGGACACCCTCGTCGCCGAGCTGCGCCCGTAGCCGGCAGCACCGCGGTCACGGCCGGACGCGCTCGGGGGCGGATCCCGGGGACGGTCAGCCGGTCCAAAAGGTGCACTTCGCCCCGCTCGGCGGGAGCCGTTGTGACGTCCGATATCGCCTGCCCGGCGGCGCGGCGGACCGGGGGTTCAGCGTGCGAGACTAGGTAACCATGAGCGACCCACGGACCACTCCGTCGATCTTCACCCGCGGCGCGGTCGACCTCGGTGCCCTGCGCCCGGCGAGCAAGCCCGCGCAGCCCGCCCCCGCGAGCGCCGCGGGTGGCGCTGCCCCGGCCGGTGCCGGGCCCGCGGGCTTCCCGGGCGCCCCGGCCGCCGGTGCCTCGATCATCGACGTGACCGAAGAGAATTTCCAGACGACGGTGCTGCAGCTCTCGCTGAGCACCCCCGTCATCCTCGATTTCTGGGCCGAGTGGTGCGAGCCCTGCAAGCAGCTCTCCCCGGTGCTGGAGAAGCTGGCCGCCGAGGGCGGCGGCAGCTGGATCCTGGGCAAGGTCGACGTGGACGCCAATCCGCGGCTGGCCCAGGCGCTGCGCGTGCAGGGCATCCCGATGGTCGTGGCGATCGTGGGCGGCCAGCTCGTCGAGGGCTTCACCGGCGTGCTGCCCGAGGCGGAGGTCCGCCGCTACGTCGACGCGGTGCTCAAGGCCGGCGGCGTGGAGGTCGCGGCGGCCGAGGACCCGCGGCTCGACGCGGCCGACGACGCGCTGATGACCGGGGACCTGGACGAGGCCGAGGCCGCGTACAAGAAGATCCTCGCCGAGTCGCCGCAGGACCACGCCGCCGAGTCGGGGCTGGCCCAGGTGGAGCTCTACCGGCGGATCACCGGCGTCGACCCGACGACCGCGCTGGCCAAGGCCGACGCCGACCCGGCGGACGTCGCGGCCCAGCAGCTCGCCGCCGACATCGAGGTCCTCAGCGGACAGGCCCCGGAGGCCTACGAGCGGCTGGTCGCCCTGGTCAAGCGCACCTCGGGGGACGAGCGCGACGCCGTCCGCAAGCACCTGCTGTCCCTGTTCACCGTCGCCGGGCCGGACGATCCGGCCGTGGCGAGCGCGCGCCGCGCCCTCGCCCGCGCACTCTTCTAGAGAGGTACCTCGTGGACCGCTGAGGCCGCCGGGCCGGGGTATTGACCAGATAGCCGCAGCTCAAAAGACTGGTCATCGCCGAAACTCGCGCCGGGTCGCCGTGGTCCACGAGGTGATCTTCTTCGTTACGGGGGCTCCATGCGCCGGATAGCCGTACTCGACGCACCGTCCAACCTCGGCCTGCGCCCGCCCACCGCCACCTCGGTCCCGGGCGTCGCCAAGGCGCCCGGCGCCCTGCGCGACGCCGGCCTGCTGCGCCGCCTCGACGCCCGCGACGCCGGGTGCCTGACCCCGCCCCGGTACGACCCCGGCGACTGGCGCCCCGGCGACGGCGTCGCGCACGCCCGCGAGATCGGCGTCTACTCGCGCCGGCTGGCCGACCGGATCGGGGCGATCATCGACCGGGGGGAGTTCCCGGTCGTGCTGGGCGGGGACTGCTCGATCGTCCTCGGCTCGGCGCTGGCCATGAACAGGCTGGGCGAGGCGGTCGGCGGCCGCGTCGGGCTGGTCTTCGTGGACGGACACTCCGACTTCCGGCACCCGGGCAACGCGTCCTACGTCGGCGCGGCCGCGGGCGAGGACCTGGCGCTCGTCACCGGCCGGGGCCAGGCCAACCTGACGGCGATCGAGGGCCGCCGCCCCTACTACCGCGACATCGACGTGGTCGTCATGGGCATCCGCGCCCAGGACGAGTACAGACTGGACCTGCAGGCGGCCGGCATCGTCACCCGCCCGGTCCCGGCGCTGCGGGCCGAGGGTGCCGCGCGCAGCGCGCAGTGGGCGCAGGAGCAGCTGCTGGACTGCGCCGGCTACTGGGTCCACCTCGACGTGGACGTCCTGGACCCGGCCGTGCTGCCCGCGGTGGACGCGCCGGAGCCGGGCGGCATCGCCTTCCCGGAGCTGGAGATCCTGCTGTCCGGGCTGGTCGGCTCGCCGCACTGCCTGGGCGTGGAGATCACCGTCTTCGACCCCGACTACGACCCCGACGGCGTGTACGCCGAGGAGATCACCGCCGCGCTCGTGGCGGGCCTGCAGTCGGCGCACGCGGTCGACCTGCGCCCCGACCTCGTGGCGGCGCGCGCGGACCTGCTCGCCCCGGAGGCGCCGGGCCTGCTCGCCGCGCAGGAAAAGCCGGAGGACGCCGAGGAGGAGCCCGCCCCGCAGCCGGAGCCGCTCGAAGAGCCGGAGCCGGAGCCGGCGGCCGCGCACCAAGAGCCGGAGCCGGCGGCCGCTTACGAAGAGCCCGAGCCGGAGCCGGCGGCCGCGGCAGAACAGCCCGCTCCGGAAGCGGAAGAAGAGCCCGATCCGGAGGAGCCCGATCCGGAGGAGGAGCCCGAGGCTGCGTGGAAGGAGCCGGAGGCCCCCGAGGAGGAGCCCGAGGCCGCGCGGAAAGAGCCGGAGGCCCCGGACGAGGAGCCCGAGGCCGCGTGGAAGGAGCCGGCGGCCCCGCAGGAGGAGCCCGAGCCGGAGGACGAGCACGAGCTGCGCCCCCTCGGCTCGCTGCCGCTGCTCGACTCGGAGCCGCTGCCGGCGACGATGCCGGGCATGCTGCGCCCGCGGCGGACAGAGGAGTTCTCCCTGCCCGCCCAGCGACCCGCCTTCGAGATCAACCCCGAGGCGCTGACCTGACGGTCAAACCGAGCGCTGACCTGACGGTCGCCCCGGGATGCGGGCCTGACGGTCACCCCGGGGATGCTGACCTGAGTCACTTGGCCAGCGCGGTGAGGAAGCGCTGCGCGATCGGGACGGCGGCCTCCGAGCCCGCCCCGCCATTCTGCACCATGACGGCGAAGGCGACGTCACCCTGCCAGCCGACGAACCACGAGTGCGTGTCCTCGGAGCCGGTCTTGAACTCGGCCGTCCCGGTCTTGCCGGAGACCGGGCCGCCGGGGACGGACTTGAGCTTGGTGCCCGTGCCCTTCGTCACCACCTCGCGCATCATCGTGCGCAGCGGCTGCACCGAGCTGTCCTTCAGCGCGGGCCCGTCGGCGGCGGGCGCGGCGGGCGCCGGGTCGAGCACGAGCTTGGGCTGCTTGAACTGCCCGCGGGCCACGGCGGCGGTCGCGGCGGCCATGGCGAGCGGGCTCATCGCCGTCGCGCCCTGGCCGAAGGAGGCGGCGGCCAGCTCCTGGGGCGAGTCGGCCGGCGACAGCTTGCCGCTGAAGGATGCCACGCCGAGGTCCCATGTGCCGCCCAGGCCGACCTCGGTGGCCGCGGCGCGCAGCCCGTCGGCGCCCAGCTTCGACGACAGGCCGACGAAGGCGGTGTTGCACGACTTGGCGAAGTCGGTGCGGAACGGCACCGGGCCGAGCGCCATGTCGTGCGAGTTGCCGAACTCCTGGCTGCCGACCTTGGCGGTCTTCGGGCAGTTCACCTTGGCGTCCAGCGTCACGGCGCCCTTGTCGAGCAGGCCGAGCGCGGTGACCATCTTGAACGTGGAGCCGGGCGGCACCTGGCCGGTCATGGCGGTGTTCACGGCGGCGCCGTCGGGGCCGTTCGTGACGGCGAGCACCGAGGAGTCGCTGATCCGGATGGCCACCAGCGCGCTCGGGTGCTTCTCGGGGACGACTGCGGCGTCGGCGGCCGTCTGGGTCTTCTCGTCGAGCGTCAGCTTGATCGGCTTGCCGGCCACGGGCGCGGAGGTGAACAGGGCCGCGTCGTCCTCGACCTGGTCGTCCGGCGTCTTGCGGGCGATGACCACGTTGAGACCCGCGGTGCCGCGCAGCTGGGTGTCGTACTTCTCCTGCAGGCCGCCGTGGCCCACCTGGTCGCCCTGCGCGATCTGGTCGGGGTGGGCGTCGATGTCCTCCCGGGTCGCCGGGTCCGCCGTGCCGAGCACCGCCCGGGCGAAGACGCGGCTCGGCGCCAGCTCCCGCTTCTCCTGGCGGAACCGAGTGCCCTTGAGGTCGTACACCTTGGGCTTGATCTTGGCGTAATCCGCGTTGCGCAGCGTGATCACGTCGACGAACGCGCCCGGGTCGGCGTTGCGCAGCCGGGTCGTGAGGTCCGGCTGGTCGAGGTCCACCTTGATCGTCTTGAGCGCGGCGGCCACGTCCTTGACCAGCTTGCCCTGGTCCTCGACGGCCTGCGGCTCGATGCCGATGGTCGTGACCCCGCGGGCGGTGACCAGCGGCTGCCCGTCGGGCCCGAGCACGTCGGCCCGGTCGGCGGTCGTGCGCCGCAGTTCCATCCGGTCGCCGGCGGTCAGCTTCTCGTGCAGCACGGTCGGGTCCCAGACGACCCGCCAGCCGTCGGTGTTGCGCTTGGTGAGGCGCACGGTGCTCTGGTACGACCACGGCACGCCGCCGGGCAGCGTCCAGTCCAGCTTGATCGGCTCGGTGGCGTCGTCGTCACCCGTCGACGACGCGTCCCCCGCGGGACTGACCTTGAGCGACGACTTCGTGAGGTCGCCGGTGAGCGCCTTGAGCTCGGCCTGCACGTCGGCGGCGGCGATCCGGCTGCCGGCCGCGGTGACGAATCCGATCTTGCTCAGGTCGCCGCCCTGCCACCCGGCGAGGAAGGCCTCGACGGTGTCCTCCGGTTTGTCGCCGCCGGAGCACGCCACGAGCCCGGCCCCGGCCAGGAGCAGGCCTGTAACGGCCGCGAGGGGTCGGCGGACCTTTCCGCTGCGGTGCATCGAGCTGCCCCTTTCCGGGTACGGCAGAGAAACCGTACGGAACGGTAGCGCCTGGTGTCTCGTCACGAGGTCCCGTGCTACCGGAGTGGAAGCAAACCGTGGCCGGATCTTCTCCGCACACCTCCCGTCCGCCCGCGCTGTCGGAGGGGGGAACTAGGCTGAGGGCCGACACGTCGAACCCACAGTGTCGTGGGTGAGGGGAGCCGTCTGCCATGCCCGCAACCGACGAGGCAGCTCACGAAAGCGATCCGGAGCTGGACTTCGGCCCCGGTCCCGGTCTCGCCCTGACGGGCCGGCTGGGTGCGTCCGAGGAGGATCTCGACGAGCCGCTGCCCAACGCCGAGCGCCTGGTGGCGCAGGCCGTGGCCCGGGCCGGCGAGGACCACGCCACGGCCACGCTGGTCGACCGGTTCTGGCGGTTCGCCCCGGACGAGGAGCTCGTCGGCTACACGCCGGAGGAGATGTTCTCCGCCGCCCGCGAGCACCGTGAGCTGGCCGCCGCCCGGCTCCCCGGCGAGCTGAAGCTCGACATCAGCGCGCCGTGCGAGGACCAGCCGCACACCGTCATCTCGATCGTGACCGACGACATGCCGTTCCTCGTCGACTCGACCACCGCGCTGCTCACCGCCCACCAGCTCCAGGTGCACCTGCTCGTGCACCCGCTCATCGTCGTGCGCCGCGAGCCGCTGGGCGCGCTGGCGCAGGTCGAGGCCAACGTCGAGCCCGACGACGCGATCGAGGGCGACCTCGTGGAGAGCTGGATCCGGGTCGAGATCGATCCCGTCCGCACCGAGGAGGCCCGCGAGCAGCTGCACAACGAGCTGCGCCGGGTGCTGACCGACGTCCGCGACGCCGTCGACGACTGGCCCCGGATGCGCCAGCGGGCCCTGGTCATCGCCGACGAGCTGGCCACCGCGCGGGGCACGGAGTCCAAGCTCCCGGTGCCGGACAAGGACGTCACGGACTCGGTCGAGCTGCTCAAGTGGCTCGCGCACGACCACTTCACGTTCCTCGGCTACCGCGAGTACCACCTGGACGGCGATCTGCTGTCGGCCGTACCCGGAAGTGGTCTGGGCATTTTGCGGGGTGACCAGAGCACCGCGCGCAAGCTGTCGTCGATGGCCCCCGAGGCCCACCAGCGGGCGCTGGAGAAGCGGCTGCTGGTGATCACCAAGGCGAACTCGCGGGCCACGGTGCACCGCTCGGCCTATCTGGACTACATCGGCGTCAAGGTCTTCAACGACCAGGGCGAGGTGTGCGGCGAGCGGCGCTTCCTCGGGCTCTTCTCCAGCTCGGCCTATCGCACGAGCGTGCGCGAGCTGCCGGTCGTGCGCCGCAAGGTGATGGAGGTGCTGGACCGCTCGGGCCTGTCCCCGCGCGGGCACTCCGGCAAGGACCTGCTGCAGATCCTGGAGACCTATCCGCGCGACGAGCTCTTCCAGATCAAGACCGATGACCTGTACGAGGCCGTGATCGGCGTGCTGCGCATGGCCGGCCGCCGCCAGCTGCGCCTCTTCCTGCGCCGCGACGGCTACGGCCGGTTCATCTCGTGCCTGATCTATCTGCCGCGGGACCGGTTCACCACCGGCAACCGGCAGGCCATGCAGGAGATCCTGCTGCGCGAGCTGAACGGCGTCGGCGTCGACTACACGACCCGGGTGACCGAGCGGATGCTGGCCCGGGTGCACTTCATCGTGCGCACCGACCCGGCCGACCCGCCCGGCGGCGTCGACCCCAACGTGCTGGCCGAGCGGCTCGCCGACGCGACCCGGATGTGGGACGACGACTTCTCGCTGGTGCTGGAGCGCAAGGTGGGCGAGGAGCCGGCCAAGGAGCTGTTCCAGCGCTACACGGCGGCGTTCCCCGACAGCTACAAGGACGGCCATACGCCGTACGAGGCCGTGCTCGACATCGCCAAGCTGGAGCTGCTCGAGGAGTCCGGCCAGCTGGAGATGCACCTCTACCGCAAGCGGCGGCTCGACCGGGACGGCTGCGCCGAGCCGGACGACAGCGACGTGCGGTTCAAGGTCTTCCGCTACGGCGAGCCGATGATGCTCTCGGCCGTGCTGCCCGTCCTGCACTCGCTCGGCGTCGAGGTGGTCGACGAGCGGCCCTACGAGGTGCGGCGGGCCGACGGGACGGTCTATCTCTACGACTTCGGCCTGCAGCCGCCGTCGTCGCATCACGAGCTTTCCGAGGTACGCCCCCAGGTCGAGAACGCCTTCGCCGCCGCGTGGCAGAACGAGACCGAGGTGGACGGCTTCAACGAGCTGGTCCTGCGGGCGGGGCTCACCTGGCGGCAAGTGGTGGTGCTGCGCGCCTACGCGAAGTACCAGCGGCAGACCGGCAACGTGTTCTCGCAGCGCTACGTGGAGTCGACCTTCGTCGCGTACCCGGAGATCACCCGCCTGCTCGTCCGGCTCTTCGAGACGCGCTTCTCGCCGCGGCTGGAGGTCGGCGAGGGGGAGCGCATCCGGCGTGCCGAGGACCTGGTCGAGCGGATCACCGAGCTGCTCGACGGCGTGGAGAGCCTCGACCAGGACAGGATCCTCCGGTCGTACCTGCGGCTGATGCAGGCTACGTTGCGCACGAGCTTCTTCCAGCGCGGTGCGGACGGGCGGCCCAAGTCGTACGTGGCCTTCAAGCTGGACCCGACGGCGATCCCCGACCTGCCGCAGCCCCGCCCGAAGTTCGAGATCTTCGTCTACTCGCCGCGCTTCGAGGGCGTCCACCTGCGCTTCGGCGCCGTGGCCCGGGGCGGGCTGCGCTGGTCGGACCGGCGCGAGGACTTCCGCACCGAGGTGCTCGGCCTGGTCAAGGCGCAGATGGTCAAGAATGCCGTGATCGTGCCGGTCGGCGCCAAGGGCGGCTTCGTGCTCAAGCAGCGGCCGGGCGACCGCGACGAGGCCGTGGCCTGCTACAAGCTCTTCATCGGCGCGCTGCTCGACGTCACCGACAACATCCACAGCGGCAAGATCGTGCCGCCGGTGGACGTGGTGCGCCACGACGGCGACGACCCCTATCTGGTGGTGGCCGCCGACAAGGGCACCGCGACGTTCTCAGACACGGCCAACGAGATCTCGGTCGGCCGCGACTTCTGGATGGGCGACGCGTTCGCCTCCGGCGGGTCGGCGGGCTACGACCACAAGAAGATGGGCATCACCGCCCGCGGCGCGTGGGAGTCGGTCAAGAAGCACTTCCGCGACCTCGGCACGGACACGCAGACGCAGGACTTCACGGTGGTCGGCGTCGGCGACATGTCCGGCGACGTGTTCGGCAACGGCATGCTGCTCTCCGAGCACATCAAGCTGGTCGCCGCGTTCGACCACCGGCACATTTTCCTGGACCCGGATCCGGACCCGGCCGCCTCGTGGGCGGAACGCCGCCGCGTGTTCGACCTGCCCCGCTCGTCGTGGGCCGACTACGACCCGGCCGTCATCAGCGAGGGCGGCGGCGTCTATCCGCGGTCGGCCAAGTCGATCCCGGTGTCCCCGCAGGTGCGGGCCGCGCTGGAGCTCGGCGACGCGACGGCGGTCAGCCCGGGCGAGCTGATGCGGGCCATCCTCGCCGCCCCGGTCGACCTGCTGTGGAACGGCGGCATCGGCACCTACGTCAAGGCGACCACCGAGACGCACGCCGAGGTCGGCGACAAGGCCAACGACGCGATCCGGGTCAACGGCGCCGACCTGCGGGTCAAGGTGGTCGGGGAGGGCGGCAACCTGGGGCTCACCCAGCGCGGCCGGATCGAGTTCGCCCGCTCGGGCGGCCGGATCTTCACCGACTTCATCGACAACGCGGCCGGGGTCGACTGCTCCGACCACGAGGTCAACATCAAGATCCTGCTCGGCGGCGCGGTCACCGACGGGGAGCTGACCCTCCCCGAGCGCGACGAGCTGCTCGCGGCGATGACCGACGAGGTCGGCGCGCTGGTGCTGCGGGACAACTACGAGCAGGCCACGGCGCTCGGCAACGCCCGCCAGCAGGCCCACTCCCTGCTGCCCGTGCACCGCCGCATGCTGCTGGCGCTGGAGCAGTCCGGCCAGCTCAACCGCGAGCTCGAGGCCCTGCCCAGCGACAAGGAGCTGGCCGCCCGCTACGAGAACGGCGAGGGGCTGTCCACGCCGGAGTTCGCGGTGCTCCTGGCGTACGTGAAGATCTCGCTGGAGCGGCAGGTCCTGGCCGATCCGATCGTCGACGAGGAGTGGACCCACGGCGTCCTCGCGCGCTACTTCCCGACGCCGCTGCGGGAGCGCTTCGCCGCGCGGATGGCAGGCCACCGGCTGCGCCGCGAGATCATCTCGACCAGCCTGGTCAACGAGGTGGTCAACCGGGGCGGCACGTCGTTCGTCTTCCGCGCGATGGAGGAGAGCGGCGCGTCGGCGGCGGACGTGATCCGGGCCTATGTCGTCGTCCGCGAGGTCTACGGCCTGCGGGATCTGTGGGCGGCGGCCGAGCGGCTGGACAACAAGGTGCCGACCTTCGCGCAGACGCTGGTCTATCTGGAGACCCGGCGGCTGCTCGACCGGGCGGTCCGCTGGCTGGCCGGCAACCGGCGCTCCCCGCTGGACGTGGCCGGCGAGATCGAGCGGCTGCGCCCCGGCGTCGGCTCCCTGCTGGAGCGGCTGCCCGAGGTCGTCATCGGCGCCGAGCGGCGCTCGCTCACGGCCCACGCCGAGATGCTCGTCGGCAACGGCATGCCGGAGGAGCTGGCCCAGGGCGTCGCCCGCGTCGTCTACGGCTTCGGCATGCTCGACATTCTGGAGACGGCCAAGGCGACCGGCCGGGACGTGCGCGACGTGGCCGACGTCTACTTCGTCCTCTCCGAGCGCTTCCAGATCGACGTGCTGCTGTCGCACATCTCGCGGCTGCCGCGCGGCGACCGCTGGCAGACGCTGGCCCGGATGGCGCTGCGCTACGACCTCTACTCGGCGCTGGCCGGGCTGACGGCGGAGGTGCTGCAGACGGCCTCGCCGGACGCCTCGCCCGAGGACAAGGTGGCGGAGTGGGAGCAGGTCAACGCGGCGTCGCTGGCCCGCGCCGGCAACGCGATGGGCGACGTCGCCGAGTCGCCGGCGGACCTGGCGGCGCTGTCCGTCCTGCTCCGCCAGATCCGCACCCTGGTCAAGACGTCGTCAGCGGGCTGACGAAGCGCTCGATCGCGGCCGCCAGGCGCCCCGGCGCCCGCAGCTCGGCGTTGTGGCCCTGTCCGTGCAGCACCAGTCGTGTGGTGCGCGGCAGGGCCCGCTCCAGGGCGTCGAGCCGGGCACCGAGATGCGCGGGGCTCCTGTCGCCGCCGATGAGCAGGATCGGCAGGTCCAGCTTGGCGTAGATCGGCAGCCGCACGCCCAGGGCGTCGATCGCGTCGTTGTCGTCGAGCTGGCGCACCACCCGGTCGCGGAAGCGGCTGCGGCCGAGGATCCAGCCCATTGCCGCAGCCTGGAGGGCGGGCGCCTTGACGATGTCCCGCGCGAAGATGGTCATCGCCTGCCCGGGCTTGCCGCGCTCCAGCGCTGCCCGCGCGGCGACCTGCGCGGCGCCGCCCAGCGGTGGCCCGATGACGACCGGCGGCTCGTAGAGCACGGCGCCCGCGTAGCCCCGCGGATCGGCGGCCAGCGTCTCCAGGGCCAGCACGGCGCCGGACGAGTGCCCGATCAGCACGGGCGGGCGGCCCAGCTCGCCGGCGACGGCCGAGACGTGCTCCACCTCCTCCGCCATGGTGACCGGCCGGGGGAGATCCAGCCGGTATTGCCGCCGGTGCAGCCGCACGGTCCGGAACCGGTGCCGCAGCCGGTCGGTGACCCGCTGCCAGGCCGAGGGGTCGCCCATCCCGCCGTGGATGACCAGCAGCGGGAAGCCGAGCCCCTCGTCCACGGCCTCCGCCACCGACCCGTCGATCGCCGTCACACGCATCGTGTCCTCCTTAGCAGCGCTAAGGACAATTTAGCACTGCTAAGGTGAGCCCGTGAAGGGATTGAGCCGCGACGTGATCGTGCGCGCGGCGCTGCGACTGCTCGACGACACCGGCCTCGAGGGGCTCACCGTCCGGAAGCTGGCGGCGGAGCTGGACGTGCAGTCACCGGCGCTCTACTGGCACTTTCGCACGAAGCAGGATCTGCTCGACGGCATGGCGGACGAGATCATCCAGCGCGCCGGGATGGGACCACCCGTGCCCGGCGAGCCCTGGGAGGAGTGGCTGCGCCGGCGCGCCCGGGCCTATCGCGGGTCGCTGCTGGCGAGTCGCGACGGCGCCCGGGTGGTGTCGGCGTCCGCGCGGGGCGGCAGCGCGGTCGGCGAGTTCGAGCGGGAGCTGGCGGCGATGGTCGAGGCGGGCTTCACGCCGCGGCTGGCGTTGTGGACGATCGCCGCCCTGAGCCACTACATCACCGGGCACGTGCTGCAGGAGCAGGCGGCCGTCGTGCCGGACACGGTGCCGGATCTGAGCGGCCTGCCCACGCTGGCCGCGGCCGTGCGGGACGGCGGTTTCCACGGCGACGACCTCTTCGAGCACGGGCTCGAGGTGCTCATCGCGGGGACGCGGGCTCAGCTGTCCGCAGCACCCGCGAGCCCAGCCCCATCACCACCGTCAGCGCCGTGACCACGATGAACGACGTGGTCAGCGAGGTCAGGTGCGCGATGCCGCCGAGGATGCCGGGCGCCACGAGCCCGCTGCCGTAGGCGATGCCGGCGACGCCGGCCAGGCTGCGGCCGGGGTGGTCGCCGATCCGGCCGGCGGTCACGAAGACCAGCGGGACGACCACCGCGATGCCGGCGCCGAGCAGACCAAAACCGGCGAGCGCGGCCGCCACGTGCCCCGCCAGCACCACGGTGACCGCGCCGGCCGCCGCGCACACGCCCGCCACCCGCACCGTGCGGACCGGACCGAGGCGTTGGATCACCCGGTCGCCGGCGAAGCGGGCCACGGCCATGCTGATCGAGAAGACCGACACGGTCAGCGCGGCGACGTCCGCCGAGCCGCCGACCACGTCCCGCACGTAGACGGCCGACCAGTCCAGGCCGGAACCCTCGGCGAAGACCGCGCACAGGGCGACGAGCCCGATCGGCAGCACCGCCCGGGACGGCAGCGCGAAGGCGGGCGGCTCCTCGAGCGTGGGCTCGGGCCGGTGCCGGAGCAACCAGAAGCTCGCGGTCAGCGCGACCACGGCGAGGACCGCGGCGGTGAGCGCGAAGTGGATGCGGGCGTCGAGTCCCGTCGCCGTGGCCGCGACCGCCGACCCCGCCAGGCCGCCCACGCTCCAGTAGCCGTGGAAGCCGGACATCACCGAGCGGCCGTACCGCTCCTCGATCAGGACGGCTTCCGCGTTCATGGCCACGTCGGCGAGGCCGGCGGTGGCGCCGTAGCCGATCAGGATGGCGCAGAGGGCGTACACGTCGGTGGGAAGAGCGGGCAGGGCCAGGGCCGCGC
Source organism: Actinoplanes oryzae (assembly GCF_030757795.1). Lineage (GTDB taxonomy): Bacteria > Actinomycetota > Actinomycetes > Mycobacteriales > Micromonosporaceae > Actinoplanes. The sequence goes on from NZ_JAUQWH010000001.1 coordinate 59,920, forward strand.
ACCAGAGCAGGATGAGCACGCGGGTCAGCGCCCGCAGGTCGAAGCGGTGCGCCAGGCGGCCGGAGAGCGGCATGGCCAGCAGTGCCCCGACGCCCGGCATGAGCAGCGCGATCCCGAGCCCGCCCGCGCCCACCCCCACATGGTCGGCGATCCACGGCACGCGGGCGGCGAAGGTGCCGGTCACCGCGCCGTGGACGGCGAAGATCACGGAGGTGGCGATCCGGGCGTGACGAAGGGCGTGCATGACGGGTCACCCTACGGGCCTGGTACCCCCTAGGGGTATAAGCTGGGGGCATGACGCAGCGGATCGAGCTCGAGATCGGCGGCATGACCTGCGCGGCGTGCGCCAACCGGATCGAGAAGAAGCTGAACCGGCTCGCGGGCGTGACGGCGACGGTCAACTACGCCACCGAGAAGGCGCACGCCACGGTCCCGCCGGGCATCGACGCCGCCGCGCTGATCGCCGTCGTGGAGAAGACGGGCTACACCGCCGCGGAGCCCGCTGCCGAGCCGCCTGCCGAGAGATCGACTGCGGACCCTTTGCGTACGCGACTGCTCGTCTCCGCCGTGCTGAGTGCGCCGGTGATCGTGCTGGCCATGGTCCCCGCCTGGCAGTTCGACTACTGGCAGTGGCTGTCGCTCGTCCTCGCCGCGCCCGTCGTCGTCTACGGCGGGTGGCCGTTCCACCGGTCCGCGCTCGTCAACGCCCGGCACGGCGCCGCCACCATGGACACGCTCGTCTCGGTGGGCACGCTGGCGGCGTTCGTGTGGTCGCTGTGGACGCTGTTCCTCGGCGACGCCGGCATGCCCGGCATGACCCACCCGTTCTCGCTGCGCGCGGGCGGCGACGGCGACGCGATCTATCTCGAGGCCGCGGCCGGGGTGACCACCTTCCTGCTGGCCGGCCGGTACGCGGAGGCCCGCGCCAAGCGCCGCGCCGGCGACGCGCTCCGTTCGCTGCTGGAGCTGGGCGCCAAGACGGTGACCCTGCGCGGCGGCGTCGAGATCCCGGTGGACCGCCTCACGGCCGGTGACGAGTTCCTCGTACGCCCGGGTGAGCAGGTGGCGACCGACGGCACCGTGGTCGAGGGCGCCTCGGCCGTCGACCAGAGCCTGATCACCGGCGAGTCCGTGCCCGTCGAGGTGACCGTGGGTGACGCCGTCACCGGCGGCACGGTCAACGCCGGGGGCAGCCTCGTCGTCCGCGCCACCCGGGTCGGCGCCGAGACCCGGCTGGCGCAGATGGCCCGGCTGGTCGAGGAGGCGCAGGCGGGCAAGGCCGGGGTGCAACGGCTCGCCGACCGGGTCTCGGCCGTCTTCGTCCCGGTGGTGCTGACGCTGGCCGTGGCGACGCTGGGCTACTGGCTCGGCACGGGCGCGGGCAACGCCGAGGCGTTCACGGCGGCGGTGGCCGTACTGATCATTGCGTGCCCGTGCGCGCTCGGGCTCGCCACGCCGACGGCGCTGCTGGTGGGGACCGGGCGGGGCGCGCAGCTGGGCATCCTGATCCGGGGTGTGGAGGCGCTGGAGCAGGTGCGCCGCATCGACACCGTGCTGCTGGACAAGACGGGCACCGTGACGACGGGCGAGATGGCGGTGCGGGAGATCGTGCCGGTCGGAGTGGCCGCGGGCCCGTCCGGCGGCGAGACGGCGGCGGGGGAGTTGCTGCGGCTGGCGGGAGCGGTAGAGGCGCCCTCGGAGCATCCGCTGGGCCGGGCGATCACCGCGGCCGCGCGGGCCGCCGGCGAGCTGCCGCCGGTCATGGACTTCCGGGCCACGGCCGGCGTCGGCGTGCGCGGCACGGTGGAGGGCGCCCTGGTCGAGGTCGCGCGGGGCGCGGGCGAAGGTGCTTTCACCTGGGTCGAGGTGCGCGTCGACGGCACCCCGCGCGGGCGCCTGGCCCTGGCCGACACGGTACGCCCGTCGAGCGCCCCCGCCGTCGCCCACATGCGCCGCCTCGGGCTGCAGCCGGTGCTGGTCACCGGCGACGCACCGGCCGTGGCGTCGGAGGTCGCCGCGGCGGTCGGCATCACCGAGGTCGAGGCCGGCGTGCTGCCCGAGGGCAAGGTCGAGACGGTCAAGCGGCTCCAGGCCCGCGGCCGCCGGGTCGCGATGGTCGGCGACGGCGTGAACGACGCTGCCGCCCTGGCCCAGGCCGACCTGGGCGTGGCCATGGGCGCGGGCACCGACGTGGCCGTCGAGGCGTCCGACCTGACCTTGATGCGCAACGACCTGTGGGCCGCCGTCGACGCGGTCCGCCTGTCGCGCCGCACGGTGCAGATCATCCACGGCAACCTGTTCTGGGCGTTCGCCTACAACGTGGCCGGCCTGCCGCTGGCCGCCGCGGGGCTGCTCAACCCGATGATCGCCGGTGCCGCCATGGCCCTGAGCTCGATCTTCGTCGTCGGCAACAGCCTGCGCCTCCGCACTTTCCGCCGGACGCAACCAGAGTCGCGCGGCGCCCGGCGATGAGGTGGTAGCCACGTCATCGTCTTCAGGGGCGCCGCGCCCGCCGAAGCGGAGGCCAGAAACTCAGCAGTGCGGGCCGGACGCTCAAGTCCGGCGGATGCTCCCGAATCCGCCGGAGCGCCCGGCCCGCCATCTGCACCGCCGGCCGCGCTCGGACTGGTCCCGAAGCCCGAGGCGCCCGGCGGTATCCCCAGATCCACCTGCGGACATGACGCTACGTGATGATCACCCGACGAGGGAAGCGGTCCGTGCGGGAATTGTCCGTTCGGCCGGAAGAACGTGGGCAGCCGAGCGGGACAGGCGGTTGATCATCGGACCGCACCGGACAATTCGGGCGGCTATTGGCCACGGAGAGTAGCTGACAGCTTGATCACGCAGCGTCAGAAGCGGGCCGGTTCCCGGTAGATGCCCCACTCCTGCTTGAGGGCGCCGCAGATCTCGCCGAGCGTCGCCTCGGCGCGGGCCGCCTCGAGCATCGGCGGGATCATGTTCTCCTTCGTGCGAGCCGCCTCGATCAGCCGGGCCAGCGCCCGCTCGACCCGCTCCTCGTCCCGGGCGGCGCGGCGGGCGCCCAGCGCTCGGTTCTGCTCGACCTCGACCTCGTGCGAGACGCGCAGGATCTCCAGGTCCTTGGCGACCGTGCCGGTGTGCGCGTTGACGCCGACGATCCGCTTCTCGTTCTTCTCCAGCGCCTGCTGGTAGGCGAAGGCCGCCTCGGCGATGTTCGCGGTGAACCAGCCGTCCTCGATGCCGCGCAGGATGCCCGACGTGATCGTGCCGTCCTCGCCGAGATCCCGGATGCGCGCGAAGATCTCCTCCGCCTCGGCCTCGATGCGGTCGGTGAGCGCCTCGACGTACCAGGCGCCGCCGAGCGGATCGGCGACATTGGTCACGCCGGTCTCCTCCATGAGCACCTGCTGCGTCCGCAGGGCGATCTCGGCCGACTCGTCGGTGGGCAGCGCGAGCGTCTCGTCCAGCGCGTTGGTGTGCAGCGAGTTCGTGCCGCCGAGCACCGCGGCGAGAGCTTCGACCGCCGTACGGACGACGTTGTTGACCGGCTGCTGAGCGGTCAGCGACACCCCGGCGGTCTGCGTGTGGAACTTGAGCCACAGCGCCTTCTCGCTGGTGGCGCCGTAGTCGTCGCGCAGGTGCCGGGCCCAGATGCGGCGGGCGGCGCGGAACTTGGCGATCTCCTCGAAGAAGTCGACATGGGCGTCGAAGAAGAAGCTCAGGCCGGGCGCGAACGTGTTGACGTCGAGCCCCCGGGACAGGCCCAGCTCGACGTAGCCGAAGCCGTCGGCCAGCGTGTACGCCAGCTCCTGCGCGGCGGTCGAGCCGGCCTCGCGGATGTGGTAGCCCGACACCGACAGCGGCTTGTAGCGCGGGATCTCGCGGGCGCACCACTCCATCAGGTCGCCGATCAGGCGCAGGTGCGGCTCGGGGGTGAAGAGCCACTCCTTCTGCGCGATGTACTCCTTGAAGATGTCGGTCTGCAGCGTGCCGTCGAGCTTGCTCAGGTCGGCGCCCTGCCGCTCGGCCGCCACCAGGTACATGCAGAAGACCGGCACCGCGGGGCCCGAGATCGTCATGCTGGTCGTGACGTCCTGCAGCGGGATGCCCGCGAAGAGCACGTCCATGTCGGCCGCCGAGTCGATCGCCACGCCGCAGTGGCCGACCTCGCCGAGCGACTGCGGGTCGTCCGAGTCGCGGCCCATGAGCGTCGGCATGTCGAAGGCCACGCTCAGCCCGCCGCCGCCGGCCGCCAGGATCATCTTGTAGCGCTCGTTGGTCTGCCGGGCGTTGCCGAACCCCGCGAACTGGCGGATGGTCCAGGTGCGTCCGCGATAGCCGGTGGGATAGAGACCCCGGGTGTACGGGAACTCGCCCGGCCAGCCGATCCGCTCGAACCCGGCCACGGTGTCGCCCGGGGCCGGCCCGTAGACGGGATCGACCGGCGTGCCGGAGAGGGTGGTGAAGTCGGCGTCCCGCTTGCGCGCACTGTCGTAGCGCCGTTGCCAGCGCTCCCGGCCGGCGGCGATGTCGGCTGCGTCCATGCCGCCCATCGTAGGGCAGAACTGAACGATCCTTAAGGCGCGAGTCAGGCGGCGGTGGCGGCCTGTTCCTGCGCGGCCTCGTCCCGCGCGTTGTCCTGCACGGCCCCGTCCCGCGCGTTGTCCTGCGCGGTCTCGTCTCGCGCGCTCTCCTCTTGCGCGGGCCGTGCGGCAGCCGAGGGCTCGGCCGCGACCTCCGTCACGGTTTCCGGCTCGGCGTCCGCCACGGGCTCGGTCGCTGCGACGTCCTCCCCCGAGTCACTCGTTCCGGGCTCGTCCTGGGCAGGGCCGGCAGCGGGCGCGGCAGGGTCGGCGGCGGGCGGCGCGGAGGCGGGCGGCGCGGCGGCGGGCGGGGGGAAGGCGGTGACGGGCGCCGCGACGGCGGGCTTCTCTTCGGTGATCAGCTTCGTCACGGCCGGCGTGAAGTCCGGCGCCGGCATCAGGTCCGTCGCGATCGTGGCCCCCGACTTCACCGGCATCGCGGCGAACGCGGCCACCCCGGTCGGGGCCTTCGCGCCGGCCAGGACCCCGGTGGGCGTACCGGCGGCGCTGATGACCCCCGCGCCGGCCTGCGCCGGCGCGGTCCGGGCGCGGGGCCGCTGGCCGCCGATCGGCACCAGGTCGGCGGTGATCGGCGGCGAGAAGAGGTAGCCCTGCCCGCGGGCGCAGCCCATGGCCAGCAGCTGCCCGAGCTGCCGCGGCTCCTCGATGCCCTCGGCCACGCAGGTCAGGCCCAGCGCGTGCACCAGGTCGAGCACCGCCTTGAAGAGCACCTTGGCCTTGGTGTCCCAGGCCAGCTCGCGGACGAACGACCGGTCGATCTTGACCGTGTCCACCGGCAGCTTCCGCAGGTAGGTCAGCGACGAGTAGCCCACGCCGAAGTCGTCCAGCGAGATCCGCACGCCGAGGGCCCGGATCTCGCGCAGCGTGTGGGCCGCGGCGTCCAGGTCGGCGATCAGCGACGACTCGGTGACCTCGACGGTCAGGGCCTCACCGGGCAGGTCGTGCTCCGCGAGCGCCGCGCGCACGTCCTCGACGACCCGGCCCGAGACCAGGTACGCCACCGACAGGTTCACCGCGACCGTGAACGTCGGGTCCTCCTTGCGCCACGCGGCGAGCTGCTCCGCGGCGGCGCCCAGCACCCAGCGGTCGATCTCGACGAGCAGGCCGGCGTCCTCGGCGGCGGGCAGGAAGTCGTCCGGGGCGATCGGGCCGCGGACCGGGTGCTGCCAGCGCACCAGGACCTCGGCCGCGTGCGAGGCGCCGCTGCCCAGGTCGACGACGGGCTGGTAGGCCACGAACAGCTGATGCTCGGCGAGCGCCACGGCCAGCTCGGCCTGCAACCGGCGGCGGGCCTCGGCCTGGGCGGCGAGCTCCCGGTCGTACACCCGGAAGGTGCCCTTGCCGTTGTTTTTCGCCTCGTACATGGCCATGTCGGCCTCGTGCAGCAGCTGGTCCCGGTCGTCCGCCGAGACCGTCGCGGCGATGCCGATGCTGGCGCCCACGGCGGCGGGCAGACCCGGCTCGGCCAGCCGGTCGAGGATGCCGCGGGCCAGGGCGCGCGCGTCCTCCACGTCGCCGTGCCGCATGAGGACGGCGAACTCGTCGCCGCCGAGCCGGGCGGGCAGCGCCTTGTCCCCGGCCGCCGCCTTGAGCCGCTGCGCGACGGTGACCAGCAGCTCGTCGCCGGCCGCGTGCCCGAAGGTGTCGTTGACCGCCTTGAAGCCGTCGAGGTCGACCAGCAGCAGCGCGGCCACCGGGTCCTCGGCCAGCTCGGCGGTGAGCTTGGCGCGGTTGGCCAGCCCGGTCAGCGCGTCGTGCGCGGCGTCGTGGGCGAAGCGCTCCCGCTCGCGGACCAGGCTGCGGCTGAGCGCGGTGTTGAGGCGCAGCTCCACGAACTGCCGCCCGAACACGGCGCCGACCAGGATCACCACGGCGACCGCGGTCTCCGCGTCGAACGGGCGGCCCTGGACCATGTAGATCAGGCCGGCGACGACGAAGACCACCACCGGCCCGTACGGGACCACGTCGCCGAGCCGCGCGGACGGCTGCCACGTGTGCTCGTCCGCGGCGGGCGGCGGGGAGAGCGGCGCCAGGGCCAGCACGACCGCGGCGGCGAGGTAGCCCCCGAACACGGCCGGCTCCAGCCAGGAGACGTCGTGCAGGGCGGCGACGGCCTGGATCAGCAGCGTGACGCAGGCGAGGGCGACGGCCGTGGCGACGTCGGTGGCCGAGGTACGGCGGAGGGGCCGGCCGCTGCGCAGCACCAGGGCGACGGCCAGGACGCCGGCGGCCAGCACCGGGCAGGTCAGGTCGGTGAGCGCCGAGGCGGGGTCGCGTACCTCGCGCAGCGGCCCGAGGAAGAGCATCCACGCGGCGCCCATCAGCGCGCACGCGGCCACGAGGCAGTCCAGCAGCATCCGGAGGCGGGCGCCGAGCTCGCGGGGGAGGCCGGCGCCGGTCAGCAGGCCCGCGACCACGAGCGCGAAGGCGGTCAGTTCCAGCACGGCGGGCAGCGTGGCGGGGGGTGCCGCGGTGCCCGTACGCAGGGCAGTCACGCCGAGCGTGAGCTCCGTCCCCGCCCACAGCGCCAGCCCGGCGGCGGTGAGGATCCAGACCGGCCGGGCGTACCCGGGGCGGCGGAGCGCGGCCGTGGTGTGCAGCACGGCCCCGGCCGTCGTGGCGAGCACGATCAGCAGGGCGGCGACGGTGGCCGTGGACGCGGGGAAGAGGAAGAAGCCGGCCTGCGCCAGGGCGAGCGCCACCCACATCGCGGGGCGGAGGCGGCGTCGCATGCATTTCTCCCGTACGCAGTGGGGGGCTACCACTGCATCAGTCGGCGGGGAAGCCGCCGACCTTCGGAGAAATCAGATGCCGTTCGCCTCGCACAGGGGCGCGAAGCGGCCCGTGCAGACGGCGCTGCGCTCCACGAAGCCGTCCGCGATGACGGAACCCACATCGGCCCGGAAGATCGCCCGGGGCTGGAGCAGGACGGACGGGACGTAGGCGCCCGACTCGACGTCCTTGACCCGGTCCTTCGCCGCGGCCGTCACGCCCTGGTAGAGGCTGATCGCCAGCTTGGCCGCGGCGTCCGCCTCCTGCTTGATCGGCTTGTAGACCGTCATGCACTGGTCGCCGGAGAGGACGTTCTGCAGGCCCTGCACGGTGGCGTCCTGGCCGGTCACGGGGACGGCGCCGTTGCGGTGGGCCTTCTTGAGCTCGGCGATGGCCGCCGCGCCGAGCGTGTCGTTGGCCGCGAGCACGCCGTCGATCTCCCCGCGGGTCTGCACCCACATCTCGCGGAAGATCGTCACGGCGGCCTCCTCCTTCCAGTCGTCGACGTCCTGGTCCGGGCCCTTCAGGAAGAGGCCCTGGTCGAACAGCGGCTGGATGACCTCGTTGTAGCCCTTCTTGAACAGGGTGGCGTTGTTGTCGGTGTTCGAGCCGTTGAGATAGGCGACCATCGGGTCCGCGGCCCGGCGCTCGCGCAGGCACCGGACCAGCCCCTCGCCCTGCTGCCGGCCGACGGCCTCGTTGTCGAAGCTGACGTAGTAGTCCGCGCCGCCGTTGAGGGTGAGCCGGTCGTAGTCGATCGTCTTCACGCGGGCCGCCCGGGCCCGCTCGAGGACGGCGCTGCCGCTCGCCGAGTCGAGGTTCGCGATCATGAGCACCCGGGCGCCCGACTCGATCATCTCGTCGGCGATCCGGGCGAACTGCTCCTTGTCGCCCTGGGCGTTGCGGATGTCGACGGGCACGTCCTCGGCGTCGAAGGCCGCCTCGAGCAGCTTGGGGTCGTCGCTGCCCCAGCGCTGCGAGGTGGTGGTGTCCGGGAGGATCACGCCGACCTTGCCGGTGCCGGGGGCGCCCGCCGCGGCCCGGGGTGCGGAGCCGCCGCCGCTGTCGTCTCCGGTGGTGGTGCAGGCGGGGAGCGCGGCGGCGGCGAGCAGGCCGGCGGCGGTCAGGGCATAGAGCTTCGTACGCATCCTCAGCGCATCCTCTCGCCTGGAGTGCGGTCACGTTACCAGGCGTACGTGCAGCTCAGCCCCAAAAGTTCAACGGCTCGCGTCGATGGGTTCCCGGGAGCGCTCCCGGCGGCGGTCCTTGACGGCGTACATCGCCAGGTCCGCCTCGTGCAGCAGGCCGTCGGGGCCGTGGGTGCCGGGGCCGCCCGTGGCGTGCCCGACGCTCGCGCTCAGCGCCACGTCGGCCGTGCCGATGCGGACCGTGCCCCGCAGCGCGTCCGTCAGGGTGTCCGTCAGCGCCGCGCGCCGGTCGGCGGGCAGCTGCGGAGCCAGGACGGCGAACTCGTCCCCGCCCAGCCGGGCCACCAGGTCGCCCTCGCGCACCGCGGCCCGCATCCGGATCCCGGCCTCGACCAGCAGGCGGTCCCCGGCGGCGTGCCCGTGGGCGTCGTTGACCGGCTTGAAGGCGTCCAGGTCCAGATGGAAGACGGTCACCGGCCCGGCCGCGAGCGCCTGCTCCAGCCGGTGCAGGAACAGGGCGCGGTTGGCGAGTCCGGTGAGGCTGTCGTGATAGGCGAGGTGGGTCAGGCGGGCGGCGAGCTCGTCGCGCTCGCGCAGCAGCTCCTCGATGTGCCGGAAGGCGGCGCGCTGCCGGACGACCACGAGGATCGTCGTGACCGTCGTGCCGCCCCACACCAGCCAGCTGCGCGGGGTCAGCCCGTCGAGCGCCAGCACCGTGCCGGTCAGCGCCCACACGACGGCCACCGCACCCCAGGGCAGCAGGCTGTACGGGCGGCGCGCCGGGCGTACCCGCGGGGCCGGCGTCGCGATGTGCCGGGCCTGGACCCGCGCGGCGACGGCGAAGAGCCCGCTGCCCACGACGTTCAGGCCGTAGAGCCACGGCATGACGTCCTGGTCGAGATAGACCGAGAAGGGGACGGCCTGGAGGCCACCCTGCAACAGGGCGCAGGCGGCGTAGAGGATGCCCGCCGCCCGGCTGAACGGGGACCGGCCGGCGAGCGTCATCTTGACCATCGCGAAGATCACGACGAGGAAGAGCCCGGGCTGGACCAGCAGGGAGGCGGCGAGCGTCACGGCCCAGCCGACCGAGTGCGGGCCGTCCGGCAGCGTGAACGTGTACAGGCTGACCGTGGTGGCCGCCGCCATGACGGTGGCCGAGTCGATGCCCAGCCGCCGCCGCTCGGCGGGATCGGGCGAGCCGAGCGGGAAGCGCAACAGCCCGTGCAGCAGCACCACGATGGCGACCACGATCAGCACCAGCTGCGCGCCGGTGCCGTTGATCGCGCCGTTGGAGAGCGGGTCGCGGAAGGTGGCGCCGAGCTGCACGAGATCGCCGAGCACGAGCAGGCCGGCCGTGGCGGCGAAGGACTCGAAGAGGCGGCGCTCCGGCCGGCGCGTCGCGCTCAGCCGGGCCACCTGCCACGAGAGCAGCACGGCGGCGCTCTGCACGGTCGCCATGAGCACCCAGAACATGCCGACCTGGGCGGCGGGGGAGGCGTGGCCGAGGCCGAACGCCGCCACGCTGACGGCCGGCAGGGCGACCAGGGCGGCGAGGATCGGGTCGGCGCGGGTCGGCCGCTCCATGATCACCCCGATCCTCCGGCGCCTGCTGACGCGCGTCCCATCGGCCGCGCGGGGGAGCGCATGAGGTCCTCAGGGTGTGTGCAGCGCCTCGGCCGCGGCCCGGGCATTGGCGGGCCCGGCGCCATAGGTGATCAGGAACGCGCGCGCCCCGGCCGGCCGCCACCCGGACGGCCACCCCATCTCCACCACCGCGACGGGCTGCCGGGCCGCCAGCGCCCCGATCAGCTCCCGGATCCCGGGGTCCCGGTGCAGCCGGCGCCCGCAGAGCACGACGGGCCGTCCGGCGGCCGTGGCCAGCACCGAGTCCGCGGAGTCCGCCGCGGTGATCTCCAGCTCGGCCCGCAGCCCCCACGGGACGCGGCCCTCGACGATCGTGCGGCCGGCGTGCACCCGGACGATCAGGGCGTTCGCGAAACCCGCCGGGTCGCCCTCCACCCGCAGGGCGCGGCGGGCGGCGGCCAGCCCGATGTCGGGGCGTTCGGCCAGGGCGGCCGTCCGGGCGGCGGCCTCCTCCAGGCGGGACAGGGGCAGGCGGCCGTCGGCGGTCGCCGCGGCGATCTCGGCCACCACCGACTCCACGAGGGGACGGTCGACCCGGGCGCCGAGGCAGAGGAGATCGGCGCCGGCGGCCAGGGACAGGACCGCCGACTCGCCCGGGGAGGTGGCGAGGGCGCGCATCTCGAGGGCGTCGGTGAGGATGGCGCCGCGGTGGGCGTACTCGTGGCGCAGCAGGTCGTAGACGGCCCGGCTGAAGGTCGCGGGGTGGTCGCCCGTCAGGGCGGGGACGCGCACGTGCGCGGTCATGATCGCGCGGACGCCGGCCGAGACCGCCGCGGCGAAGGGCGGCAGGTCCCGCCGGCGCAGCAGCTCGAGCGGCGCGTCGACGGTGGGCAGGGCCAGGTGCGAGTCGGTGACCGTGGCGCCGTGACCCGGGAAGTGCTTCGCGCAGGCGGCCACCCCGGTCGACTGCAGGCCGGCCACCGCCGCCGCCGTGTGCCGCGCGACCAGCGCCGGATCCGCCCCGAACGACCGGGTGCCGATCACCGGGTTGTCGTCGGTGGTGTTGACGTCCGCGACCGGCGCGAGCCCCAGGTTGATCCCGGCGGCGGCCAGGTCCGCGCCGAGGGCGGCGTACACCCCGCGGGTGAGATCGCCGTCGTCCACCGCGCCCAGAGCGGCATTTCCCGGGTACGGGCTCCCGCGCCGATGCGCGAGCCGCGTCACGTCGCCGCCCTCCTCGTCGGCCGCCACGAGCACGTCCGGCCGGACCGCCCGCAGCTCCGCCGTCAGTCGCGCCGGATCGTCGACGTTGGAGGCGAAGAGGGTGACCCCGGCGAGACCGTCGCCCAGCAGCTCGGCGATCGCCCCGGGCAGCACCGGGCCGGGAAACGCGGCGAGCACCGTGCCGAGGGCCAGCCGGCGCAGGCCGGAGTCGGTGCTCATGCGGTCTCCCCATCGGGCGTTCGGAGTGCCATGATTTCGTGCACACGCGGGTCAGCTGTCCGCCGGGCCGACCGTTACGCTGCGCGTACGACGCCGCTGAATACTAGGGGACGGAAACATGGCCGCGACCCGCTTGCCGGGTACTCCCAGGCTGTTGCGCGCGCTCAACGACCGGGCCGCGCTCGAGCTGCTCCTGTCCCGGGGGCCGCTCACCAGGGCCCAGCTCGGCGAGCTGACCGGCCTGAGCAAGGTGACCGCCTCCCAGCTGGTCGAGCGGCTCGAGGAGCGCGGCCTGGTCCGGCGCGTCGGCGAGCAGGCCGGCGGGCGCGGGCCCAACGCGCAGCTCTACGCGGTGACGCCCGGCAGTGCGTACGTGATCGGGGTCGAGGTCCTGCCCGACCGGGTGATCGCCGCCTGTGCCGACATCACCGGGGCCGTCGTGGGCCGCAGCGAGCAGTCGACGGTCGACGGCACGGCCGACCCCGTGCGGGCCGTGCACGCGGCGGTGGTCGAGGCGGCCACCGCGGCCGGGACCACGCTCGACGCCGTGCGCCGGGTGGTCATCGGCACGCCGGGCCTGGTCGACCCCGAGACCAACGAGATCTCCTTCGCCTTCGACCTGCCCAACTGGCACCGCGGGCTCCTCGCCGAGCTGCGCAAGGACCTGAGCACCCCGGTCGTGTTCGGCAACGACGTCAACCTGGCCGCGGTCGCCGAGCAGCATGCCGGCGCGGGCAAGGACGTCGACGACTTCGTGCTCATCTGGGTCGACCGCGGCGTGGGCCTTGCCACGGTGATCGGCGGGCGGCTGCACCAGGGCGCCACCGGGGCGGCGGGCGAGATCGGCTATCTGCCGGTGGCGGGCACCGAGGTGCCACACAACGCCTCCGGGCGCGGCGTGAAGGGCGCCTTCCAGACCCTGGTCGCGGCGGACGCCGCCAAGACCCTCGGCGAGGAGTACGGCTTCAGCGGCGCCGAGTCCCCCGACGTCGTGCGCGCCGCGGTCGAGGCGGGGGAGGCCGGCGAGGCGTACCTGGACGAGCTGGCCCGGCGGCTCGCGCTCGGGGTGGGCGCCACGTGCGTCGTGCTCGACCCGCCGCTCGTGGTGCTGGCGGGCGAGGTGTCGCAGGCCGGGGGCGCGCGGCTCGCGGAGAAGATCGAGGCTGAGGTGGCGTCGATCACGCTCGTGACGCCGAAGGTGGTGATCAGCGAGATGGCGACCGAGCCGGTGCTCAACGGTGCGCTGCTGTCCGCGCTGGACGCCGTGCGCGACGAGGTGTTCGGCTCGACGACGGGCTGACGCTGTCCCCAGCCGCGCGGCGGCGCTCTCCGCGCGGGCGGTGGCGTGCGCTTCCGCTGCGCGGGGGTGGCGGGCGCTTTCCGCGCGGGCGGTGGCGTGCGCTTTTCGCGTGTACTTCCGGGTGGGCGGTGGCGGGCGCTTTCCGTGTGAGGCGGCGGCGTGCGTGCGGTTCGCGGCCTGGTGCGTGATTGGATGGACCCGTGCCTGAAGCAGCTGTCACGCCCCCTGACGACGACACCGTCATCTCGTTCGACCGCGTCAGCATCGTCCGCGCCGGCAACCACCTGGTGCGCGACCTGAGCTGGCAGGTCGAGCTGGACGAGCGGTGGGTGATCCTCGGTCCCAACGGGGCCGGCAAGACGACCCTGCTCAACCTGGCGTCGGCGCGGCTGCACCCGACCCGCGGCGTCGCGTGGGTGCTGGGCGAGCGGCTCGGCAAGACCGACGTCAACGAGCTCCGCACCCGGGTCGGCATCACCACCGGCCGGCTCGCCGACCGCGTTCCGCCGGACGAGAAGGTGCTCGACGTCGTCGTCACGGCCGCCTGGTCGGTGGTGGGCCGCTGGCGCGAGAGCTACGACCCGCAGGACGAGACCCGCGCCCGCGCGCTGCTCAGCCAGCTGGGCATGGGCCACCTGCTCGACCGGGAGTTCGGCACGCTGAGCGAGGGCGAGCGCAAGCGCACCCAGATCGCCCGGGCGCTGATGACCGACCCCGAGCTGATGCTGCTCGACGAGCCGACCGCCGGGCTCGACCTGGGCGGCCGCGAGGATCTGCTGGCCCGCCTCACCGAGCTGGCCGAGGACCCGGACGCCCCGGCCATGGTGCTGGTCACCCATCACGTCGAGGAGATTCCGCCCGGCTTCACCCACGCGCTGCTGCTGCGCGAGGGCTCGGTCGTCGCCTCCGGCCTGCTCGGCGAGACGCTCACCGCCGACAACCTGTCCAAGACCTTCGGCCTGCCGCTCGTGGTGCAGCGCTCCGGCGACCGCTACACCGCGCGGGCCGCCTGACATGGCGCCGCGCATCGTGGTCGCCGGCAGCGCCAACATGGACCTCGTCGGGCTGGCCGAGCGCCTGCCGCAGCCCGGCGAGACGGTCCTGGGCGACGACTTCCTCATGACCCCGGGCGGCAAGGGCGCCAACCAGGCCATCGCGGCCGCCCGGGCCGGGGGCGACTGCACGTTCCTCGGCGCGATCGGCTCGGACGCGTTCGGCGTGACCATCAAGGCGCGCCTCAACGCGTCGGGCGTGGACACCGAGAACGTCCGCACCAGCTACGGCTCGTCCGGCGTCGCCGTGATCATGGTGGACCGCCGCGGGGAGAACTCGATCCTGGTCAGCCCCGGCGCCAACAGCACCTTCGCCGGTCTCAGCGCCGCCGAGGAGACCGTGATCGCCGAGAGCGACGTGCTCCTCTGCCAGCAGGAGATCCCGCTGGAGACGGTGACCGCCGCCGCCCGGGCCGCCCGCGCCGGCGGCACGCTGACGATCCTCAACGCCGCGCCCGCCCGCGAGCTGCCGCCGGAACTGCTCGAGGTGGTCGACCTGCTGGTGGTCAACGAGAGCGAGGCCGAGGCGATCACCGGGTCGGCCGATCCGGACATGGCCGCGCTGCTCACCCTGGTCCCGCGCGTGGTCCTCACCCTCAGCGGCAACGGCTCCTGGTACGCGGACCGCGAGGGCCGCGACGAGCGGATCCCCGCCTTCGGAGTCGACGTGGTCGACACGACCGCGGCGGGCGACGCCTTCACCGGCGCCCTCGCCGTGGCGTGGGGCGAGGGCCGCGACCTGGTCGAGGCCGTGCGCTGGGCCAACGCCGCCGGCGCCGCCTGCGTCACGAAGATGGGCGCCTCGAACGCCCTCCCCGCCCGCGCCGACATCGACGCGGTCTACGCCCGGGGCGCCGCCGCCTAGGCCTGCCGCGCCATCGACACGAAGCGGTGGACCTCGGCGCGGAGGACCTCGGCGAGGTTGCTCAGGCCCGCCGTGCCGGAGTCGTGGCCGCCGTCGACCGCCGCGGCGATGCCGTTGACCAGGTTCGCCATCTCGCGGATGCTGCCCGTGACGGCGTCGAGCACGTTGACGGCGTCGGCGGCGGCGGACTGCACCGTGCTGACCTGGCCCATGATCTCCTCGCTGGACGCGCTGGTCTCGTTCGCGAGCGTCTTGACCTCGCCGGCCACGACGGCGAAGCCCTTGCCCATCTCGCCCGCCCGCGCCGCCTCGATCGTCGCGTTGAGCGCGAGCAGCCGGGTCTGCGACGCCACCTGATTGATCAGGTCCACGGCGTGCCGGATCTGGTCCGACGCGTTGCGCAGCGAGGTCACCGTGTCCAGGCCCCGCTCGGCGTTGCCCACCGCCTCCCGCGCGAAGTCCGCCAGCCCGTTCGCCGAGGCGCCCATCTCCGTCGCCGCCGTCGCGACCTGCTCGGAGACCGTCAGCACGGCGGACTCCAGCTCGTCGGCCAGCCGCAGCCGGGACTGGGCGGCCTCGCTGACCCGCGCCGCCGAGGCCGCCATCTGCTCGCTCGACTGCGAGATGCGCGTCGCCGCGTCCCGGAAGGCGCCCTGCATGCCGCGGGTGAGGAAGCGGCGGTGGAAGCGCTCCTCGGCGGCCGCCCCGAGCGCCGCCCCGGACTCCCGGACGAACGCGTCGGTGACGTCGAGCAGGCGGTTGAG
This sequence comes from Actinoplanes oryzae, assembly GCF_030757795.1. Lineage (GTDB taxonomy): Bacteria > Actinomycetota > Actinomycetes > Mycobacteriales > Micromonosporaceae > Actinoplanes. Next base: position 75,431 of record NZ_JAUQWH010000001.1, read on the forward strand.
GGCGGCCCGGGCGGCCTTCGCGTCCTCGGACTCCCCGATGGACGGCAGCCGGGACTCGAAGTCGCCGGCGGCGGCCTTGCAGCAAACCTCCGCGATCAGCCGCAGCACGGCGTCGTCGGAGGCACGGCCGGCGTCGGCCGGGGACTGGCGGCGGATCATGCGGCGGTTCCGTTCGTCAGTTCCCACACGAACTCGTCGTAGGTCAGGCCCCGCTCCCGGAGCACGTTCTGCAGCATGGCCCAGCCGGCGTCGAGGGCGGCCGGCGAGCTGTCGTGGCGGCGCTCCTCCGCGCGCAGCCGGCCGTAGAGCTCGGCGGCGGCGTGCACGGCCGCCGGCTCGGGCTTGCGCCGGCTCGAGTGGTAGCCGACCAGCTGACCGTGCTGGTCGAACGAGGGAGTGACGTGCGCCAGGACCCAGTAGTGGGCGCCGTCGGAGGCGAGATTGACGACGTACGCGAAAAGCTCCTGCTTGTTCTTGAGCGTGTCCCACAGCAGCTTGAACACGGCCCGGGGCATGTCGGGATGCCGGATCAGGCTGTGCGGCTGACCGATCGCCTCGTCCTCGGTGAGCGCCGAGATGCGGAGGAAGACCTCGTTCGCGTACGTGATGACGCCGCGCGGATCGGTCTTGGTGACGATGAGCTCGTCCTCGCCGAATGTCCGCTCGACGCCGGTCGGGGCAACCTTGGTGGCCTTCATGATGCTCTGATGGTCGCCGAACCGCCGTGTTTCGCGGGCGAAGTCCCGGAAAATGCCTCGCGTCTGACTTTTCTCGTCCTGCTCCGCTGTGGCGCGCATCGCGCTCCTGCCGCTCTGTGACGCGGATCGCGCTTCTGCCACCCTGTGCCGCGGATCGGGTGACCTTGTCCGGATCGGGCGACCTTGTTTATGTCGCGGATCGGGCGATGCGTAGTGCCCAGACGACGAGGGGCACCTGCAGCGGGAGCCGGCCGTAGGCGATCGCCCGGCGCCCGGCGCTCTGGTGGCGCCAGTCGACGGCCATCTTGACGTTCGCGGGGAAGACCGCCGCGAAGAGTCCCGCCGCGGCCAGTCCGCCGAGGCGCCGGGTGGCGGGCGTGGCGAGGGCGGCGGCCACGGCGAGCTCGGCGGCCCCGCTGACATGGGTCCACGTGCGCGGCCTGCCGGGCAGCGAGCGGGGGACGATGCGGTCGAAGGGGCGCGGCGACGCGAAGTGCAGCACCCCGGTGGCGGTCAGCGCGGCCGCCATGAGGAGGGCTTCCCTGTCCCGGCTCATCGGCTCACGGAGTCCTGCTCGACGGCGCGGTGCAGGGCGCGGTAGATCTGACCGAAGCGCTGCCGGTTGGCGGTGCGCAGCAGCAGCGTCGGGGTGCCCCGGACGTCGGCCCAGATCTCCAGGTCGTGACTGCCCCGGTCGTACGAGCGGTCGACGTGCTCGAGCAGCACGTCGGAGAGGGGGATCGCGGCGAGGCCGAGCAGCACACCGCCCCCGCCCACGGCGACGGTGGTCGTGGTGGACAGGTCGAGGGTCAGCGCCACGGCGAGGGCGAGCGCCCCGAGCACCAGCGGCGCCACCATGGCCAGCCCGAGGAAGCCCCGGCCGGCGACCGTGCCCCACTGGCGGCGGCCCCGGGTGTGCCAGACGCGGGTCAGCTCCGCCAGCCGGAACTCCTGCCCCGGCACGCGGAGGGCGGCCGACGTGACCTGCACGTCCCGGTCGCGGTAGTACGTGGTCATCGTCCTCCTCCCTTCTGGATGTTACTTACCCGGGCGTACGAGTCCTAGTCTGTCGGGGTTGACCGAGCGACCCGGGAGGTTTCGCCGATGGGCGAGTTCGTGCGGCTGGAGAGCAAGGACGGGATCGGCGTCATCCGCCTCGAGCGGCCGCCGATGAACGCGCTGAACACCCAGGTGCAGGAGGAGCTCCGCCAGGCTGCGCAGGACGCTTCGGCCGATCCGGACGTACGGGCGGTCATCGTCTTCGGCGGCGAGAAGGTCTTCGCGGCGGGGGCCGACATCACCGAGTTCACGCGGTTGACGTACCAGGAGATGACCGTGCGGGCCGCCGCGCTGTCCAGTGCCTTCGACGCGGTCGCGCGGATCCCCAAGCCCGTGGTGGCCGCCGTCACCGGGTACGCGCTGGGTGGCGGCTGCGAGCTCGCCCTCGCCTGCGACTGGCGGGTGGTCGCCGACGACGCCAAGCTCGGCCAGCCCGAGATCAAGCTCGGCCTCATCCCGGGCGCGGGCGGCACCCAGCGCCTGGCCCGCCTCGTCGGCCCCGCCCGGGCCAAGGACCTCGTCTTCTCCGGCCGCATGGTCGACGCCGCGGAGGCCCTGGCGATCGGTCTCGCCGACCGCGTGGTGCCGGCCGCCGAGGTGTACGCGACGGCCGCCGAGCTGGTCCGCCCGTACGTCACCGGGCCGGCGCTGGCCCTGCGGGCGGCCAAGCAGGCGATCGACGGCGGCCTGAACATGGACCTGGCGTCGGGGCTGGCGCTGGAGAGCCATCTGTTCGCGGGGCTGTTCGCGACGGACGACCGGATCGAGGGCACGACCGCGTTCGTGGAGAAGCGGAAGCCGGGCTTCACCGGGAGGTGATCCGGCCCGGTCCCGATGTGGCATGCCGGGATCTCGCATCCATCGATCCGTTGCCATAAAGTCTCCCTCTGTGACCGGACCCGGGCGGAAAGCGACGTCGGTACGCCGGACCGTGATCGTCGCCGCGGGGCTGCTGGCCGGGCAGGCGGCGCTCGGGGCCGTCATCGCGGTCGTGACGTTCGGGGGCGGGTCCGATCGTGGGCCGGCCGTGGGGCGCATGGCGGAGCCTGCCGTGGCGCTGCCCTCCCGTCCGGCGCCGTCGTCACCCGTCGCGCGTGACGAGGCGCCGGGGGCTTCCGTGCGACGCTCGGAGCGACCGTTGCCGCGGGATGTCGATTCGGACATTTCGCCTCGGCTGCCCTCGTCGCCTGCGTCTTCGTCCCGTACCGCTGCCCCTTCGTCCCCCTTCTCCCCGCCCGCCTCGTCCGCGCCCGCTCCCACGATTCCTGTGTTGTTGCCGCCGACGTCCAGTGCTCCCGGTCTCGCGCCGCCCTCCGTCCCCGACGAGGGGCAGCGATGCCGCTGGGAGAACGCCGCCCGATTCGATCCGCGGTGTCCCCACGGACCCGACGAACGCCTGCGCCGGCGGGCCGGCTGAGCGTCGTGGCGGCTTCGTGCGGTGATCAACGCGTGCGACGGACCCCCTAGACTGGCGGTCATGTCCATCGACCAGGGTCGGCACGCGCTCGGCGTCGACTTCGGCACGTCCAACACGGTCGCGGTCGCCCGCTGGCCGGACGGCCGGGCCCGCCCGATCCTCGTGGACGGTTCGCCGCTGCTGCCCTCGGCCGTCTACGCCGAGTCCAGCGGCATGCTCGCGGTCGGCCGCGACGCGGTGCACAGCGCCCGCCGCGACCCCGCCCGCTTCGAGCCCAACCCGAAACGCCGCATCGACGACGGCACCGTGCTGCTCGGCGACCGCGAGGTCGAGGTCGCCGACCTCATCGCCGCCGTCCTGGTGCGCGTGGTCGAGGAGTGGCACCGCGCGGTCGGCCCGGTGCGCCCCGACGTCACGCTCACCTGCCCCGCCACCTGGGGCTCGACCCGCCGGGGCCTGCTCGCCGAGGCGGCCGCGCGCGCCGGGCTCGAACGGGTCCGCCTGGTCGCCGAGCCGGTGGCGGCCGCGACCTACTTCGCCGACGTGCTCGGCCGCGACGTCCCGATCGGATCGGTGGTGGTCGTCCACGACTTCGGGGCGGGCACGTTCGATGCGAGCGTCGTCGCGCGTACGGCGGAGGGCTTCGAGGTCCTCGCCGTCGACGGCCGCGACGACCTCGGCGGCCTCGACATCGACGCCGCCCTGGTCGAGCATCTGGGCGAGGGCATCGCCGCGCTCGACGCCGGGGTGTGGCAGCGCCTCACCGAGCCGGCCACCCTCGAGGACCGCCGGGCCCAGCGCCAGCTCTGGGACGACGCCCGCATCGCCAAGGAGCGCCTCTCGCGCACCCAGAGCGCCGACGTCATGATCCCGATCCTCGACACCGAGCTCCACGTCACCCGCGACGAGCTGGAACGGCTGGCGCGGCCGATCCTCGACCAGACCGTCCAGGTCACCAGCGACCTCCTGCGCTGGGCCGACCTGCCGGAGGGCCGCCTCGCCGGGGTCTTCCTGGTCGGCGGCGCCAGCCGGATTCCCCTGGTCGCGACGCTGCTGCACCGGGCCCTCGCCGAGCCGCCCGTAGCGATCGAGCAGCCCGAGCTGGTCGTCGCCGAGGGCAGCATCCTCGCCGACGCGGCGCTGCTGGCGAGCGAGCCCGCCGCGCCGGGGCCGACGTCGGAGATGCGCTTCCCGCTGGTGCCCCACCCGCCGGCCGCGTCCGCCGCTGCGTCCGTCTCGCCCGCTGCGCCGCCTTACGCGCCTGCTGCGTCGCTTCCTACGCCTGCCGCGCCGCCTTCCGTGCCTGCCGGGCCGCCTTCCGCGCCTGCCGGGCCGCCTTCCGCACCTGCCGCGTCACCTTCCGCGCCGGCTCGTGCATCGGCTGCGTCGCCTTCTTCGCCGGGCTTCGCCGCCGCGGGCTCGTCCGGCGACCATTCCGCGAGCTCGTCCGCCGGGCTTTCCGCGGGCTCGTCCGCCGGGCTTTCCGCGGGCTCGTCCGGCGGTCCTTCCGCGGGCTCCTCCGCCGGGCTTTCCGCGGGCTCGTCCGGCGGTCCTTCCGCGGGCTCCTCCACCGGGCTTTCCGTGGACAACATGGAGACCGTGCCGCAGTCCCGGAGCGGCCTGCTCAACGGCGACGGCGGGGGAGGCGTGCCGCCGGCGGTGGACCCGTGGCCGGACGCGGAACACGACTGGGTCCCCGACCCCGATGCCACCGTGCCGTCGCCCATGTCCCCGGCGCTGCTCGGCCGGACGTCACCCCCGCGCCCGGACCCCTCCTACCCCGGCGTGCCCGGCGCCCCGGCGTCGCCCGCGTCCGGCACCGTCGTTCCGCGCCGCTTCCGGTCGGGCGCCCCGGCGACCAACGCGCCGGCTGCAGCCGCGGGCCGGTCGTCCACCGGATCCGTACGCTCCTCGGCCGGTGGCGTCAGGCCGCCCGCCGGTGTGCGGCAGTCCTCCCCCGGGACGCCCCGCCCCGCGCCGCCGGCGCAGGCGGGCAAGCGTCGGACCGGCCGGGGGCTGCGCGCCTTCCAGATTCTGCTCAGTGTCCTGGTCCTGATCGCCGCGCCGATCCTCGCCCTGCTGGTCGCCTACAGCTACACCTCGGGCGTCGACCCGGCCTCGGCCATCATTTCTCTGCTGGAAGACCTCGGCGACCTGCTCTGACCCACACGACGGCGGGCCGTCGCCACGATGTCCGGCCTCGTCCCCACCACGATGTCCGGCCTCGTCCCCACGATGCCGGGCCCGTCTCCAGAAGGCCCGGCCTTGGCGGCACGGTGCCCGGCTCTGGCTTCACGATGCCGGCCTTGGCGGCACGGTCCCCGGCCCTGGCTTCACGATGCCGGCCTTGGCGGCACGCTGCCCGGCCCTGGCGCTGTGATGGGCCAGGTCTCGGCGCTGTGGGAGGCGTCACGGCTGTCGTCGTCCTCGGCGTGGCTGAAGGCGTGGCTGCTCAGGCGCGCATCGGCCGGGCCCTGTGCTCGCGCTCGCCGGCGTCTCGTACTCCCCGCGCCCTTGCTTCCGCTTGCCGGTGCCTTGTCGCGTGCCGGTGCCGGTGGGTGCGCTGGTCGTCAGGGGTCGTTGCGGTCCTCCAGGTCGCGCTCCCACTGGGCGAGCAGCTCGCGGTCGCGGCGGGACTGCTCCGTGTCGACCGAGCGGAGGAACTCCGGGTCGTCGTCGGGGGAGAGGGGGCGGGGAGCCGGCCGGCGCAGGGTGCCCTCGCGCGGCGCCGGCAGTGGGCGGCCCCACAGGAAGTACGCGATCGGACCCAGCAGCGGCACGAGCAGGATCACGAGAACCCAGAGCACCCGCGGCATCGAGCGCACCCGGTCGGCGGACAACGAGGCGATGAGCGCGAGCACCAGAACAACGAGCTGCACGGCAGCCAAGAAGACGAACACCCGGACCATGAGGCAATAATGACGCGCCACCGGGGGCAACGGCGACGATCAGAGCATGACAAGCATCGTCCCGGTCGCTGCGAGAGCGACGGTGACGAGTGCGTACGCGCGTACGGTGCGTTGTCCCGGCCGGGGTGGCCAGGCCCGCAGCCCGCGGGCGCGCCGATAGGCGATGCCCACCAGCATGGCCCATCCGAGCAGCGCCGCTGCCACCATGAGGAAAATTGCGCTTCCTGCCCCGGGCTCGAAGGCGTGTCGCAGCATCAGCACGGCCACCACGCTCGCCGACAGCCCGGTCCGGCGCCAGGCGAGGCCCGTCCGCTCGGCCGAGACTCCGGCGTCCCGCTCGTCCGCCGCCGCGGTGGGATCGCTCACTGCCCGGCCTTGATCAGCACCGCCACCGTCAGCAGGACCGCGCCCGCGGCCACGATCAGCGCCAAGATCGCGGGGAAGCGCGACCTCGGCAGGTCCGTCCCGAGCCGCATGGCCCGCTCGGTCCGCGCCCAGTGATCCACCGCGCGCACCGCCACCACGCCGCCGAGCAGCAGCAGCGCCACGGCGATGATCTCGCGCAGGTGGGCGACGGGCAGCGGCGGGAGGAACTGCGCGCAGGCCAGGCCGCCGGCGATCAGGGCCAGTCCGGTGCGGATCCACGCGAGGAACGTCCGCTCGTTGGCCAGCGAGAACCGATAGTCGGGCTTGTCTCCGGCCATCGGTGTCCTGTGCGGGTCGAACCAGGTGAGCGGCACGCTGACGATTATTGACCTTCCCGGTGCAGAAGGGGTCCGCGGGGACGCGGCCCCGGCTCGCGTCGTCGGGGCGGTGGGGGAGTATGGGGCTGGAGCGGGCCGTCCCCGCTCGACGGAGAACCGGATCAGCCGGAGAATTCGCGACATATCCTCGCCCTGGCGCGGCGGAATCGCCGTCGTCGCGGGTGAGGTGAGTCACTCTCGGTGGCCGGAGACTCGTAAGCTACCCATGGGTAACATCGGGTGGAAACGCGGAACCCGGCTGCAGGCGTGCGTCCATATACAGGAGGGTCGTCGAAGCGCGATGAACATCGTCGTACTGGTCAAGCAGGTGCCCGACTCCGGTGCCGAGCGCACCCTGAGCGCGAGCGACAACACTGTCGAGCGTGGCTCGGCGAGCAACGTCATCAACGAGATGGACGAGTACGCCATCGAGGAAGCGCTGAAGATCAAGGAAGCGCACGGCGGCGAGGTGACCGTGCTGACCATGGGTCCCGCCGGCGCCACCGACTCGATCCGCAAGGCGCTGTCGATGGGGCCGGACAAGGCGGTCCACATCTCCGACGACGCCCTGCACGGCTCGTGTGCCGTCGCCACCTCCAAGGTGCTCGCCACCGCGCTGGGCACCCTCAACGCCGACCTGGTCCTCTGCGGCGCGGAGTCGACCGACGGCCGCGTCCAGGTCATGCCGCACATGATCGCCGAGCGTCTCGGCATCGCCGCCCTCACCGGCGCCCGCAAGCTCACCGTGGAGGGCTCGCAGCTGACCGCCGAGCGGCAGACCGACGAGGGCTACGAGGTCGTCACGGCCGCCACCCCCGCCGTGGTGAGCGTCTGGGACACGATCAACGAGCCGCGCTACCCGTCCTTCAAGGGCATCATGGCGGCCAAGAAGAAGCCGGTGCAGACCCTGGCGCTGAGCGACCTGGGCATCGCCGCCGACGAGGTCGGGACGGCCGGCGCCACGAGCGCCGTGCTCGAGTTCGCCCAGCGCCCGCCGCGCAGCGCCGGCACCAAGGTCGTCGACGAGGGCGAGGGCGGCGCGCAGCTGGTCCAGTTCCTCGCCACCGAGAAGTTCGTCTGAGAAGGGGCCTGGTCATGGCTGAAGTTCTGGTTGTCGTCGAGGCCGGCGTCAAGAAGGTCACGCTCGAGATGCTGACCATCGCCCGCGGCCTCGGCGAGGTGTCGGCGGTGGTGTTCGGCGAGGCGGAGACCGACAAGCTCGGTGAGTACGGCGCGCAGAAGATCTACCACGCGCAGGGCGAGGAGGTCGACGGCTACCTCGTCGCGCCCAAGGCCACGGCGATCGCTTCCCTCGTACGGGAGGTCCAGCCGGCCGCGGTGCTGCTGGCCTCCTCGCAGGAGGGCAAGGAGATCGCCGCCCGCCTCGCGATCAAGCTGGACAACGGGCTGCTCACCGATGCGGTCGAGGTGGCCGCGGACGGCACCGCCACGCAGGTCGTCTTCGCGGGCGCCACGATCGTCAAGTCCAAGGTCACCAAGGGTCTGCCGATCGTGACCATCCGCCCCAACTCGGTGACCCCCTCGCCCGCCGCGCAGTCGCCGGTGGTGGAGCAGCTCACCGTGGCCGCCACGGAGACGGACAAGCTGACCCGCGTGGTCGAGCGCGTCGCCGAGCAGAAGGGCTCCCGCCCGGAGCTGACCGAGGCCTCGATCGTCGTCTCCGGCGGCCGCGGCGTGGGCAGCGAGGACAACTTCAAGCTGGTCGAAGAGGTCGCCGACCTGCTCGGCGGCGCGGTCGGCGCCTCCCGTGCGGCCGTCGACTCGGGCTACTACCCGCACCAGTTCCAGGTGGGTCAGACCGGCAAGACGGTCTCCCCGCAGCTCTACGTGGCCCTCGGCATCTCCGGCGCGATCCAGCACCGCGCGGGCATGCAGACCTCGAAGACGATCGTCGCGGTCAACAAGGACCCCGAGGCGCCCATCTTCGAGCTCGCCGACTACGGCGTGGTGGGCGACCTGTTCAAGATCGTCCCGCAGGCGGCGGAGGAGATCCGCAAGCGTAAGTGACTCCGGCCGGGTGATCTGGCGCACGGCCCGGCCCTTCGGCCGGGCCGTTTGCCGTGGCAGCGGCCGGGTGATCTGCCGCACGGCCGGCCTCCGGCTGGGCCTTTCGCTGTGCCAGCGACCGGGTGATCTGCCGCACGGCCCGGCCCCTCCGGTGGGGCATTTGCCGTGGCAGCGGCCGGGTGTGATTTTCCCGGCTGGCGGACGGGCACGGTCGGTTGACGCATCAAGGCATAAGCTTCATGACGATGGTTTACCTGGATCACGCGGCGACCACGCCCATGCTCCCCGAGGCGCTCGACGCTTATGTCGCGGCGGCCCGGGAGATCGGCAATCCCTCGTCGCTGCACGCTGCCGGCCGCGGCGCCCGCCGCCTGGTCGAGGAGTCCCGAGAGCGGATCGCCGCGGTGCTCGGCGCCCGCCCGTCCGAGGTGATCTTCACCAGCGGCGGCACCGAGAGCGACAACCTGGCGACCAAGGGCATTCACTACGCCCGCCGCGACGCCGACCCCCGCCGCAACCGCGTCGTCGCCTCCGCTGTCGAGCACCACGCCGTGCTCGACTCGGTCGACTGGCTCGGCGCGCACGAGTCCGCCGACATCTCCTGGCTTCCGGTGGACGCCACCGGCCGGGTCGATCCGGCATCCCTGGCCGGCCTCATCGCCGAGCACGGCGACACGATCAGCGTGATCAGCGTCCAGTGGGCCAACAACGAGGTCGGCACGGTGCAGCCGATCGCCGAGCTCGCGACCCTCGCGACCCGCGCCGGCATCCCGTTCCACACCGACGCGGTGCAGGCCGTGGGCCAGATCCCGGTCGACTTCGCGGCGAGCGGCGCGGCGGCCCTCACCGTCACCGGTCACAAGCTCGGCGGCCCGGTCGGCGTCGGCGCCCTCCTGCTGGGCCGCGACGTGCCCGCCACCCCGCTGCTGCACGGCGGCGGCCAAGAGCGCGACGTGCGTTCCGGCACCCTCGACACCCCCGGCGTGGTCGCCTTCGCCGTGGCGGTCGAGGCCGCGACCAAGACCCAGCTGGAGTATGCGGCGAGGGTCTCCGCCCTCCGCGACGCCCTCGTGGCCCGGGTGTGCGCGGCCATCCCCGACGCGATCTGCAACGGCGACCCGGAGCACCGGCTCCCCGGCAACGCCCACTTCTCCTTCCCGGGCTGCGAGGGCGACGCGCTGCTGCTGCTCCTCGACGCCCAGGGCATCGCCTGCTCGACGGGCTCGGCCTGCTCCGCCGGCGTCGCCCAGCCGTCCCACGTGCTGCTGGCCATGGGCGCCGACGACGACCGGGCCCGCTCGTCGCTGCGCTTCACCCTCGGCCACACGTCGACGAGCGCCGACGTCGACGCCCTCCTGGCGGCGCTCCCCGCCGCGGTCGAGCGAGCCCGCCGCGCGTCGGCTTGGAAGACAACCCGCCCCTGACCGTCCCCGTCCCCGCGTCCCCTCCGCGCCGCGTTCCCTTCTCCCCGCATTCCTCCTTCCTGCGTTTCTTCGCGCAGGGCTGGCTCCTTGTCGCGGCTTTCCTTGTAGCGGGGCGTGGTGCCGGCGCTGTGCCGGGTTTCGTGGTTTACGGCACCATGCTGCCGGTGTGGGTTCGGGAGTGCCGGCGGCTAGGCTTGCCGCGTGCGAGTGCTAGCAGCTATGTCGGGCGGGGTCGACTCCGCCGTCGCCGCCGCGCGCGCCCGGGAGGCCGGCCATGACGTGACCGGCGTGCACCTGGCGCTGTCGCGTAATCCTCAGACCTTCCGGACCGGGGCGCGCGGTTGCTGCACGCTCGAGGACTCCCGCGACGCCCGGCGCGCGGCCGACGTCATCGGTATTCCGTTCTACGTGTGGGACATGGCCGAGCAGTTCCACGAGAGCGTCGTGGACGACTTCGTCGCCGAGTATGCGGCCGGCCGCACCCCCAACCCCTGCCTGCGCTGCAACGAGAAGATCAAGTTCTCCGCCGTCCTCGACCGCGCGATCGCCCTGGGCTTCGACGCCGTCGTCACCGGTCACCACGCCCGCCTCGGCGCCGACGGCCTGCTGCGGCGCAGCGTCGACCTGGCCAAGGACCAGTCCTACGTGCTGGCCGTGCTCACCCGCGCCCAGCTCGACCGGGCCATGTTTCCGCTCGGCGACTCGACGAAGGAGCAGGTCCGCGAGGAGGCGGCCGCCCGCGGGCTCGCCGTCGCGGACAAGCCCGACTCGCATGACATCTGCTTCATCGCCGACGGCGACACCCGGGGCTTCCTGGCCGACCGCCTCGGCGAGAGCCCGGGCGACATCGTCGACGGCCGCACCGGGGCGGTCCTCGGGCAGCACTCGGGCGCCTATGCGTACACGATCGGCCAGCGCAAGGGCCTCGACCTGCGCGTCCCCGCGCCGGACGGTCGCCCCCGCTACGTCCTCTCGATCACGCCGAAGACCAACACCGTCACGGTCGGCCCCCGCGAGGACCTGGCCGTCGACACGGTGACCGCCACCCGCCCGATCTGGCACGGCGCCACCACCCCGGTCGAGTGCGACGTCCAGCTGCGCGCGCACGGCGAGGTCGTCCAGGCCGTCGTCACCCTGACCGACGGCGAGCTCACCGCCCACCTCCGCACCCCCGCCCGCGGAGTGGCCGCCGGCCAGGCCATCGTCGCCTACCGCCGAGACCCCGCCGGCGACATCGTCCTCGGCTCCGCGACCATCACCGCCGGCGCCGCAGCCCCCTCGAGTGCCGCAGCTCCTTCCCCCGCCGCCGCGTCTTCCCCCGCCGCCGCGTCTTCCCCCGCCGCCGCGTCTTCCCCCGCCGCCGCGTCTTCCCCCGCTGCCGCGCCCCCGCGCGTTGCCGCGTCCTCCCACGCCCCCATGTCCCCGCGCGCTGCCGCGTCTTCCCCCGCCGCCGCGTCGCCGGGCGCTGCAGCATCTTCTAGCGCCGCCTCGTCGTCGGAAGCCGTCACCTCTCCTGAGAGCGCGTCGCTCCCTGGCACCGCGTCGCTCGCGGGCACCGCGTCGCTGCCGGACGCCGTCGCGTCTCCTGGTGCTGCCTCGTCGTCGGTGGCCGTGAGCTCGTCGGATGTCGCCGGGTCGGTGCGATGAGCATCGTGCCGGGTGCCGAGCCGGAGGAGCTGATCCTCGACGACCCGGCCGCGGGGCGCTTCCCGTGGCCGTCCGGTGCCGCGACGGGCATCGGCTCGCTGCCGGGCGCCGACATCGAGGAGGCCCAGCGGCTGGTCTTCGGCGAGCTACCCGAGCTGCCGCACCTTGCCGAACTGCCCGGGCGCGGTCCCGGGGCCGACATGATCGGCCGCAGCGCCGGGTTCCTGGTCGAGCTGCCGGTCCAGCTCTATGCCGGCCGCTGGCAGGTCGCGCCCCGCCCGGGCAAGGACCTGCGCCGCACGGCCGACCTGCTCGAACGCGACCTCGACCAGCTCACCGAGCAGGGCGAGGGCTTCGCCGGCTCGATCAAGATTCAGGCGGCCGGCCCGTGGACCCTCGCGGCGAGTCTCGACCTGCCCATCGGCGGCCGGATGCTCCGCGACCCCGGTGCCGTGCGCGACCTGACCGGGTCCCTGGCCGAGGGGCTGCGCCGGCACGTCGAGGACGTGCGGAAGCGACTCCCGCGTGCCACGGTGCTCCTGCAGCTCGACGAGCCGTCCCTGCCGTCGGTGCTGGCCGGCCGGGTGCCCACCGAGAGCGGACTCGGCGCCTACCGTGCCGTCGACGGCCCCGACGCGGCGACCGCCCTGCGCAGCGTCGTGGAGGCCGCCGGGGTGCCCGTGGTCGTGCACAGCTGTGCTCCCGCCGTGCCGCTGCAGGTGATCCGCGACGCCGGAGCAACCGCCGTCGCCCTCGACCTGACGCTGCTCAAGGACCTCGACCCGCTGGGCGAAGCCCTCGACGCCGGCCTCGGCCTCTTCGCCGGCGCGGCGGGCACACGCCTCCCGTCCTCCGGCCGCGCTCCGACGTCCGCCCAGATCGCCGAGCGTGTCCGCGCACTGTGGACCAAGCTCAGCTTCCCGGCGACTCAGCTGCCCGAGCAGGTTGTGATCACACCGGCCTGCGGGCTCGCCGGGGCATCGCCGGCCTACGTGCGAGCAGTCCTGAAGGCGTGCCGCGACGCGGGGCGCCGTCTCTCCGAGGTCTGAGACTCCGGCCGGACGTGCCGGTGGGGCGCTCGATCGACGAGGTGACCGGTGCCCTCCCCGGCCGACGTGCTGATGAGGCGCTCGGTCGGTGAGGTGCCCGTCGAGGTGCGGGTGTGCCGCGGTGGGTCGGAGCGATTTTGTCGGGGGCTGCGCCCCGCGAACCCGGGCGGTTCCTCTGGCCCGCGCTCGAGCTGGCGGAACCCGCCGGTGAGCACCAGACCCCTGTCGCGCCGCCAGCCGTCCGCCCGTGACGCACCGGCCGCGTCCGGTGTCCGCTCCCAGCTTCGGGGGAGCGGCCGCGCCGGGTGATGCCTGCGGGGTAAGTCCGGCGAATCGTCTGATCCGGGGCGCCCCGGCAGGCATCATGCAGTCATGATTGGACGTCTTGACACCGTCGTCATCGACTGCCCCGATCCGCGGGCGCTGGCCGGCTTCTACGGCGAGCTGCTCGGCATGCATGTCGTCCACGACGAGGACGGCTGGGTCACCATCCGCACCGATTCGGACGCTCCGAGCCTGTCGTTCCAGAAGGCGCCCGATCTGCTGCCTCCGCGGTGGCCCGATCACGACCGGCCGCAGCAGTTCCATCTGGACGTCCGGGTCACCGACGTCGAGCAGGCCGAGGAGCGGGTGCTCGCGGCGGGCGGCAAGCGGCTGGACGGGGGCGGCGAGACCTTCCGGGTGTACGCCGACCCCGTCGGTCACCCGTTCTGCCTCGTGTGGTGACGGCGCGCCAGCTCGCGGAGCCGTGATCCGGCGAGGTCGCGTCGCGTGCGCACCTGCCGGCGTACTGTCCAGGCGGCCGTGCCCGCCCGTCGCTGGAAGGCGGTGTGCCGAACCAGGATCGGCTCGCCGAGGTTGAGGTACGAGTCGTGGGCGGCGTGCCGGTCCCAGTGGCGCGTCGGAATCCGCATGTGGTCGCGCCGGTGGCTCTTGTCCTGGCTGGTGATCTTGAGCACGACGACGCCGTGGCGATTGTTGAGCAGCACCAGGCACGGCCGCAGTTTCGCGCCGCGGCCACGGGCGAAGGGTACGTCGGCCCACCAGATGTCGCCGCGGGTGGGCCGTTCGGCAGCCCGGCGCCGGCGCCAGACCACGGCTGCACCCGCCACGACCAGGACCACCAGGCCCGCTGCCAGCCATTGCGCCATTTGCCATACCGTACGCGACCACGGCCCCGACAAATCCCTCGGCGCGGGCGTGCTCCCGGGCCGGGTCAGCGGTTTTGTCGTAGGGGACGACTAACGTGCCTCTCGAAGACGAAACACGGAGGTCCCGGTGCCTGAGAAGCAGTCCGTTGATGCCGAGACGCCCGCGGGCGACGAGCTTGCCGAGGCGAGCGCCGCTCAGACGGAGGTCCCGGCGCCCGCGGAGCAGTCCGCTGATGCCGGGACGCCCGCGGGTGACGAGCTCGCCGTGGCGCAGCCGAGCGCCGCTCAGATCGCGGCCGCCGGGGCCGAGCCCACGCCCGAGGCGGCGGGGCGGCATGCCGAGCTGAGCGACGAGGTGCGTGGTCACCAATATCGCTACTACGTGCTGGACTCGCCGGCCATCCCGGACGCCGACTTCGACAAGCTGCTGCGCGAGCTCGAGGCGCTGGAGCAGCAGTTCCCGGCCCTGCGCACCCCCGACTCGCCGACGCAGAACGTGGGCGGCACCTTCTCCACGCTCTTCACCGCGGTGGAGCACGCCGAGCGGATGATGTCCCTCGACAACGTCTTCGACGCCGCGGAGCTTGCCACCTGGGCGGAGCGCACCGAGCGTGACGCCGGCGGCCCGGTGGACTACATCTGTGAGCTCAAGGTCGACGGGCTGGCCATCAACCTCACCTACGAGAAGGGTCGCCTGGTCCGCGGCGCGACGCGTGGCGACGGGCGCACCGGCGAGGACGTCACGCCCAACGTGCGCACGATCCGCGAGATCCCGGAGCGGCTGAGCGGCGACAACCCGCCCGATCTGCTGGAGGTGCGTGGGGAGATCTACTTCCCGGTGTCCGCCTTCGCCGATCTCAACGCCTCGCTGGTCGAGCAGGGCAAGGCGCCCTTCGCCAACCCGCGCAACGCCGCCGCCGGCAGCCTCCGGCAGAAGGATCCCCGCATCACCGCGACTCGTGGCCTGCGGATGGTCGTGCACGGCATCGGCGCGCGCCAGGGGTTCACGCCCGACTCGCAGTCGCATGCCTACGAGGCGCTGAAGGCGTGGGGGCTGCCCACCAGCGAGCGGTGGCAGCGGGTCCAGGACATGGCCGGCGTCCGCGAATACATCGACTATTACGCCGAGCACCGGCACGACGTCGAGCACGAGATCGACGGCGTGGTGATCAAGGTCGACTCGGTGGCCATCCAGGGCCGCCTCGGCTCGACCAGCCGCGCGCCCCGCTGGGCCATCGCCTACAAATACCCGCCCGAGGAAGTCACCACCAAGCTCCTGGACATCGACGTCAACGTCGGCCGGACCGGACGCGTGACGCCCTTCGCGGTGCTGGAGCCCGTGCGCGTGGCGGGGTCCACCGTCGCGCTGGCCACGCTGCACAACGCCCGCGAGGTGGAGCGCAAGGGCGTCTGGATCGGCGACACGGTCGTGCTCCGCAAGGCGGGCGACGTGATCCCCGAGGTGCTCGGCCCGGTGATCGACCTGCGTCCCGGCGACGCCCGCCAGTTCGTCATGCCGACGGTCTGCCCCGCGTGCGGAACCAAGCTCGCTCCCGCCAAGGAGAGCGACATCGACATCCGGTGCCCCAACACCCGCTCGTGCCCGGCCCAGCTGCGGGAGCGGGTCTTCCACCTGGCCGGACGGGGCGCCTTCGACATCGAGGTGCTGGGCTACAAGGCGGCTCAGGCGCTGCTCGACTCCGGCATCATCACCGACGAGGGCGACCTCTTCGGGATCACTGCCGACGACCTGGCCCGCTCGCCCTTCTTCGTCAACAAGGACGGCAGCCTCGGCAGCAACGCGACCAAGCTCCTCGAGAACCTCGACGAGGTCAAGGGCCGCCCACTCTGGCGCGTGCTCGTCGCCCTCTCGATCCGGCACGTGGGCCCGACCGCCGCGCAGGCGCTGGCCCGCCAGTTCGGCGCCATGGAGGCGATCGAGGAGGCGGTGGCCAAGGAGACGGCCGAGGAGCTCTCCGAGGTGGAGGGCGTGGGCCCGACGATCGCCGACAGCCTGCGTGAGTGGTTCGCGGTCGACTGGCACCGCGACATCGTCCGCAAGTGGCGCGAGGCCGGCGTGCGGATGGCCGACGAGCGCACCGACGAGGGTCCCCGCCCGCTCGAGGGCCTGACCGTCGTCGTCACCGGCACCCTCGCCTCCCACTCCCGCGACGCCGCGACCGAGGCCGTCACCTCCCGCGGCGGCAAGGTGAGCGGCTCGGTCTCCAAGAAGACCGGCTTCGTGGTGGTCGGCGACAACCCCGGCAGCAAGTACGACAAGGCGCTCCAGCTGAGGGTGCCGGTCCTCGACGAGGAGGGCTTCGCGGTCCTGCTGGCCGACGGCCCCGACGCCGCCCGTGCGGTGGCGGAGATCGCGCCCGAGCCGGAGAAGGAGAAGCCCGCGAAGAAGGAGAAGAAGCCCGCGAAGCAGGAGCCCGAAGCGTCCGAGCCGCAGGACGAGTGACCACCCCGAGGTGAGGGAGGCCGGGGCAGGCGCCACGGCCTGCCCTCTGCCCCCGCACTCACGCGGCTCGGAACCTGGCGCGCAGTCGGCCGGCTCCCTCGTGCCCGGGCGGCGTCGCGGCGTCCTGGCAGGGCTGTCGCGACGCCCGGAAGCGCGGTCGGCGGCGAACCCCAACGGGTGATCTTTGTTTGATGTCCAGCGGGAACGCATATGCCGTTTCGATAACGACAAGTCGGTTTCGCCTGGTTTTGTGTATCTCGATCTATGGTGGGGTGATCGGTCGGTCGACGCCATCGTGGAGGTCGCATGGGCGCCGCACAGTTGCGCAGGTCCATGCTGGACGATCGGCGTGCCCAAGCCGCCCGCCGCGGCATGGTGGCCGCCGTCGGATGCGCCGTGGTCGCCGACGGGGTCCTCTGGGCGGCTTTCCCCGGGGTATTCGCCGCCCTCCCGCCCGCCTTCTGGGTCATGGCCGTCCTCGCGCTCGCCGTGGACACCCGGCCCTACGTGCTCGCCAACCGGCGCGTCAGCTCGGTGGTCCTGCCCTCCATCTGCTTCACCTTCGGCATCGTGCTCGCCTGGGGCTACGTCCCGGCCGTCGCCGTGCAGCTCGCCGCGCTGGCCGTGGCCGGGGTCCGGATGCGGCACTCCGCGCGCCGGGCGCTCTACCTCGCCTTCCAGCAGGCGTGCGCGCTCGGGGCCACGGCGTGGATGGCCGCACTGGCGGGCTGGCGGGGCGTCGCCGGGCCGGACTGGAGGGACGCGCTGCTCACCGTCGCCGCGGCCGGCGTCTGGCTCACCGTACGGTGGATGGTCGATGTGCTCGCCGCCAAGCTCCTGGTGGAGCAGCGTCGCCCGCGTCGCCCGCGTCGCCCGCGTCGCCCGCGTCGCCCGCAACGCTGGGGTACCGAGCTCTTCGCCAGTGCGGCGCTGCTGTTGCTCGGTCCCGTGGTGCTCGCTGCCGCGCGGGTCGGGATCGCGGTGGTCCCGCTGGTCCTGCTGGCCCTGCACGCGGTGCACCGGATGGTTCGCTCGGCCGGGGAGTTCGAGCGTGCTGCGCGCACCGATGAGCTGACCGGCCTGCCGAACAGGCGAGCGCTGCAGGCCTCCGCCGGGCTGGTGGATCCGCGCTGGCAGATGGCCCTGCTGCTGCTCGATCTCGACCGTTTCCGCACCGTGAACGACGCGCTCGGCCACGCCGTCGGCGACAGGCTGCTCGTCGAGGCGGGGCGGCGGCTCGCCGAGTCCGTACCGTCGCATGATCTTGTCGTGCGGCTCGGGGGTGACGAGTTCGCCGTGCTGGCGACGCGGGTGGACGGACCCGCGACCGCCCGCCGGATCGCCGCTCATCTGGCCGACGTGCTGGGGACGCCCTTCGCGCTGGACGGGCTGCCGGTCGGGGTCAGCGCGACGATCGGGATCGCGCTCGGGCCCGAGCGCGGCGGGGACGGGGAGACCCTGCTCCGCCAGGCCGAGGCCGCGATGTACGACGCGAAGCGCCGCGGCGCCCCGATGGCCGTCTGGACCCGGGACGCCGATCACCCCGCGCCCGATCTGGCGCTCCTCGCCGACCTGCGGGAGGCGCTGCGCGGCGACGACACCGGCGTCATGCTCTTCTACCAGCCGCAGATCGCCATCGCGACCGGCGAGGTGGTCGGCGTCGAGGCGCTGTTGCGCTGGCGGCATCCGGAGCGCGGCATGGTCGGCCCCGAGGAGCTGCTGCGGGTCGTCGAGCAGACCCCGGTGATGCGCATGCTCACCGCGCGAGTGCTGCGGGAGGTCGTCGAGCAGCTCGCCGTCTGGCGCGCGGCCGGCCGGCCGCTGCGGGCCTCGGTCAACGTGAGCGTCCGGGACCTGCACACGCCCGGCATCGCGGGGGAGATTCACGACCTGCTCCAGGCGTACGCCGTCCCGGCCGACCTGCTCCAACTGGAGATCACCGAGAGTGCGCTCATGGCGGACCCGCATCGGGTGCTGGACACGATCACCCGCCTGGACCGGCTCGGGGTGGCCATCTCGCTCGACGATTTCGGCACCGGTTACTCCTCTCTGCAGCATCTGCGGCGGCTGCCGATCTCCGAGGTAAAGATCGATCGTTCGTTCGTGCTGGGGATGGCCGTCGATCACGGGGATGCCGCGATCGTGCGGTCCGTCATCGACCTGGCCGCGTCGCTCGGACTGCGCGTCGTGGCCGAGGGGGTCGAGGACGAACGGACCTGGCGATTGCTGGCCGCCGATGGGTGTCATGCCGCGCAGGGCTGGTTTCACGCGCGGCCGATGCCCGCGGCGGACTTCGACGACTGGCTGGCCCGGTATCGCCCCCTGCGACCCGGCCGGGACCCCGGAGCGCTGGCGGCGACCTGAAGTCTCACAGAGGCGCGGGGCCGCGCCCGGAGTTATCCACAGGCCCGGGGTTATCCACAGACCAGGGGAGCCGCGCGACAAACCGCTCGCCGGGCTGAATAGAATTTCCAGGTCCGCATCACCGAGCACCCAGGGGGCACGATGGCCGCCATCTCCCGCGAAGAGGTCGCGCATCTCGCGCGCCTGTCGCGGCTCGCCGTGACCGACGAGGAGCTGGACAGGTTCGCCGGCCAGCTCGACGTCATTCTGCAGTCGGTCGCCCGGATCGGTGATGTGGCCGCCGACGACATCCCGCCCACCTCGCACTCCGTGCCGCTGACGAACGTCTACCGCGACGATGTCGTGCAGCCGTCCCTCAAGCAGGAGGACGTGCTGGCAGGCGCCCCCGACGCCGCCGAGGGCCGCTTCCGGGTGCCCCGCATCCTCGACGAGGAGGAGTGACCGCCGTGAGTGACGTCACCAAGATGACGGCGGTGCAGATCGCCGGACTGATCGCCTCCGGCGAGGCTTCCGCCGTCGAGGTCGCCACCGCGCACCTCGACCGCATCGCCGCCGTCGACGAGCGCGTGCACGCCTTCCTGCACGTCGATCGGGAGGGCGCGCTCGCCGCCGCCGCCGAGGTCGACGCCAAGCGGAGCCGGGGCGAGGAGCTCGGGCCGCTGGCCGGCGTGCCCGTCGCGGTCAAGGACGTGATCGCCACCCGCGGCGTCCCGACCACCGCCGCGTCGAAGATCCTCGAGGGCTGGAAGCCGCCCTACGACGCGACCATCGTCGAGCGGCTGCGCGCCGCCGGCACGGTCTCGCTGGGCAAGACCAACATGGACGAGTTCGCGATGGGCTCGTCGACCGAATACTCGGCCTACGGCCCGACCAACAACCCGTGGGACCTCGGGCGCATCCCCGGCGGTTCCGGCGGTGGCAGCGCCGCGTCGCTGGCCGCCTACGAGGCCCCGCTCGCCATCGGCACGGACACCGGCGGCTCGATCCGCCAGCCCGGCGCCGTCACGGGCACGGTCGGCGCCAAGCCGACGTACGGCGGCACCTCGCGCTACGGGCTCATCGCCTTCTCGTCGTCGCTCGACACGCCCGGCCCGTGCGCCCGGACGGTCGAGGACGCGGCCCTGCTGCATGCGGCCATCGCCGGGCACGACCCGCGCGACTCGACCTCGATCCCGCAGCCGGTGCCGGACGTCGTGGCGGCCGCCCGCCGGGGCGCGACGGGTGACCTGACCGGGGTCAAGCTCGGCCTGGTCAAGGAGTTCAGCGGCGAGGGCGCCGAGGCCGGCGTCACGGCGGCCTTCCGCGAGTCGGTCGAGGCGCTGGTCAAGCTGGGTGCCGAGGTCGTCGAGATCTCCTGCCCCCACTTCGAGTACGCGCTGCCGGCCTACTACCTGATCGCCCCGAGCGAGGCGTCGTCCAACCTGGCGCGCTTCGACAGCGTCCGCTACGGCCTGCGGGTCGGGGACGACGGCAACCGCTCGCTCGAGGAGGTCATGTCGCTGACCCGCGAGGCCGGCTTCGGCCCCGAGGTCAAGCGCCGGATCATCCTGGGCACCTACGCGCTGTCCAGCGGCTACTACGACGCGTACTACGGTCAGGCGCAGAAGGTGCGCACGCTGATCACCCGGGACTTCACCAAGGCGTTCGAGCAGGTCGACGTGCTGATCTCGCCGACCACGCCGTTCGTGGCGTTCCCGTTCGGGTCGCGCACCTCCGATCCCTACCAGATGTATCTGGCCGACCTCTACACGATCCCGACCAACCTGTACGGCGGGCCGGCGATCTCGGTGCCCTGCGGGCTGTCCGAGGGTCTGCCGGTCGGTCTGCAGGTCATGGCCCCGACGATGGCCGACGACCGGATGTACCGGGTCGCCGCGGCGCTGGAGTCGGCGGTCGGCACGTTCACCCCTCCGGAGCTCTGAGCCGCCGGCCTCCCGGGCGCGACGCAGTTCTCGCCCGGGAGGTTGCCCTCAGTAGCCGATCTTCCGGGTGCGGAGCAGTCTTCGCCCGGCAGGTCGCCCCGCCGCTGATCTCCTGGGCGCTCGCCCGGGAGGTCGCTCTCAGTCGCTGATCGCCCAGGTGCGGCGCAGGCCACACCCGGGAGGTCCGAAATCGAGCGGATTCTTGTCGGACCCGCTCCCTAAGCTTGTTCCGTCGGATCTCGCAGTCACCAGGAGTCCACGCATGAGTACGACCGTGCTGCCCACCTACGACGACGCCATCGCCCGCTACGAGCCGGTGATCGGCCTGGAGACGCACGTCGAGCTCGGCACGAACACCAAGATGTTCTGCGGGTGCCCGACCGAGTTCGGCGCGGAGCCCAACACCCAGGTCTGCCCGGTGTGCCTGGGCCTGCCCGGTGCCCTGCCGGTCGCCAACCGGGCCGGCATCGAGGCCACGATCCGCATCGGCCTCGCGCTCAACTGCGACATCGCCTCCTGGTGCCGGATGGCCCGGAAGAACTACTTCTATCCGGACATGCCGAAGAACTTCCAGACCTCGCAGTACGACGAGCCGCTGTGCGTGGACGGCTATGTCGACGTCGAGGTGGACGGCGAGACGTTCCGCATCGAGATCGAGCGGGTGCACCTCGAGGAGGACACCGGCAAGTCGCTGCACGTGGGTGGCGCCACCGGCCGCATCCACGGGGCCACCGAGTCGCTGGTCGACTACAACCGGGCCGGCATCCCGCTGGTCGAGATCGTCACCAAGCCGGTGACCGGTCTCGGCGCGCGCGCCCCCGAGGTCGCCCGGGCCTACGTGACCGAGCTGCGGGACATCATCCGCTCGCTCGACGTCTCCGACGTGCGGATGGAGCAGGGCTCGCTGCGCTGCGACGTCAACACCTCGCTCAACAAGCCCGGCGAGGAGTGGGGCACCCGCACCGAGGCCAAGAACGTCAACTCGCTGCGCTCGGTCGAGCGGGCGGTCCGGTCGGAGATCATCCGCCAGTCGGGCATCCTCGACGCCGGCGGCTCGATCCTGCAGGAGACCCGCCACTTCCAGGAGGACACGGGCGACACCCGCCCGGGGCGCTCCAAGGAGACGGCGACCGACTACCGCTACTTCCCCGAGCCCGACCTCGTGCCGATCGCGCCCGACCCGGCGTGGGTCGCCGAGCTCAAGGCCGCCCTCCCCGAGAAGCCGAGCGTCAAGCGTGCCCGCCTGCGCGAGGAGTGGGGCATCAGCGAGGTCGACATGCAGTCGGTGGCCAACGCCGGCGCCGTCGAGCTGATCGAGGAGACCATCGCCGCGGGGGCGAGCCCGGCCGGTGCCCGCAAGTGGTGGATGGGCGAGCTCGCCCGCCGCGCGAACGAGACCGGCGTCGAGCTGGCCGCCGTCGGGGCCACCCCGGCGCAGGTCGCCCAGCTGCAGGCGCTGGTCGACGAGGGCAAGATCAACGACAAGCTGGCCCGCCAGGTGCTCGAGGGCGTCGTGGCCGGCGAGGGCGACCCGGCCCAGGTCATGAGCGCCCGCGGGCTCGAGGTCGTCTCCGACACGGGGGCGCTCCAGACGGCCGTCGACGAGGCCATCGCCGCCAACCCCGACATCGCCGCCAAGATCCGCGACGGCAAGGTGGCCGCGGCGGGCGCCCTGGTCGGCGCGGTCATGAAGACCACGCGCGGACAGGCGGACGCCAAGACGGTGCGCGAGCTGATCCTGGCCCGTCTCAGCTGACTCGGTTGCCGATGCGGCGCAGCACGGAGACGTCCTTGCCGGGATCACGGCATGGGCTCAGCCGGTCCTGGCTCGTCCGAGCTGAGCCCGGCCCGATCGGCGCTGGCCGCGCCGGGTCGTGACCGTGGTCGGCAGGGCGGCGAGGATCCGCTCGGACAGCATCGGCTCCCGGCCGGCCGGCTCGGGCACCACGATCGTCGGCTCGTCCAGGGCGTGGGGTCAGGCAGGGGCCTCCTCGCGCAGCCGTGCCAGCTCCGGGCGCCTCGTCGGATACGGTGTGGGCTGATCGTGACCTGGCCCGCGAGCGGCGCCGACCGCGCTCGATCCGCTCCCGGGCATCACGACGGCCATCCGGCGCCCCGACACCATGTCGGGGCGCCGCTGTCGTTCCGGCCGGGGACCGGGGCGCCGACGGCTATCGGCTGAGCTGGGGGCTGGGCTGCACGGGGGTGACGCCGGTGCTGACGGAGGGGTTGGTCGTCGGCTCGGGGTCGTTGATGCCGATCACGTTGCGTTGGACCTCGACGTTCGACTCGCCGGTGCCACCCAGGGTGATGTCGTCGTACGCCTTGAGGGCCTGCTGCTCGTCGAAGTAGAGCACCGACATCGCCAGCGGCGTCGGCTCCTCGCCCTCGAGGCCGCGCAGCCCCGCGCCCCCCGTCGAGCCCTGCACCATGAGCAGCGTCTGCTCGGCCGCGGCGGCGGAGGAATCGGCCGCGCCGGTCGAGGCGGCCGGGGCGGAGGGGGCGACCGGGGCGGAGGACGCGGAGCCGGCCGGGGCGGGATTCCAGGCCGGCAGCTCGCTCACCTCGCGGTGGTGCTTGTGCCCGGCCAGCACGAGCGGCACCGTGCCGGCCAGCGGCGGCGCCATGGCCGGGTCGTGCACGAGGGCGACGCCGACCTTGCTCTGGGATCCGCGGATCGTGGCGGCCAGGCGGTCGCCCGCGGCGATCAGCGGGTTGCCGATCAGCTCGTCGGCGCTGTCCGGGGGCGGGGTTTCGCTCTTGTCCGGAGTGAACTCGGGGTCGCCGATGCCCGCGATGGTCAGCCCGCCGATGGTGACGGTGGTGTTGTCCAGGACCTTCGCGTTCTTCTGGCGGGCCACGGCGGCCTGGATCGCGGTGGAGTCGTGGTTGCCCCGGACGTAGATGTACGGCACCCCGACCTGCGCGATGTTGTTCACGTACGTGGTCTCGGCGCTCGTCCCCCAGTCGACCATGTCGCCGGTGTCGATCACCGCGTCGATGTCCCACTGCTTGACGACGGTCTTGATCACGCCCCACGAGGCGGGGTTGAGGTGCATGTCGGAGATGTGCAGGATGCGCGTGGTGTTGCCGGCCGGCTGCACAGGCAGCGACGAGACCGTGGTGTAGATGCGGCTGACGTTGCTGACGAGCTCGGCGAGCTGGTCGGCGTACCGTCCGTAGTTGTCCGCGATGCGGCGCGCGTCGCCGACGACGGCGGGCGCGTTGACCAGGAGGCCCTCGTAGCGTGGCTCGCTGATCGACTTGGGGCGGATGGTGCCCGCGGCCAGGCCGAGGCTGCCGCCGGTGACGATCAGGGCGAGGACGCCCGCGGCCGCGACCCGGCGGATGTTGCGGAAGATCAGGGCGGACAGCAGCAGCGCGCACACGATCGCCGCTCCGAGGGCGCGCAGGCCGAGCTTGAGCACACCCTGGGTCACGTCGTCGACGGCGGACTGGCCGACCGTACTGATGGCGGTGGGGTCGTCGACGAGGGCCTCGGTGCGCTCCTGGTCGAGCGAGCCCAGGTCGACCTTGAGGTGGATCGGGCCGTCGTGGCTGTCCAGGTGCAGGGAGCCGAGCGGCGGGATGTCGATCTCGGTGCCGCCCTGGACGGACGGGGTGACCGACATGTCGGCGCGGAACGGCCCGACCGCGACCTCGGAGTGGGCCAGCAGCATCGTGCCGACGACCACGCCGGTGAGGCTGACGAGGAGCACGGCGGCCCAGATGCGGAGACGGTGGGTCCAGCGATGGCGCCACACGCGGCCTGCCGCGGCGGTGATCCTGGCGATGTGCGTAGTCATGGTCAGCCGTTTCCGTGCCCCTGGGCGTCGACCCCCAAACTGTTACGCGGGTTAACTCCGGCCCGCGCCGCCACTGGAGAAGACCAGCCGGATGATGCGGTCGTCCTCCTCCTCGGGGGTGCCGCCCGGCTCCTGGTTGGAGGTGGTCGCCCACAGCGAGCCGTCGGGCGCGGCGACCAGAGCGCGCAGCCGGCCGAACTCGCCGTCGAGCAGCTGCTGGGGTTGCCCGATGAGCGTCCCGGTGCCGGTGACCTGCGTGACCCACAGCCGCTTGCCGCCGAGGCAGGCGGTCGCGATCATCCGGTCGAGGACGGCGACCCCCGCGCAGTACGACTCCGCGATCGGCCACGTGACCAGCGGATTGGTGAACTTGGCATCGGCCGACTTGCCGTCCGCCGCCGCCCAGCCGTAGTTCTTGCCCTTCTGGATGACGTTCAGCTCGCCGGACGTGGGCTGGTCGGACTCGCTCGCGTACATCCGCTTGCCCGAGTCCCATGCGATGCCCTGCACGTTGCGGTGCCCGGAGGACCAGACCGGCGAGTCCTTCACCGGGTTGCCGGGGGCGGGCTTGCCGTCCGTGGTGATGCGCAGGATCTTGCCGCCGAGGCTCTTCGCGTTCTGCGCCTGGGTGCCCTTCGTGGCGTCGCCGGTCGTGACGTAGAGATAGCCGTCCGGCCCGAACGCCAGCTGGCCGCCGTTGTCGTTGCGCGAGCGGGGGATGCCCGTGAGGATCGGCTCGGGCTCCCCCTTGAGCTGGAGTTTCGCGACCCGGTTGTCCTTGTCCGTGGTGTAGTAGACGAACACGGTCCGGTCGGTGTCGTACTTCGGCGACACGGCGATGCCCAGCAACCCGCTGTCGCCGCCGGTCGCGACGCCGGTGATCTGCTGGACCTCGGCGACCTCGAGCCCGTCGGCGTCCGACTCCGGGCCGACCTCGAGGATGCGGGCGCTGTCGCGCTCGGTGACCAGGGCCGTGCCGTCGGGCAGGAAGGCGATGCCCCACGGGATCTCCAGCCCCTTGGCGAGGACCGTGACGGCGACCTCCTGGCTGCCCTCGTCGCTGCCGCTGTCGCCCGCCCCGGCCGAGACGGAGGGCTTGGGCAGGTTCGGCGGCTCGCCGGCGACGTCCGGGTCGGGCGGCCCGAAGCTGCACGCGGTCATCAGCCCGAGCACGGCGACGAGAGTCCCGAACACGCGTCCCTTAATCACCAGACCAGGGTAGCCGCGCCCGCTGGGACGTCCGGCACACCCGCGGGACGGGGGCGCCGGAGCGGACTACCGTTCATCGGGTGAAGGTCTGGATCGCGCACGAGCGGGGCCGCGGCCTGCTGGGAGAGCTGCCCGACGGCGTCGAGGTGGAGGTCTGCCGCGACGCCACGAGCTGGCCGTCCGATCCCGCCGACGTCGAGTTCTGGGTGCCGCCCTTCGGGTCGGTCGCGCGGGCCGCCGAGCAGCTGCCCAAATTCACCGGCCTGCGGGTGGTCCAGCTGCTGTCCGCCGGCGCGGACGCGTGGGTGGATCAAGTGCCCGAGGGGGTACGCCTCTGCGACGCGCGTGGCGTCCACGACAAGCCGGTCGCCGAGTGGGTCGTCGGCGCGGCGATCAGCTCGTTGCGGCAGTTCCCGGCGCTGGCCCGGGCGCAGGCGCGCGGCGAGTGGGAGACCCTGCGGGCGACGCCGGAGCTGACCGGCAAGCGGGTGCTGATCGTGGGCGCGGGCTCGATCGGGCGGGCGGTCGAGGAGCACCTGGCGCCGTTCGGGGTGAGCATCACCCGCGTGGCGCGCACCGCCCGGCCGGAGCAGGGCGTGCACGGGGTCGGTGAGCTGCCCCGGCTGCTGCCCGACGCCGAGGTGGTCGTGCTGCTCGTGCCCCTGACCGAGCAGACCCGGGGGCTGGTCGACGCGGCGTTCCTGGCGGCGCTCCCGGACGGCGCCCTGCTCATCAACGCCGCCCGCGGTCCGGTTGCCGACACTGCGGCGCTGGTCACCGAGCTGGCGACCGGCCGGATCTCCGCGGCGCTCGACGTCACCGACCCCGAGCCGCTGCCGCCGGGGCACCCGCTCTGGCAGCTGCCGAACGTCCTGATCACGCCGCACATCGGCGGCACCGTCACCGGCCTGCTGCCCCGGGCCTATGCGCTGGCGGGCGACCAGATTCGGCGCTGTGCGGCCGGGGAGCCCCTGCTCAATGAGGTGACGGAGGGTTATTGAGCTCCTGCCCGCCGGCGGCCAGCACGGCGGAAAGGTTGTCCTTGGTCACGGCGGTCAGCTCCAGCGAGTTGCCGTCGTTGAGCAGGGCCTGGATGCGGCCGTTGGCGTCCGGCGCCAGCTCGATGATGCGGCTCCACGGCACCTCGGTGCTGCCGAAGAGCGCCCGCACCTTCAGCCCCTCGGGCGTCACGTCGGTGCCGGCCCGCCACGCCCAGACGACGACGGCGAGGGGGATCAGCAGCAGCGGCGCGAGCTCCCACCTGGCGCCGGCGAAGGGCACGGCGCCCACGAACGCGATGACGGCGGCGATGACGAGTGCGCCGGACCGGCGTACGCGGAAGACGGGTTTCCTGCTCACATTCCCATCCTCGCACTCGCGTCGCCCGGTTCTGTCGTACCCCCGGCGGATACTGCCCGCATGACAGTTCACCTCGCCATCGGCACTCAGAAGGGCCTCTTCCTGGCCACCAGCACCAACGACCGGCGCAGCTGGGAGGTCAGCCCGGCACACCACGCGGGCCTCGGCGTCTACTCGGTCGCGTTCGACACCCGAGGGCCCACCGTCCGCGTGCTCGCGGGCTTCGACAGCTCCCATTTCGGGCCGAGCATCGCCGTGACGGACGATCTCGGCAAGACCTGGCAGGAGCCCGGCAAGGCCCCGCTCGCCTTCCCCGCCGACGCCGACGCCTCCGTCGAGCGCGTGTGGCAGCTGGCGCCGGCCGGCCCCGACCAGCCGGGCGTCGTCTATGCCGGCACGCAGCCGTCCGCGCTGTGGCGGTCGACGGACGGCGGCTTCTCCTTCGAGCTGATCCGCGCCCTGTGGGACCACCCGCACCGCCCGGAGTGGGGCGCGGGCTTCGGCGGCCAGGCCATCCACACCATCCTGCCGCACCCCACCGACCCGCTGCGGCTGCTCGTCGCCATGTCCGCCGGCGGGGTCTACCGCACCACGGACGGCGGCGAGACCTGGGCGCCGGCCAACCAGGGCATCAAGGCCTACTTCCTGCCCGATCCGTGGCCCGAGTTCGGCCAGTGCGTCCACAAGGTCGCCCGCGACGCCACGGATCCGGACCGCTTCTACGCGCAGAATCATCATGGCGTCTACCGCTCGACCGACGGCGGCGACAGCTGGCAGTCGATCGCGGACACGCTGCCCGCCGACTTCGGCTTCCCGATCGTCGCCCACCCGGCCCGCGGCGGCACGCTGTGGAATTTCCCGCTCGTCGCGGACAGCCGGCGCGAGCCCGTCGACCTGCGGTGCCGGGTCTTCCGGTCGACCGACGCGGGCGACACATGGCAGGCGCAGGAGTCGGGGCTCCCGCAGGACCCGTACTACCCGGTGGTCCTCCGCGACGCCATGTGCACCGACAACGCCGATCCCGCGGGCGTCTACTTCGGCAGCCGGGCGGGGGAGGTCTTCGCGAGCCGTGACGAGGGTGAGACGTGGAGCACGGTGGCCGCGCATCTGCCCGACGTGCTCTGCGTGCGGGCAGTGGCCGTCTGATGCCGACGGTCCTGGTGCCCGGGGTGCTTCGCGCCGAGGCGGGCGGGGAGTCACGCCTCGCGGTGGCGGCCGAGGGGTCGCTGCGTGCGGTGCTGGACGAGATCGGGGCGCGGTGGCCGCAGTTGGAGCGGCGGGTGCGCGACGAGAGGGGCGAGGTCCGGCGCTATGTGAACGTCTACGTCGACGGGGAGGACGCACGGCGGACCGGGGGACAGGAGACGGCGGTGAGCGCGGGGGCGGAGATCCAGATCTTGCCGTCGGTCGCGGGCGGCTGAGCGGCGGCGCGGCTCAGCGGGATGCTCCGAAGACCGTCGGCAGCCGTCCGATAAAAACCATTTGACAGGCCACATAGTCTGATCCTCCGTGCCTGCGGTCGGTCGGTCAGGTAGGACAGCCGGTCGTGAGTCGCGAGGGGGCCCAGCCCTCTCCCGACTCAGGAGTACCCATGCGCCGGGCACCCGCCCTCTCCTTCCTGCTCGTCACCGTCTTCGTCGACATGCTCGGGCTCGGCCTGATCGTGCCGATCGTGCCGGCCCTCATGACGGCCGTCACCGCGGATCCCGCCGCGGCCGTGCTCTGGTCCGGGCTGCTCGGCTCGACCTTCGGGCTGCTGCAGTTCGCCGTCGCCCCGCTGCTCGGGCGGCTGGCCGACCGCTACGGCCGGCGGCCCGTCCTGCTCGCGTCGCTGGCGTGCCTCGGCGTCGACTGGCTGGCCCACGCCACCGCGACCGGCCCGTGGACACTGCTGGTCGTGCACGCCCTCGCCGGGGCGTGCGCCGGGACGACCACGGTGGTCAACGCGTACGTCGCGGACGTCACGGCGGACGACGCCCGCGCCCGGGCGTACGCGCTGATCGGGTCCGCCTTCGCCCTGGGCTTCGTCGCCGGTCCCACGATCGGCGGCCTGCTCGGCGCCGTCGACGTCCGCCTGCCGTTCTACGCGGCGGCGGCGCTGTCGCTGGCCAACGTGGCGTTCGGCTGGTTCGTCCTGCCCGAGTCCCGCCCCGGCGACCGCACGACCCCGCTGACCCTGCGCACG
This sequence comes from Actinoplanes oryzae, assembly GCF_030757795.1. Classification (GTDB taxonomy): domain Bacteria; phylum Actinomycetota; class Actinomycetes; order Mycobacteriales; family Micromonosporaceae; genus Actinoplanes. Next base: position 104,865 of record NZ_JAUQWH010000001.1, read on the forward strand.
GCGAACCCGGTCGCCGCCGTCCTGGGCGTCCTGCGCCGGCCGCTGCTCGGCCGGCTCGCCCATGCCCGCCTGTGGGCCGACGTCGCCCGGATGACGCACCAGTCGATCTGGACGTTCTTCCTGGCCACCAGCTTCGGCTGGAACACCGCCCGCATCGGGCTGCTCATGGCCGCGACCGCCCTCGCCGGCGCGATCTTCCAAGCCCGCGCGACCGCCCCGATCGTGCGCCGGCTCGGTGCCAAGCGCGCCGCCGTGGCGGGCACCCTGATCAGCGCCGGCACGCTCGGCGCCACAGCGGTCGCGTCGGAGCCGTGGCTGCTCTGCGTCGTTCAGGCCGTGGCCGTGCTCGGCTCGGTCGGCGGCGCCGCGGCCCAGTCGTGGCTCTCCCGCCACGTGGGCGCCGGCGAGCAGGGCACGGTGCAGGGCGCGCTGACCAGCATCGGCGCGGCCGCGGAGACGGTGGTGCCGATCGTGGCCGGGGCGGTCTTCGGGTGGTCGCTGACGCATGCGGGGCCGGGTCTCGTCTTCGCCGGCGCGGCCGCCTGCACGGCCCTCTCGGCGATGCTGCTGGCCACCACTCCGGCCCGCTGACCGAAGTGGTCACGCCGCCGGACCTACCCCCGGTGATGCTCCAGGAAGGCCTCGGTGCGTTCGGCGGGCGCGGGCCGGCCCAGCGCGAACCCCTGCCCGAAGTGGCACCCCGCCCGCGCCGCGCGCTCGATCTGCTCCTCGGTCTCGAGGCCCTTCGCGACGATCTCGAGGCCGAGGCGCCGGCCGAGGCTGACCACGACGTCGATCACCGCGGGCGTCGTGCCCTGCTGGGGCGGCTGGTTGACCAGCGCCTGGTCGAGTTTGAGCATGTCGACCGGGAGGCGCCGCAGGTGGGCGAGGGACGCGCTGCCCGCGCCGAAGTCGTCGAGCGCCGCGCGGACGCCGAGCTTGCGCAGGGCGGCCAGCGCGGCCACGATCGCCGGGACGTCCTCGGCGACCCAGGTCTCCTGCACCTCGATGATCAGGCGTTCCGGGGCGATGGCGTGCCGGGCGAGGATCTCCGCGACGTGCTCGGGGAAACGGGCGGTGAGCAGCTCGCGCGGGGCGACGTTGACCGACAGCCAGGCATCGCCGGGGGACCAGCTGGCGAGGTGGCGGCAGGCCGCGTCGAGGACCCATTCGTCGAGCTCGGCCGCGCAGCCGACCGCGCGGGCGATGGGCAGCAGCTCGACGGGCAGGATCGTGCCGAGCCGGGGGTGGCGCCAGCGGAGCAGGGCCTCGACGCCGGCGGGGCGGCGGTCGCGCAGGCTCGTGACGGGCTGGAAGACCAGGTCGAGCTCGCCGCGGTCGGCCGCGCCGAGGAGCTCGCGTTCGAGGTCCATGCGGCGGTGCAGCTGGATCTCGACGTCGGTGTCGTACCACTCGACGCGGTCGGTGCCCAGCTGGCGCGAGCGCTGGCGGGCCAGGTCGGCGTGGCGCAGCACCTCGTCGGAGTCCTTGCCGCCGGCCAGCTCGGCGAGGCCGATGCTGGTGTGCAGCTGGACGATGGCGCCCGGCAGCTGGTAGGGCTCGACCAGCGCGGTGACAATGCGCGTGGCGAGGGCGTAGGCGAGGACCGCGCCGTCCGCCGTGAGCACCGCGAACTCGTCGCCGCCGAGCCGGGCCGCGACGTCGTCGGCGCCGAGCAGGCCCTTGATGCGGCGGCCCACCTCGATCAGCACCGTGTCGCCGATCTCACGGCCGCGGCTGTCGTTGGTCTCGGCGAGCCCGTGCAGGTCGATGACGAGCAGGGTGCCCTGCTGCCCGGCCCGCCGCCGGAACTCCAGCAGGTCGCGCATGAGCGCGCGCCGGTTGGCCAGACCGGTGAGCTGGTCGGTGTACGAGAGCCGGTGCAGCGTCCGCTCCAGATGACGCCGCTCACCGACGTCGCGCACATGCACCACCAGCGCGGCCACCTCGGGCACGCCGCGCTGGTCGGCCACCGTGGACTCGGTGTCGCGCCAGATCCCGTACCCGTCGCGCAGCCGGGCGTTGAGCAGCGCCGGCGGGCCGTCGTGGTGCTCGCCCTCGAGCAGCGCCTCGATGCCCGCCCGCGCATCCGGCGCGTCGTCGGGGTGGATCAACTCCAGGAACGTCCGGCCGACGACCTCGCTGTCGGCCAGCCCGAACAGCCGCGCGGCCGCCGGCGACTGCCATTTGATGGTGAGCCGGTCGTCGAGGACGAGCGTCAGGTCGGTGGCGCCGGCGACCAGCGACCGGAAGTGGGCCTCCTTGGTCATCAGGCGCCGCGTGTAGTTGCGGATGTCCTTGACCACGAGCAGCTCGCGCATGGTGAGCAGGGCCACCATGGACAGGCCCAGGACCATCGCGAACCGGTCGAACTGGCCGACCGCGAGCAGGTGGAACGCGGCGGCGCCCACGCCGACCGCGGCCGGGACGGCGAGCAGTGGGTAGCTCGACAGGTACTGGTCGGGGCCGGTGGGCCTGGGCCGGCCCGGGTCGCCGTGGCGCGAGCCGCCCTCGGCGCTCAGGGTGAGACCCGCCACGATGAAGAGCGCGAAGAACGGCGGCAGCCAGCCCCCGATGTGCGACAGCACCAGGTTGGCGATGATGCACATGGCGATCATCGCCATGACGACGCCGGCGCCGCAGCGCAGCGCCGCCGCCCGGTGCACCCGCGCCCGCAGCACGATGACGATCACCATGGAGATCGCCGTCGCGGTGATGAAGGTGCAGGCCAGCGCCGAGTGTGGGGTCTCGGGCATCGGCGTCAGCAGGTACGCCGCGAAGCCGATGCTCACCCCCAGCCCCAGCCCGTCGAAGAGCCGCCGCAGCCGGGTCGTGATCGTGGTGGCCGCCCCGGGCAGCAACATCGTGCCGAGGACGAAGAGGGTGCTGGACACCACGATGCCGCCCGGGGTCCAGAAGGCGACACCCGGCGGGTACCAGAGCAGGACGCCGCAGGTCAGGGCCAGGCCGAGCGCGCCGCATCCGACGAAGCCCGCGCCGCGGCAGGCGGCGAAGACCCCGGTGTCGCGGTGGATGGCCAGGGCGGTGCGCCACAGCACGGCAGCCGCGAAGACGGCTGTGAGCCCGGCTCCGGCGGCGACGGCGACGAGCCCGGGCAGGAGCCCGGCGATGCCGGCGGCCAGCACCAGGGCACTGATCAGCGGGACAGTGAGAAAAGCAGGGCGCGCGAGGGGCGGCACGGCCACGGTGACGAATCCTCTGTGGGGCAGGGGCTGACAGGGACGGTCCACGAGGCGTAACGATCGTCCCCCGGACAGGTTACGTGTGGCCTGTCGGCCCCGGCACGGCCGGACGGTCTGGTAAGGACGCTCTTTTCCGAGTACGCATCCCCACCGCCGCAGAAGCAACCCCGGGGCGACCGTGGCGGCCGCCCGGCCGGGCGGGTGGTCCCGCCCCGCGCGCACCCGCCGGGCTGTCCCGGTGGGTCACCGGCCCCGAGCCGGCCGATCGGATCACGACCGGGGCGATCGGACGGTGGCGCCCGGTCCGGAGCCGGCCGATCGGATCAGGACCGGGGCGATCGGGCGGCGGCGCCCGGTCCGGAGCCGGCCGATCGGATCCGGACCGGAGCGAGCGGGGCCGCGGTCGTCAGGGCCGGGGCGGCGCGGTGCTCAGCCGGGGCGTCAGGTGCGCCGGGATCTCCTCCGCGTCCACGACCGGCTCCCCGGCGACAGCGGCGAGGAGCTGCCGCGCCGCATGTGCCCCGTAAGCGGTCACGTCCCGCGTCAGCGCCGTCAGCGGCGGATGCACCAACGAGCACAGCGGCGAGTCGTCCCACGCCACGATCGACAGGTCGGCGGGCACGGACAGCCCCATCTCCTGGGCGACCGACAGCCCCGCCACCGCCATGACGTCGTTGTCGTAGATGATCGCCGTCGGCCGGTCCGGGCCGGAGAGCAGCGTGCGCGTGGCCCGCGTGCCCTCCTCCCCGGTGTAGTCGGACGGCACCGTGACGGCCGCCGGCAGCCCGAGCGCCGCGCACGCCTCGGCGAACGCCAGGGTCCGCGCCTGCGTGTGCACCATCTCGGGCGGCCCGCCGACCCGGGCGATGCGCCGGTGTCCGAGACCGATCAGATGCGCCACGGCGTCGCGGATCGGCCCGGCGTTGTCGGAGCGCACCTGCGGCAGCCGCCCGGTGTCGCCGGGGCCGCCGATGACGACCGCGGGCAGCTGCAGCTCGTCCAGCACCGGGATGCGGATGTCGTTCTCCCGCAGGTCGGTGACGAACACCCCGTCGACGCGGCGCTCGCCCCACCACCGGCGGTAGACCTCGATCTCGGTCTCGGGGCTTGGCACGACCTGCAGCATGAGCGCGTACGACCGGGCCGCCAGCTCCTGCTCGAACCCGCTGATCAGGCCCATGAAGAACGGCTCGAGGCTGAGCATCCGCGCCGGCCGGCACAGGGTCAGCCCCACGGCCCGCGCGCTCGCCCCGGAGAGCGCCCGCGCGGCACTGTTGGGATTGAAGCCGATCTCCCGGGCGATCGCCACGATGCGCTGCCGGGTCGCCTCGGAGACGCCCGGCTGGCCGTTGAGCGCGTAGGACACGGCGCCCTTGGACACCCCGGCACGCCGGGCGATGTCCGCGATCGTGGGGCGTTTCACCATGACGGCTCCGGAAGCTGCGTGGGGGAGACTCCACGCTACCGTGCCGGGGAAGCCCCCCGATCATGGCCGCAGCTTCGGGAAGACCGGGCGCGGCGGCTGCTGGAAGGTCACCTGCGCGCGCAGCCGGTCCGCCGCGGCCGGCAGCAGCGGCGTCAGCTGTCCGACGATCGCCCGGCAGAGCCCCAGCAGCTCGCCGATGACCTCGCTGCGGCGCGGTTCGGGCAGGTGCCACGGCCGCTCGGTCTCGACGAGCTGGTTGCCGCGCGCGACGAGATCGAGGACCGCCAGGCACTGCCCCCGGAAGTCGTGCCCGATCGGTCCCCCGCGAGAGTCGGCGGAACAGCGCACCCCGTACCGGTGCGCCAGCGTCACCGTCCGATGCACCAGGTTCCCGACGCCGTGCGCCAGGTCGGTGTCGTGCCGGTGGATCAGCCGCTCGACCGTGAAATCCGTGCCGCCGAGCGGGGCCACGTCGCGCAGCAGCCACCAGCGCACGGCATCGGTCCCGTACGCCGCGACCAGCTCCAGCGGATCGACGGCGTTGCCCGCGCTCTTCGCCAGCTTCGCGCCGCCCACGGTCAGATAGTCGTGCACCAGGATCGTGGTCGGCAGCGGCTCCCCGGCGGCGAGCAGCAGCGCGAGCCAGTGCACGGCGTGGAAGCGCACGATCCCCTTGCCGATCACGTGCACCCGCTCGGTGGCGTCCGCCCAGGCCGCGGGGCCGGCGGTCAGATAGTTGGCCAGCGCGTCCCACCAGACGTAGATCACCTGGCCGGGATCGCCGGGCACCGGGATGCCCCAGCCGCCGGCGCGGGCCGCGGGCCGGGAGACGCTGATGTCGGCCAGCCCGGCCCGCACGAAGGCCAGCACCTCGTTGCGCCGCGCCGCCGGCTCGACCCGGACCGTGCCGGCGTCCAGCAGGGCGAGAACGCGCTGCTCGTAGCGGCTCAGCCGGAAGAACCAGTTCTCCTCCCGCACGGTCTCCAACGGCGCGTCATGCTCGTCGCAGCTGTCCTTGAACTGCTCGCATCCGAGGCAGTAGCGCCCCTCGTACGAGCGCCGGTAGAAATCCCCCGCGGAACGCCGCCACAACGCGGCGACCCCGGCGCGATGCCGTTCCTCCGACGTCCGCACGAAGTCGTCGAAGGACAACCCCAGCGGTTCCCTCAGCGCCGCGAACCGGTCACCGTTCGCGGCGACGAATTGCCCGACGGGTACGCCGGCCAGGCGCGCGGCGGTCACATTCTTGAGCGCGTTGTCGTCCGTGCCGGTCAGGAAGCGCACTTTCTCCCCGCGGGCCCTGCGTTGCCGGGCGAGCACGTCGGCCTGGACGAGCTCGAGGGCGTGGCCGAGATGCGGGGCCGCGTTGACGTACGGAATCGCGGTGCTGACGAAGAAGGACATGACTGCTCCTCACGCCCGCCCACGAGCCGGAGAGTCCCCGCCGCGTGGGCGGGGACTCGTGGCTAATGCACGCCGGACGGCCCCGCGAGGGGGCGCATCATGACGGCGTGCCGGCTTCTCATGCGACGCAGCATGGCGCGCCGGACGCCGGCGGTCCAGCGGTTTACGCCGCCACCCTTTCGTCCCAGTCGATCCGGTAGCGCAGTGCCGGGGCCATCGTCCGCTCCGGCTTCATGGCGGTCTTCAGCAGCAGCCGCATGAGCACCGGCATGAGCGCCTTGCCGACCGCCCCGGGCGCCTTGGTCCGATTGACCCGCGCGGCCTGGGCGGCGATGCCTTCGACCCGCCTGCGGCGCAATTTCTCGTACGCCCGGAAGGCCCCCGGCACATCGCCGGCGTCCCGCAGGCACCGGGCGAGCTGGATCGCGCTCTCCACGGCCAGGGACGCGCCCTGCCCCGAGCTGTTCGACGGCGCGTGCACGGCATCGCCGACCAGCACCATCCGGCCGCGATGCCAGTGCGGCACCGGCGGCATGATGTGCAGCGCGCCGTTCACCTGCAGGGTCGCGGGATCGGTGCCCTCGATCAGGGCGCCGCCGGGGACGTCGTTCCGGTACGTCTCGCGCAGCACCGTCATCCACTCGGCGACCGGCACCCGCCGCGCCTCGGTGAGCGACATCGGCGTGGGCTGCGGCAGGTTGATGCCGTAGCCGGTGCCGCCGCCCGGCGTGGCCCAGTAGAGGTAGTACGCGCGTTCCCCGAAGGCGAAGACCATCGTCCGCTCGTCGCTCTCCACGCCGACCGGCGCCCATCCCTCGAAGGCGAGCATTCCCGTGTACGCGGGCCCGGGCGCCCCGGGATCGATCAGCCCCCGCACCACCGAATGCACGCCGTCCGCCCCGATGAGCACATCGGCCGTCGCCTCGGATCCGTCGCCGAAGACGGCCGTGACGGACCGTTCGTTCTCTCGGGCGGCGGTGAGCCGTTTGCCGTACTCGAAGCGGACGCCGTGCCCGATCGCCAGCTCGCGCAGGATCCGGGACACCTCGGCCCGGCTGATCGCCTGGTAGGGTCCGGCGCCGGGCAGTCCGGGCAGCTCGATGCGCCGGTCCCCGCCCAGGGTCATGATCTGCCGGTCGAGCCGCTGGCCGGCCGCCTCGACGGCGCTCCCGGCCCCGAGCAGGTGCAGGGCGGCCACCCCGTTGGGTGCCAGCGCGATGGTGCCGCCGGCGGCCTTGTCGCGGACGGGGTGCTGCTCGTAGACGGTCGTCTCGATGCCGGCCTTGTGCAGCGCCAGGGCCACCGCGGGCCCGGCGATGCCGCCACCGATCACGGCAGCGGTGCGTGCTGCGCTCATGTCTCCTCCTGTGCGTGATCGCCACGGGGAGACCCGGATACTCTTGGCTTGCCGCTCGCGAGCCGGGGTCCTCGTGGCATCGGTTTCGTGGGTCCAGGTCCTGGCGGGGTGCTGCAACACCTCGCCAGGACCGATCTCAGTCCGTGTTTCCCCAGCTCCCGTCGGTCGTCGGCGGGGTTGCCTGCTGTGCCGGCCAGGCCAGCTGGGCGAGCTCGGGCGGCATCTCGCCGGTCTCGTGGAAGCGGCGCCACTGCCCGATCCACGCTTCGTCGCCGGCCTCGAGCTCGCCGAGGAACCCCCGCATCCAGGCGGCCTCCGCCCTGAGCAGCGCCCGGTCGTACTCCTCCTCGATCAGGAACAGCCGCGGCAGGCTCGCCCCGAACTCCGCGAGCGTCGACTCGGCCGTGGCCAGCGCCGCCTCGACCCCGCTCAGCCGCTGCCGGAGCAGGGCCGCCACCTCGTCGGGCCCGAGCAGCGACATCACGGACAGCCCGGCCCGGAACCGCGGGAACTCGCGCTCGGCGACGGACAGCAGCTCGCGGGTCCAGTCGACGAGCTCGGCCCGCCCCTCGTCGGTGATCCGGTAGACGGTCCGCTCCGGCCGCCGACCCTCGCGCGTGCTGCCCACCTCGGCCAGCAGCCCGTGTTTCGCCAGGTTGCGGACGACCGTGTAGAAGGAACCCCACTTGATCTGGAGGTCCTGCTCCTTGCCCCAGCCGCGCAGGGTGCCCGCCATCTCGTACGGATGCATGTCCCGGAAAGCCACGGCGGACAGCACGCCAAGGGCGGTCAGATTCCCCACCCGCCGTCGCTTGGCCATGCCGACTCCTCGCCCCCGATTACTCGCCTACGAGTATGCGCCGGCCGCACGGTCTCGTCAAAGACGCGAAGTGGTCGCCGCTGCGGTCGTCTTCCTCGCCTCCGCCGACAGCAGCTTCGTTCTCGGCGCCACCCGCTACGCCAGCGGGGGCGAGAACCGGGTCTGACCGGCGGCGTCGCCCGGCTGGTTGCCACGTGCGCTTGGCGTCGCTCGATCACGCTGCTGCGCGCGACCCCGCGGAACAGCCCGGCGCATGCGCGAGGGGCCCTGCCACGCACGCACCTCGGCGTCGCGGCGGGGCCCCTCGTCTGCTTGTGTCCGGCCGCGGGACCCGTACCTTCGGAAAAAGGCGGTCGTGGCCCCGCGCCCGGCGGCGAGTCCTACTCCGGCACCCGCCGGTAGGCGCCGTCGCTCGCGCTCGTCGCCATCGACGCGTAGGCCCGCAGCGCCGCCGAGACCGGGCGGACGCGGTCGGCCGGCGTGTACGGCTTCGGGCGCTGCTCCTCCTCGTGGCGGCGCTGGGCGAGCTCCTCGTCGGAGACGTTGAGGGTGATGCTGCGGCCGGGGATGTCGATGGTGATCTCGTCGCCGGTGCGGACCAGGGCGATGAGGCCGCCGCCCGCCGCCTCGGGGGAGACGTGGCCGATCGACAGGCCGGACGTGCCGCCGGAGAAGCGGCCGTCGGTGATCAGCGCGCACGCCTTGCCGAGGCCGCGGCCCTTGAGGAAGCTCGTCGGGTAGAGCATCTCCTGCATGCCGGGGCCGCCCTTGGGGCCCTCGTAGCGGATCACCACGACGTCGCCCTCGACGACCTCCTTGCCGAGGATGCCCTGGACCGCGTCGTCCTGGCTCTCGTAGACGCGGGCCGGGCCGGTGAACTTCCAGATCGACTCGTCGACGCCGGCGGTCTTGACGACGCAGCCGTCCGGGGCGAGGTTGCCGAAGAGGATGGCCAGGCCGCCGTCCGCCGTGTACGCGTGCTCCACCGAGCGGATGCAGCCGGCCTCGCTGTCGGTGTCGAGCGTCGCCCAGCGGTTCTCCGTGCTGAACGGCTGGGTGGTGCGCACGCCGCCGGGAGCCGCGTGGAACAGCTCGAGGGCCTCGGGGCTGGGCGAGCCGCCGCGGATGTCCCAGGCGTCGAGCCAGCTGCTCAGGTCGGGGGAGTGCACCGACCGCACGCCGGTCTTGAGCGCGCCGCCGCGGTGGAGCTCGCCGAGCAGGGCGGGGATGCCGCCGGCCCGGTGGACGTCCTCCATGTGGTACTTCGGGCTGTTGGGCGCGACCTTGCTCAGGCACGGCACCCGGCGCGAGATGGCGTCGATCTCGGTGACGCTGAAGTCGAGCCCGGCCTCGCGCGCGGCGGCCAGCAGGTGCAGGACCGTGTTGGTCGAGCCGCCCATGGCGACGTCGAGCGCGACCGCGTTCTCGAAGGCGTCGCGGTTGGCGATGCTGCGGGGCAGGACGCTCTCGTCGTTGTTCTCGTAGTACTGCTTGGCGATGTCGACGATCAGCGCGCCGGCCTTCTCGAAGAGGGCCTTGCGGGAGGCGTGCGTGGCCAGCGTCGAGCCGTTGCCGGGCAGGGCCAGGCCGATCGCCTCGGTCAGGCAGTTCATCGAGTTGGCGGTGAACATGCCGGAGCACGAGCCGCAGGTCGGGCAGGCCGACCGCTCGATGGTGTCGAGCTGCTCGTCGGTGACGGCGTCGTTGGCGCTCGCGGACATCGCATCGACCAGGTCGAGCTTCTCGTGGACGATGCCCTCGATCGCGATCGTCTTGCCGGCCTCCATCGGGCCGCCGGAGACGAAGACCGTCGGGATGTTGAGCCGCAGGGCGGCGATGAGCATGCCGGGCGTGATCTTGTCGCAGTTCGAGATGCAGACCAGGGCGTCGGCGCAGTGCGCGTTGACCATGTATTCGACGGCGTCGGCGATCAGCTCGCGGCTGGGCAGCGAATAGAGCATGCCGCCGTGGCCCATGGCGATGCCGTCGTCGACCGCGATGGTGTTGAACTCGCGGCCCACGCCGCCGGCCTCGGCGATCGAGTCGGCCACGAGCCCGCCGAGGTCCTTGAGATGGACGTGCCCCGGGACGAACTGGGTGTAACTGTTGGCAATGGCCACGATGGGCTTGCCGAAGTCGTTGTCGGTCATACCGGTGGCGCGCCACAGGGCGCGGGCGCCGGCCATCGTCCGACCGTGTGTCGAGGTCCGGGAACGCAGCTCAGGCATGGGTACATAGTGCCACCGGGGCGGGCGGGGGGCGGTGTGTCAGTAGTCATGCGTCCACAAGGCGGGACGGGCCCTGGTTGGCTTCGATTTTCGGCCGCGGGGAGATAGAGCCTCTTCAAAGATTGATGGACATGGTGCAGAGTGTTCCCGTGCACTCACCGTCCGGCGTGGAGCTGGCCGGGCTGGCGAGCCTCCTGGCCGCGGTCCCGGCCGTCGCCCTGCTGGCCAGGTCCGGCCGGCGGCACACCGGCGCCGCCCGCCGCGCCCACCAGCTGCTGGCCGCGGGCGGGGCGACCGCCGCCGCGGCCGCGCTCGCCGGGCTGCTCAGCGCGCTCTCCACCCACAACCACCGCACGCTCGGCCAGGCCGTCGCCGTCGCGACCGCGCTCGGCACGCTGACGCTGCTCACCGGCACGCTCATGCTCCCCGGGGCGGCGGAGGACCGGCGCGCGGCCCTGCGCCACCTGCTCGACGCGCTGATCATCGCCGCCGCGCTGTGGTTCGTGGGCGGCATCGCGACCGGCACCAGGATCGAGGCCTGCGTCGCGGTCCTGCTGCCCGCCGGGGTCACCGCGCTCGCCGTCGGCATCACCACCATATTGGCTATGCACGCGCACCGGCCGCGCCACATCACGGTCCGGGTCGCCGCCGGCGTCACGGTCGTCGCCCTCGCGGCCACGGCCCTGTCCGCCGGCATCTGCCTGGAGAACAAGCTTCTGATGCTGGCCGGCGCCGTGCTCCTGCCCGCCGGGCTGCTGCTGGTCGCCCACGCGGTGCGGATCGCCGACCGGCCGGTGACGATGACCGGCGACATCATCCAGCGCGGGTCCGGCTACGCCTTCGTGCCGATGGCCGCCATGGTGCTCGCCGGCACGTACGAGGCCGTCACGGGCGGAAATGTCACCGCGTCCGGCTTCGCCGCCGCCTGCGTCGAGGGGTTCGCCCTGGTCGGCCGGCAGTACCTGGCGCTCGGCGACGTGCGCAGCCACACCCTGGAGCTGCGCCGGCGCGAGGCGCACTACCGCGAACTCGCCCACACTGATCCGCTCACGGGGCTGGCGAACAGGCGCGGCCTCTTCCGGGCGCTCGCGCAGCGCAGCGGCACCACGCTCATCAGCCTCGACCTCGACGGCTTCAAGAACGTCAATGACATGCGCGGCCACGACGTTGGCGACGCGGTGCTGGCCGAGGTGGGCGACCGGCTGCGGGCCAACCTGCGCGAGGGCGACGTGGCGGCCCGGCTCGGCGGGGACGAGTTCGCCGTGCTCATGGCGGGCACCCCGGAGGAGGCGATGACGGTCGGCAAGCGGCTGCTCGCGGTGCTGCGGGAGCCGTACGGGACTGTCTTCCTCTCCGCGAGCGTGGGCGTCGCGTCCGGCGGTGAGCTGATGCGCGACGCCGATCTGGCCCTGCGCTATGCCAAGCAGCGCGGCAAGAACCGCGTGGAGAGCTACGAGAAGCGCTTCGACGAGCTGCTGCGCCGGCACAGCGTGCTGGAGAGCGAGCTGCGCCACGCCATCGAGCGCGACCAGCTGCGGCTGGTCTTCCAGCCGGTCGTCGCGCTGCCGTCCGTACGCCCGGTGGGCGGCGAAGCCCTCCTCCGCTGGACCCATCCGGAGCTCGGGGCCGTCCCGCCGGCGGAGTTCATCCCCGTGGCCGAGGAGTCGGACCTCATCTGCGAGCTCGGCGCCTGGGTCCTCGACCAGGCGTGCCGTCAGCTCGCCCAGTGGCTGCTGGCCGGTCACGACGTCTGGGTGTCGGTCAACCTCTCGCCCAAGGAGCTGCACGCCCCGGACTACGCCGGCCGGGTCGCCGCGGTGCTCGCCAAGTACGGCGTCCCGCCCCAGCGCATCGTGCTGGAGGTCACCGAGCACGCCGTCGCCACGGACCTCGACGAGCTGGTGCGGCGGCTGACCGAGCTGCGCTCGACGGGCGTACGCATCGCGCTCGACGACTTCGGCGCCGGGTACTCGTCGCTGGGTCAGCTGCGGAACCTCCCCGTGGACATCCTGAAGATCGACCACGCGCTGGTGGCCGAGCCCGAGTCGCGGACGGGCACCGCCGCCCCGCTCGTCGACGTCGTCGTGCGCCTCGGGCACCGCCTGGGCCTCGAGGTGCTCGCCGAGGGCATCGGGACGCCGGGGCAGCGCGACGTCGTCGAGGAGGCCGGCTGCCGGCTGGGCCAGGGCTCGCTCTTCGGCTGGGGTGTGCCCGCCGAGCACTTCGAGGCCCAGCTCACGGCGCGGCAGACGGTGTCGCGCCCGGCCCCGAAGGCGCGGGCCGCGAATGTTTCGCCGAGCGCACCCGCGCGCAGCCAGATCGTCATGCTGGGACCGGGGATGCGGCAGGTCCGGGCGGTGCTGCCGACCGACCCGGCCTTTTCGAGTGACCAAGATGTGAGATCAGTTGACGCACCACGTGAGATGGGGCAGTCTTAGCCGCATGTGTTCGTCGTTCCTCGTACTTAGTTGAGCGCGCTGCCCTTCACGAAGCTTCTGGGCAGTGCGCTAGGTCCCGTGCGAAAGCACGTGGGCCTTTTTTGTTGCGCGAGTAACGACATCCGAACCCGAACGAAGGCCGAATCGTCATGACGAGACCCACGCCCGAGACCCTCGCCAACCGCGCCACCCCCGCTACCGTCGCGGCCGCCGCCGCGGCCCCGTCCGTAGCCACGAGCCCGACCCCGGCCACCGGGGCCCAGTCGCTCGTGCGGTCGCTCGAGGCGCTCGGCGTCGAGGTCGTGTTCGGCCTGCCCGGCGGGACGATCCTGCCGGCCTACGACCCGCTCTACGACTCCAAGGTGCGCCACATCCTCGTCCGCCACGAGCAGGGCGCGGGTCACGCGGCCACCGGCTACGCCCAGGCCACCGGCAAGATCGGCGTGTGCATCGCCACGTCCGGCCCGGGCGCGACCAACCTGGTCACCGCGATCGCGGACGCGTACATGGACTCGGTGCCGATCGTGGCGATCACCGGACAGGTCACGCGGGCCTCGATCGGCACGGACGCCTTCCAGGAGGCGGACATCCAGGGCATCACGCTGCCGATCACGAAGCACAACTTCCTGATCCAGACGCCCGAGGAGATCCCTCAGGTGCTCGCGGAGGCGTTCCACCTGGCGTCGACCGGCCGGCCCGGCCCGGTGCTCGTCGACATCCCCAAGGACGTGCAGCAGGCGCAGACGACGTTCGCCTGGCCGCCCGTGCTCGACCTGCCCGGCTACCGGCCGACGCTGCACCCGCACGGCAAGCAGATCCGCGAGGCGGCCCGGCTGATCGCCGCCGCCAAGCGCCCGGTGCTCTACGTGGGCGGCGGCGTGCTCAAGGCCGGCGCGACCGACGGGCTGCGCAAGCTCGCCGAGCAGACCGGCATCCCGGTGGTCACCACGCTGATGGCCCTCGGCGCGTTCCCCGACTCGCACCCGCAGCACCTGGGCATGCCCGGCATGCACGGCACGGTGCCCGCGGTCTACGCGCTGCAGAAGGCCGACCTGCTGGTCACGCTGGGCGCGCGCTTCGACGACCGGGTGACCGGCAGGCTCGACTCGTTCGCCCCGGACGCCAAGGTCGTGCACGCCGACATCGACCCGGCCGAGATCGGCAAGAACAGGCACGCGGACGTCCCGATCGTGGGTGACGCCCGGCACGTGATCGACGAGCTGATCGCCGCGGTGTCCGGCACCGCGACCGGCGCGGACGCGTACCAGTCGTGGTGGGCCTCGCTCAACGACCTGCGCGAGCGCTACCCGCTCGGCTACGACGAGCCCGACGACGGCACGCTGGCCCCGCAGTACGTGATCGAGCGCATCGGCGAGCTGGTCGGCCCCGACGCGGTCTACGTGGCGGGCGTCGGGCAGCACCAGATGTGGGCGTCGCAGTTCATCAAGTACGAGAAGCCGGGCACCTGGCTCAACTCCGGCGGCGCCGGGACCATGGGCTACGCGGTGCCCGCCGCGATGGGCGCCAAGGTGGGCCTGCCGGACACCCCGGTGTGGGGCATCGACGGCGACGGCTGCTTCCAGATGACCAACCAGGAGCTGGCTACCTGCGCGATCGAGGGCATCCCGATCAAGATCGCGGTGATCAACAACGGCAACCTGGGCATGGTGCGTCAGTGGCAGACGCTGTTCTACGAGGGCCGCTACAGCAACACCGAGCTGGGCACGCACAAGCACCGCATCCCCGACTTCGTCAAGCTGGCCGAGGCGCTGGGCTGCATCGGGCTGCGCTGCGAGAGCAAGGCGGACGTGGACGCGACCATCAAGGCCGCCATGGAGATCAACGACCGCCCGGTGGTCATCGACTTCACGGTCGGCAAGGACGCCATGGTGTGGCCGATGGTCGCCGCCGGCACGAGCAACGACGAGATCATGTTCGCCCGGGACGTGCGCCCCGACTTCGACGAGGACGACCTGTGACCACCATGAACAAGCACACCCTCTCCGTGCTGGTCGAGAACAAGCCCGGCGTCCTCGCCCGGGTGAGCGGGCTCTTCTCCCGGCGGAGCTTCAACATCGAGTCCCTGGCGGTGGGCGAGACGGAGAACCCGGACGTCAGCCGCATCACGATCGTGGTCAACGCCGACTCCTCACCCCTGGAGCAGGTGACCAAGCAGCTCAACAAGCTGGTGAACGTCCTGAAGATCGTCGAGCTGGACCCGCACCAGTCGGTCCAGCGCGAGCTCCTGCTGGTGAAGGTGCGCGCCGACCGCTCCATGCGCAGCCAGGTCCTCGAGACGGTCGAGCTCTTCCGGGCGAAGGTGATCGACGTCGCACCGGACACCCTCACGATCGAGGCGACCGGCAACCCCGACAAGCTGGACGCGTTGCTGCGCGACCTGGAGCCGTACGGCATCAAGGAAATGGTGCAGTCCGGCCTCGTGGCCATCGGCCGCGGCTCCCGATCCATCACCACCGGCCCGGCGCTGCGCGCCGCCTGATTACCAAGGATTAGAGGAAGAAATGACCGTCGAGACCTTCTACGACGACGACGCCGACCTGTCCATCATCCAGGGCAAGAAGGTCGCCGTGATCGGCTACGGCAGCCAGGGCCACGCGCACTCGCTGTCGCTGCGCGACTCGGGCGTCGAGGTCGTCATCGGCCTCCAGGAGGGCTCCAAGAGCCGGGCCAAGGCCGAGGAGCAGGGCCTGAAGGTGCTCACCCCGGCCGAGGCGTCCGCCTGGGCCGACGTGATCATGGTGCTCGCGCCGGACACCGCGCAGCGCAAGATCTACACCGAGTCGATCGCCCCGAACCTGTCCGCCGGCAAGGCGCTGTTCTTCGGCCACGGCCTGAACATCCGCTTCGAGCTCATCAAGCCCCCGGCCGACGTCACTGTCGCCATGGTCGCGCCGAAGGGCCCGGGACACCTGGTCCGCCGCCAGTACGTGGACGGCAAGGGCGTCCCGGCGCTGGTCGCCGTGGAGCAGGACCCGACCGGCGAGGGCCTCGCGCTCGCGCTCTCCTACGCGAAGGGCATCGGCGGCACCCGCGCCGGCGTCATCAAGACGACCTTCAAGGAGGAGACGGAGACCGACCTCTTCGGCGAGCAGGCCGTGCTCTGCGGCGGCACGGCCGCCCTGGTGCAGACCGGCTTCGAGGTGCTGACCGAGGCGGGCTACGCCCCCGAGATCGCCTACTTCGAGTGCCTGCACGAGCTCAAGCTGATCGTCGACCTCATGTACGAGGGCGGCATCCAGCGCATGCGCTACAGCATCTCCGACACCGCCGAGTTCGGTGACTACACCCGCGGCCCGCGCGTGATCAACGCGTCGGTCAAGGAGGAGATGAAGAAGATCCTCGCCGAGATCCAGTCGGGGCAGTTCACCCGCGAGCTGATCGAGGACGACGACAACGGCCGCCCGCTGCTCACCAAGTACCGCGAGCAGGGCGCCGCGCACCCGATCGAGGTCACCGGCGCCAAGCTGCGCGGCATGATGAGCTGGGTGGACCGGCCCATCACCGAGACCGCCTGATCGCATTCCCGACAGCCCGGATCGCCCTCGTGGTGGTCCGGGCTGTCGTCTTTGTGATCAGATGACTACCTGAAACGTGGGCGTTACGTCGCGCTTACCTAGGATTGGCGTCGTCATCGAATTGTGCACTGTAAGGGCACTTCCGGGTGGTGCGGAACAGGTAGCCTCGCCGCATGCGACTGGCTGATTCTTTCCGGAGTGAGCGCTTCGGCGCTGTCCGGATTCATGAGCTGCAGAGGGTGATCGAGCTCGACTCGGGTGCCGTGCCCGACGCCGGCCAGCCGAATCGCTCGGCCGGCAGCCGGGTGGTCGCGCCGGAGGCAATACGCGCCGTCGAGTCGCAAATGGTAATCGTCGTCCCCTGCATGAATGAGACACGAAGCGTCATCGAAGGCGTGCTCTCCGGAATTCCACACGACTGTCTCATTGTGCTTGTCTCGAACAGCGACAAGCTTCCCGTCGATCGCTACGAGATCGAGGCGCAGACGCTCGAGCAGTTCTGCCGGCTCGCCGGGCGCTCCGCCGTGGCCGTGCACCAGAAGGACCCCGGGCTCGCGGCCGCGTTCAAGGCGGCGGGCATGGCCGAGCTGATCGGCGACGACGGGCTGGTGCGCAACGGCAAGGGCGAGGCGATGCTGATCGGCATGGCGGTCGCCGCGATGACCGGCCGCAAATACCTCGGCTACGTCGACGCCGACAATTACGTGCCCGGCGCCGTCCACGAGTACTGCAAGGCGTACGCCGCGGGTCTGCACCTGGCCGACAGCCCCTGGTCCATGGTCCGCATCTCGTGGCACTCCAAGCCCAAGCTGCGCGACGGGCGGCTGTTCTTCAGCCGCCGCGGCCGCAGCTCGCAGATCACCAACGAGTGGCTCAACCGCTTCCTCGCCGAATACTCCGGCTTCGGCACCGAGGTCATCGCCACGGGCAACGCCGGCGAGCACGCGATGAGCCTCGAACTCGGCCTCAAGCTGCGCCTGGCGGGCGGCTTCGCGGTCGAGCCCTACGAATATCTCGACCTGTTCGAGCAGTTCGGCGGCGTGCTGGAGAGCAACGACCCGGAGGTCATGGCCGGCTCGGTGCCGATCCTGCAGATCGAGACCCGCAATCCGCACTTCCACGACAACAAGGGCGAGGACCACGTCCAGGGCATGCGCATGCAGGCCCTCAACGTGATCTACCACTCGCCGGTCACGCTCCCGGCGGTGCGGCAGGCCATCGTCGACTTCATGGTGTCCCAGGGCGCCCTGGAGCCCGGCCAGGAGCCGCCGCGCGAGCGGGTCTACCCGCCGGTGGGCAGCCTCGACCTCGAGCTGCTCTACGACGGGCTGGACGCGGAGGCGACGAGCTTCCGCCAGTTCGACGCCCCGATCGCCCGGCACACGGTGCCGCGGCAGAAGGTCTGAGGCCCGGCGACCGCTGCGATCGAGGCGCATCGTGTAGATACTTGTCGATGTGACTTCTGTCGTGGTGGTCGCCGAGGAGCTCGCTCCGGCGGCGATCGACGTGCTCGCCGCCGACTTCGAGGTGCGGACCGCCGACGGTACGAACCGGGCCGCGCTGCTGGCGGCGGTGGCCGACGCCGAGGCGCTGATCGTCCGCAGCGCCACCCGGGTCGACGGGGAGGTGCTTGCCGCGGCGCCCAAGCTCAAGGTCGTCGCGCGCGCCGGCGTGGGACTCGACAACGTCGACGTGGCGGCGGCCACGGCGCGGGGCGTCATGGTCGCCAACGCCCCGACGTCGAACATCGTGTCCGCCGCCGAGCAGGCCGTCGCCCTGCTGCTCGCGGTCGCCCGGCACACCGCCGCGGCCAGCGCGGCCCTCAAGCGCGGCGAGTGGCAGCGCTCCCGCTACACCGGCGTCGAGCTGCACGGCAAGACCGTCGGCGTGGTCGGGCTCGGCCGGATCGGGATGCTGTTCGCCCAGCGCATGGCGGCGTTCGGGACACGCCTGATCGCGTACGACCCCTACCTCCAGCCGGCCCGGGCGGCCCAGCTGGGCGTACGCCTGGTGGGGCTGGACGAGCTGCTGCGCGAGAGCGACTTCATCTCCGTGCACCTGCCGCGCACCCCGGAGACGATGGGCCTGATCGGGGAGAAGGAGCTGGCGTCGGTCAAACCGGGCGTCCGCATCGTCAACGCGGCCCGCGGCGGACTCGTGGACGAGGAGGCGCTCGCCGCTGCCCTCGCGGACGGCCGGGTCGCCGGCGCCGGGCTGGACGTCTTCACCACCGAGCCGGCGACCCGGTCGCCGCTCTTCGCCTTCGACACGGTCGTGGTCACGCCGCACCTGGGCGCGTCGACGGCCGAGGCGCAGGACAAGGCCGGGCTCGCCGTCGCCCGCAGCGTCAAGCTCGCGCTCGCCGGGGAGTTCGTGCCCGACGCGGTCAACGTGCAGGCCGGCGGCGTGGTCGACGAGGAGGTGCGGCCGCTGCTCGGACTGGCCGAGCGGCTGGGCAAGGTGTTCACCGGCGTGGCGGGCGGCATCGCGGCGAACGTGACCGTCGAGGTGCGCGGCGAGATCGTCAGCCACGACGTCGCGGTGCTCAAGCTGGCGGCGACGAAGGGACTCTTCGCGTCGGTGGTGGAGGAGCGGGTGACGTACGTGAACGCACCCCGGCTGGCGGCGGCCCGCGGCGTCGAGGTCGCGCTCCACGTCGACAGCGCCCGCGACGACCCCCACAACCTGGTGACCGTACGGGGAGCCCTGCCCGACGGCCGCAGCGTCTGCGTGGCCGGCGCGATCGTCACCGCGGGCGGGCGGGAGGCGCGCAAGCTGACCCGGCTCGACGAGTTCGACCTGGAGCTGGACGCCGGTGGGGTGCTGCTGTTCCTGCGCTACTCCGACCGGCCGGGCATGATCGGCCGGATCGGCACGCTGCTCGGCCAGGCCGGGGTCAACATCGCCGGCATGCAGGTCGCCCGCCGGGAGGCCGGTGGCGAGGCGCTGATGGTGCTGCTGCTCGACTCCGCCGTCGACGCCGAGCTGCTGTCCACCGTGGCCGCGGCGATCGGCTCCTCGCGGGCGAGCATCGTCGACCTGCGCGAGGAGTGATGCGTCGGCCCGCGCGAGGGGTGCTCAGCGGGTCTTGACCGGGGGCGGGTAGACCGTGCCGTCCTGCAGGTCGAGCAGGTCGAGGTTGAGTTCGGCGGCGAGCCGCTCGATCGTCTCCAGCACCGCGTCGGGGCATCCCTCGTCGAGCCGCATCGTGATGTGGTCCGCGGCGGCGTGCAGCGGCGCCGTCGCCCAGGGCGTGCCGGGCAGCGTGGCGCGCGGGCCGCGATCGGGATATGTGCTGGTCAAGGCGTCGTAGAACGCGACAACGCGGGGGTCGGCAGGGCGCTGCGGGTGCTCACCGCGGGCGCACCGCTCATTGGCGGCACGCACGTCGTCGGGCAGGTCCGCGTTGTCCGTGGCCCACACCACGAGGTCGAAACTCACCGGCGCATGGTGCCATATCGCCGGGCGAGACATCCCATTGTCGTCCCGACACGCGGGGGATGCGTCTTGCGCGAGATTAGTCCGCATCGCTAGCGTTGGTCCTTGCCGCACGGGCGAGGCGGATATGTCTTCGGGTGACATCTCCGCGGATGTCCCGCGCGGTGATGCAACCCCCGGCGGGCGCGAAGCCACGCGTACTCGTCGTGACAACCCCCGCGATCGTTGCCGCGATCCGGGGGTTGTTCGCGTCCGGGGCCCGGCGTGCCGGCGCGTCCGATGTCACCGGCCCTCCTGAACGATTGCTCACCCACAGTGTGGGACCGGCGTACCGGAGATCGGGACGGCGGGCTAGGCTCGGGCGGTCGGAACGATCGAGGGAGTGGACGTGACGGTGGCGCGCATCGCGGTGGTGGCCGGCGACGGCATCGGGACCGAGGTGACCGCGCAGGCCCGCAAGGTGATCGAGGCCGTCCTCCCCGGCACCGAGTTCCAGGACTACGACCTGGGCGCCCGGCTCTACCACCGCACCGGCGAGGTGCTGCCGCAGTCCGTGCAGGACGAGCTGGCCGGTCACGACGCCATTCTGCTCGGCGCCATCGGCGACCCGAGCGTGCCGCCGGGCGTGCTGGAGCGCGGGCTGCTGCTCAAGCTGCGCTTCGACTTCGATCAGTATGTCAACCTGCGGCCGTCGCGGCTCTGGCCCGGCACGGTCAGCCCGCTCGCCGGCGTCAAGCCCGGCGAGATCGACATGGTCGTCGTGCGCGAGGGCACCGAGGGGCTCTACGTGGGCGCCGGCGGGGTGCTGCACCGTGACACGCCCGCGGAGATCGCGACCGAGGAGAGCCTCAACACGCGGCACGGCGTCGAGCGGGTCGTGCGGGACGCCTTCGCGCGGGCCCAGCGGCGTGAGCGCCGGCACCTGACGCTGGTGCACAAGACCAATGTGCTCACCCACGCGGGCGGGCTGTGGGCGCGCACCTTCCAGGCCGTCGCCGCGGAGTTCCCCGACGTGACGACCGAATACCAGCACATCGACGCGGCGAGCATGTTCATGGTGAGCAACCCGCAGCGCTACGACGTGATCGTGACCGACAACCTGTTCGGTGACATCCTCACCGACATCGCCGCTGCCGTCACCGGTGGCATCGGCATGGCCGCGAGCGGCTCCGTCAACCCGGAGCGGAAGTACCCGTCGACCTTCGAGCCGGTGCACGGCTCGGCGCCGGACATCGCCGGTCAGGGCATCGCCGACCCGGCCGCCGCCATCCTGTCCGCCGCGCTGCTGCTCGAGCACCTCGGCCACCCCGACCAGGCCCGCCGAGTATCCGAGGCGGTCGCGGCCGAGGTGGCCTCCCGCACCCCGGGAGCCCCGCTGCGCACCGCCGACGTCGGGGACCGGGTCGCTGCCACCGCGGCCGCCTGATACCACCCGCGCAGTTCCGTTTCGCGCTCATCCACAGCCGCGCGTCGTCCACAGCCCGGTCGGCGGCTGCGGCGCTCTTCCACCACACTGGTAGCGGGGGCCGCCCCCTAGGGTGGGTGGGCCGCGGCCAGGGGTGAGTGCGGCGAGGCCGGGGCGTCCTGGCGGGCGCCGGGCATCGTTGAGCGGCGGCCACGCACACGACCGGGTCGCGCGCTCGGTGACGGCGTCCGGCCGCGGCAACAGCATGCGGCATGACCGGACACCACGGCCACGGGACCACGAGCCTCCAGGCCGGCCGCGCGGCATGTCACGGCGAGTCGCGTGCGCGCGGCTCGCACCGCGACTGCCTCGCGCCCCACGACGCACGGCCGCCCCGGGCGAACGCTTGACGGGGTTGTGCGTACAGGAAAAGCGGCAGGACCGGCGAAGTCCCGCAAGCCGCCCGCCGAGCGCGAGCACCCGCCCGCCGAGTGCGCGCACCCGCCCGCCGAGTGCGCGCACCCGCCCGGCGAGCGCGGCTGTGAACGAGCGTTCGGGGTAAGTTCATGGGGCGTCGCGTGCGCCCGATCAGACAGAAACGACATACGAGAGAAAGCAGGCTGCCATGAGTGGTGGTGACAACCTCGATTTCGAGATCCGTCCGCACCCGGCGCCCGTAAGCGACGCGGATCGCGCCACCCTGCTGGCGAATCCCGGCTTCGGGCGGATCTTCACCGACCACATGGTCACCATCCGCTATGCCGAGGGCAAGGGGTGGTACGAGCCGCGGGTCGAGGCCCGCGCCCCGATCGCCATGGACCCGGCCGCGGCCGTGCTGCACTACGCGCAGGAGATCTTCGAGGGGCTCAAGGCCTACACGCTGCCCGACGGCGGCGTCGCCATGTTCCGCCCGGACGCCAACGCCGCGCGCTTCGGCGAGTCGGCGAAGCGGATGGCGATGCCGGTCCTGCCGGCGGCGACCTTCCTCGAGTCGCTCCGGCAGATCATCACGGTCGACCGCACGTGGATCCCGGAGAGCGACGAGGGCAGCCTCTACCTGCGGCCCTTTGCGTACGCGAGCGAGGTCTTCCTCGGCGTCCGCCCGGCCATGGAGTATCTCTACCTGGTCATCGCGTCCCCGGCGGGCGCCTACTTCAGCGGGGGCGTCAAGCCCGTCACCGTCTGGGTCACGCCCGACTACACCCGCGCCGCCCCCGGTGGCACGGGTGCCGCGAAGTGCGGTGGCAACTATGCCGCCGGCCTGTCCGCCCAGGCCGAGGCGATGGAGCACGGCTGCGACCAGGTCGTCTACCTCGACGCGGTCGAGCGGAAGTACATCGACGAGCTGGGCGGCATGAACGTCTTCTTCGTCACCGACGACGGGACGCTCGTCACCCCGCCGCTGGGCGGGACGATCCTGCCGGGCATCACCCGCGACTCGGTGATCAAGCTCGCCGGCCGCGCGGGGCGCCGGGTCGAGGAGCGCCCGGTCAGCCTGGAGGAGTGGCGCGAGGGCGCCCGGTCCGGCCGGATCCGCGAGGCCTTCGCGTGCGGCACCGCCGCGGTGATCACGCCGATCGGGACGGTGCGCTCGACGGAGGGCGAGTTCACCGTGGCCGACGGCGGCTCCGGCGAGGTCACCATGGGCCTGCGCAAGGAGCTCACCGACATCCAGC
Source organism: Actinoplanes oryzae (assembly GCF_030757795.1). Taxonomy (GTDB): domain Bacteria; phylum Actinomycetota; class Actinomycetes; order Mycobacteriales; family Micromonosporaceae; genus Actinoplanes. The sequence goes on from NZ_JAUQWH010000001.1 coordinate 127,796, forward strand.
GCGGCCGGGCGGAGGACCCGTTCGGCTGGGTCCAGCGCGTTCTCTAGTCGCTGAGCAGGTGGTCGCGCAGTGCGGCCACCTGCTGCTCGGTGATGCCGATCGAGCGGACGTAGGCGGCGACGGACCCGTGCAGGGCCCGCAGGTCGGTGAGGAACATCAGGATCGCCTCGGGCGGGCACTCGAACATGTGGTACTTGTCCGCCACCGCCGACGGGTCCGTGCGCTGCAGATATTCGGTGAGCGAGTCCATCGACGTCTCGGTCAGGTGGTAGTCGGCGGCGATGTCGTCGTCCGAGACCCCGAGCAGCGCCAGGGTCAGGGCGCACACCACGCCCGTCCGGTCCTTGCCGGCCATGCAGTGCACGACTGCCGGCGCCGCCGCCGGGTCGGCGATCAGGGACAGCGCCGTGCCGATGCCCTTGGTGCCGTCGGCCGTGAAGTTGAGATAGCGGTCCGCCAGCCACCGCGACCGCGGGACGCCGTCGGTGAGCGGCACGTCGTTCCACTCGACGTGCTCGATGACGGGGTTGTGATAGGTCAGCCCCGGCGCCGCGGGCACTCGTCCGTGCCGCTCGACCTCGTGCACCCGCCGCAGGTCGATGACCGTGCGCACGCCCAGCTCCTCGAAGGCGACCAGGTCGTCGCCCTTGAGCCGGTGCAGCGAGTCGGCCCGGAAGAGCCGGCGCCACTGCACCGTGCGGCCGTCGAGTCCCGCATAGCCGCCGACATCGCGGAAGTTGAAGTTGGACGCGAAAGTCAGGGAACGCTGCACAGCTCCCAACCTAGCGGGCCTTGTCGATCTCCTCACCCGGCGGGACGAAAGGCGCGGACGACGGCTGCGATGCGGTCGCATCCTGGTCGGGCTGGGGCGCGGACGGGTCGCCGGCGGGCACGGACGACGGGTCGGGGGCCGCGCCGGCGGGGACGGGGGCGGGCGGCGTCGCCGAGCCGGCCCGGAAGGCCCGCGGGTCGAACACGCCGCCGGGCTCCTCCTGGACGAACTCGCCCTGCGCGTCGGAGATCAGCCCACCGGCCCGGTCGGGATCGTTCTGCGGAGAGGTCATGACGGGGGCATACCCCGTCCGGGGGACGGATTATCGTCTCGCACTCTGGACTTCTGTCCCATCCTCCGGCGGACAGTGGCATGCTCTGCAACGTGACCCGCACCCTCGTGCTGATTATTCGCACCTAGCGCGCCGGCTGACCGCTCCCCGCCGACGCGCAGACCTCCCGCATTCGCGGGGGGTCTTTTTGTTGGGCGACCCGGGTTCTCACGTCCTCGAGAGGAAGACCGCAGCATGACCTATCAGGTGTTCGACACAACGCTCCGCGACGGCGGGCAGCGCGAGGGCATCAGCTACTCGGTCGTCGACAAGCTGGCCGTCGCGCGGCTGCTGGACGAGTTCGGGGTCGGGTTCATCGAGGGCGGCTGGCCCGGCGCGATGCCGAAGGACACCGAGTTCTTCCGCCGCGCCAAGACCGAGCTGGACCTGCAGCACGCGGTGCTGGTCGCCTTCGGCGCCACCCGCAAGGCCGGCGTCGACGTCGCCCAGGACCCGCAGGTGCAGGCGCTGCTCGACGCCGAGACGCCGGTGGTCTGCGTCGTCGCCAAGTCCGACATCCGGCACGTCGAGCGCGCGCTGCGCACGACCGGCGACGAGAACCTGGCGATGGTCCGCGACACGGTCGCCCACCTGGTCGCGAACGGCCGCCGCGCCTTCGTGGACTGCGAGCACTTCTTCGACGGCTTCCGCTACGACCCCGCTTACACGGCCTCGGTGGTCAAGGCGGCGTTCGAGGCCGGCGCCGAACGGGTCGTCATGTGCGACACCAACGGCGGCATGCTCCCGTCGATGATCACCGCGGCGATCCAGGACGTCGTGGCGCGCACCGGCGTCACCGCGGACCGCCTCGGCATCCACTGCCAGAACGACACCGCCTGCGCCGTGGCGAACACCATCGCCGCCGTCGAGGCGGGCGTCGAGCACTTCCAGTGCACGGCCAACGGCTACGGCGAGCGGCCCGGCAACGCCGACCTCTTCGCCGTGGTCAGCAACCTGCAACTCAAGCTCGGGCTGAAGGTCCTACCGGACGGCTGCCTCGAGAAGGCGACGCGCGTGTCGACCGCGCTCGCCGAGATCGCCAACATCGCCCCCGACACCCACCAGGCGTACGTCGGGGCCGCGGCATTCGCTCACAAGGCGGGGCTGCACGCGAGCGCGATCAAGGTGGATCCGCTGCTCTACAACCACGTCGATCCCGTGGTGGTGGGCAACGACATGCGGATCCTCGTGACCGAGATGGCCGGCCGGGCCAGCATCGAGCTCAAGAGCCGTGAGCTCGGGCTGGACCTGGCCGGCCGTCCGGACACGCTGACCGAGGTGACCCGCAAGGTCAAGGACCTGGAGGCGGGCGGCTGGTCCTTCGAGGCCGCCGACGCGTCCTTCGAGCTGCTGGTCCGCGAGGAGCTGCCGGGCGCGGCCTACGCCCGGCCCTTCACCCTGGAGTCGTGGCGCGCCCAGACCGAGCACCGCGAGGACGGCTCGGTGATCTCGGAGGCGACCGTCAAGGTGCGGGTCCGCGGCGAGCGCGTCATCGCCACCGCCGAGGGCAACGGCCCGGTCAACGCCCTGGACGAGGCCCTGCGGGCCGCGCTCGCCCAGCACCACCCGGAGCTCAAGGACTTCCAGCTCGCCGACTACAAGGTCCGCATCCTGGAGGGCTCGCACGGCACCAACGCCATCACCCGGGTCCTCCTGGAGACCAGCGACGGCACGACCGACTGGACCACGGTCGGCGTCCACGAGAACATCGTCGAGGCGAGCTGGAAGGCCCTGATCGACGCGCTGACCTACGGGCTCGGCCGCGCGAAGTGATCAGGCCCGCCTGGTCATCACCCGCAAGGTGATGGCCAGGCCCGCCGCGCACCACACGGCGAGCACCGCGAAGGGGGTGACCGCGATCCCGCTCGCCGGCACGTCGAGCGTCTGCCGGACGACCTCGGCCATGTGTTGGAAGGGCAGCACCTCGTGCACGGCCTGCAGCCACCCGGGCATCCGCGACGCCGGATAGTTGATCGGCGAGAACATCAGCGCGACGAAGATCAAGGCCTGCGTGATCAGGTGGCAGATCGTCGGCGGCAGCGCGTGGGCCAGGGCGTAGCCGGCGGTCGTCGAGGTCAGCGCCACCAGCAGCATCGCGGGGACGGCCAGCCAGCTCACGTGCAGGTGCAGGTCGAAGCGGAGGACCGCGGTGACCAGGCCCGCGACCAGCCCCGGCGCGGCGACGGCGAGCCAGACGGTCAGATCCGCGGCCAGCGTCGCGGTGCGCGGCACCGGCAGGGTGCGGTTGTAGTCGAAGGTGCCCTCGGTCTTGGTCTCGGCCACCAGCTGCGGCGCCATCACCATGCCGATGGTGATCAGGCCGAGCGTGGGCGCGCCGGTCGACAGGTGGAGGGCGGTCGCCGGGTCGACCGAGGGCAGCAGGAACGCGAAGCCGACGACGATGCCGACCGCCAGGAACGTCTGGATGATCAGGAAGACCGGCAGGGCGTGCCGCAGCCGGAGCATCGTCCAGCGCAGCAGCAGGCCGTAGCTACGCAGCCAGGGACGCATGATGTCCTCCGGTGACGGCGATGTAGGCGTCCTCGAGGCTGCCGTGCCCGGCGGTCAGGGCGGCGGGGGTGCCGGCCGCCACGACGCGCCCGTGATCGAGCACGACCGCCTGGTCGATGATCTTCTCCGCCTCGGCGACGTTGTGCGTGACGAGCACGACCGCGTGGCCGGCGGCGGCCAGAAGCCCCACCTGTTCCCACAGCAGCCGGCGCCGGACCGGGTCGACGTCGTTGGTGGGCTCGTCGAGCATGACCAGCCGGCCGGGCGTGACGATCGCCATGCCGAACGCGGTGAGCCGCCGCACGCCGCCGGAGAGCTGCTCGGCGGGGGCGTCCGCCCACTCCTCGATGTCGAGCGCGGCGAGCAGGGCCGAGGTGCGGCGGCGGACCTGCGCGCGGCTGCCGCCCCGGATGCGGCCCACGATCTCGATGGCCTGCCGGGCGGTCACCCCGCGCAGCGGCGCCTGGGCCTGCGGCTGGAAGGAGCAGACCCGCCGGGCGTACGCCGGGTCGGCCACCGGGTCGCGGCCGAGCAGCGTGATCCGGCCCTGCGTCGGCCGCACCAGCCCGACGACCTGGCTCAGCAGCGTGGTCTTGCCGGCGCCGTTGTGGCCCAGGAGGCCGGCGACGTGGCCCTCGGCGACGTCGAGGCTGATGGCGTCGTTGGCGCGCACGCCCCGGCGGTAGACCTTCGTCAGCTCGCGGATGTGCAACATGCCCGGCTCCTTTGACATACCGCTCGGTATTTGGATACCGATGAGTATCCGGATACCGGGGAGAATGTCAACGGGTAGGCTGCGAGGCGTGACCGAGCGACTGACCCGCGCGCAGCAGCAGGCGCGCACCCGCGAGAAGCTCCTCGACAGCGCGGAGGCCCTCTTCGGCGAGCAGGGGATCCACCAGACCTCGCTGGACCAGATCGCCGCGGCGGCGGGCCTCACCAAGGGCGCGATCTATGCCAACTTCGGCGGCAAGAAGGACCTCATCGTCGCGATCATGCAGCGCCGCCTCGACGACGACGAGCCCGGCTGGGCGCGGATGAGCGCCGACTCCTTCGTCGGGGCCCGCGGCGACAGCTACGAGAAGAACATGGCGCTGCCCGAGACGCGGCGCTTCGCGATGGCCTTCACCGAGCTGTGGCTGCACGGCATGCGCCACGAGGACGACGGGGAGACGCTGCGCCGCTGGCTGCGGACCATCCGCGAGTCCCACGCCCGCGACGCGCGGGACGTGGGCATGGCACAGCCCGAGACGGTGGCCGCCCTCATGGTCGCGCTCGACGTCGGCATCGCGCTGCAGAACCTCGTCGACCCGGAGGGGGTCCCCGCCACCGGTTACCGGAGCGGCGTCGAGGCGGTCGTGCGGGCTTTCACGCCGCGGGAAGCACAACCTCCGCGATGACCGCCCGGTGGTCGCTGTCCTTGATCGTGTGCGCCGATGCCGACACCACGCCGAGCCGCTTGTCCACCAGCACGTGGTCGATGGTCACGGGCGGGATCGGGTCGCCGTCGTACGGGCCCCAGGTCGGCACCAGCCCCGAGCCGGTGGCCGCCGCGGCGTCGCGGTAGCCGCTGCCGATCAGGTCTCGCAGCGGCTGGTGGTCCAGCGTCGAGTTGAAGTCGCCGAGCAGGATCCGCGGGCCCTTGCCGTCGTCGGCGCGGGGCTCGGCGGCCAGGTCCTCACGCCAGTCGTCGATCACCGACAGGGCGGAGGGCGCGGCGGGGTGCGCCGACTCCATCTGCACCGCGATGGCCCCGGCCGGCTGGATGGTCCCGTACGCCTGGTTGAACCGCCACCCGGCACCGTTGCGCTGCACCCCCGCTGACGCGAGCGGGAACCGCGAGTAGAGCCCCGACCCGGTCGCGCCCGGCTCCGGGGCCAGCGACGAGTACGGCAGCAGGTCGCCCAGGCCGGCCGCCGCGAGGTTCGCCTGCGCCTCGGCGGTGAACTCCTGCACCGCGAGCACGGAGACGTCGTTGTCGCGCACCAGCCGGACGAGCTGGGCGGCGTCGGCACCCCCGAAGAGCATGTTCGAGGTCATGACATGCAGCTTGACGCCGCTCTGCGGGCCCTTGTCGCCGTCGGGGATCACCCGGGGCAGCACGGCGATCGCGAACAGCACCGCGGTCACCGTGGCCACGGCTGCGACCGTCCAGCGCCGGCTCACCACGGCGAGGAGGGCCGCGAGGACCGACCACGCCGCGACGTACGGCGTGAAGGCGAGCAGCTGCACCAGCAGGCTCCGCTCCCAGCCGCAGAGCCGGACGACGACCCAGGCCGCGCCCGGCAGCACCAGCAGCCAGAGCAGGACGTGCCAGATCGCGCGGCGGGCCCGCACCGGACGGGCGACGGGCTCGGAGCTGGTGATCGTCATGGCGGCGACGGTATCCGCCCGGGGCCACCGGCACCGAGGAACCCCGGCCTACATCACATCATTCAAACGGGTTGAAGTGTTGCGCCGCCATCAGGAACCAGGCCGTGGTGCCGACATGCTGCCGGGGGAAATGCCCGTACTCGAAGCCCGTGTCGAAGGCGTTCGTGGCGGCGACCAGGCCCGACGCGGCGGGCAGCGGCCGGCCGCCGACGGTCTGCCCGGCGCCCAGGGACTCCTGCGCGCGGGTCAGGGACGACAGCAGCCGGCGCGCGAGGTCGGCGTCGCCGCGCTCGAGCAGGGCCAGGGCCGTGTGCGCGGTGCCCTCCAGCCAGACCGCCCCGTCCACGTGCGGCAGCGCACTGCCGGACACGATGCCGCCGGCCTGCCGGTAGGTGCTGTAAGCGATGCCCGGGATGTCCAGGTCGGTCGTCCACAGGTTCCGCGTCGCCCAGTCGACCGAGCCGTCGTAGCGAGGGTCACCCAGGGCGAGCACGGCCCACGCCTGCGCGTCCTCGGGCACGTTGGTCGTGTTGACGAGGTCCGGGCTCTCGTCCAGCGTCCCGGTCCAGAAGTGCCGGCCGCGGCGGTTCCACATCGCGCGCACGAACGCGGCGGCCCGCTCGGCGCGGCGCTCCCACTCGCGGCCCTTCGTCAGCTTGGCGAGGAGCTCGAACAGCGCGTACGCGTCCAGGTTGTGCTCGGTCGACGCCCAGCGCTGCGGCGTCTCCCCGTCGCTGCGCACCCCGCCGTGGTAACCGCCGTAGTGGTGATGCGACTCCTGCTGTCCGATCCACCGCCCGAGCGCCACCGCGCCGTCGAGGTACTTCCCGATCCGGGTGTCGATGTAGAGCTGCGCCAGCGCGATGCCCGCCCACGCCGTGTCGCCGGTCGACGAGCCGCCGAACCCGAAGCCGTCGAGCGCGGCCGTCGTGCCGTCGGCCGCGTACGCCTGGCGGAGCCGGCCGTCGTCCCGGCCCTGGGCCCGCAGCAGCGCGTCGCCCACGAGCCGGGCCCGCCGCACGTTGGCGATCGTGGGGCTGGCCAGCCACGCCAGCATCGCGAGCGCGTTGTCGTAGACGAACGCCGTGGTCAGCAGCTCGCTCTCGTCGTTGTAGCTCTGCAGCAGCCGCGGCTCGCCGCCCCGCTGGTAGGCGTCGTGCACCACGTCGAGGTAGTGGTAGGCCCGCGCGACGGGCTCGGCGAGGCCGGGGTCCACGAGTTGCCGGGCCGCGTACGCGTTGGCCGGGGCGGACGGCGCCAGCAGAGGCGCCGCCGCCCGGGACCGCCGGATCGGTACGCGCCGGCCACTGAACGAGGCGGTCAGGTTCGTCGGCATGCGCGTACCTCCTCAGTTAACTTTGCTTATTACAACAGCTCGCCCAGCTTCGCCGCGACCAGCTCCTCGCGGATCGACGCGGCGTCGCCCTCGACCACGATCGTGAGACCCTCCGGGTGCAGGTGCTCGGCCGCCGCCGCGGAGACCTGCTCGGCCGTGGCCTCCAGCAGCTGCCGGCGCAGCGTGGCGTAGTAGTCGTCGGGCAGGCCGTGGATGACCAGCGTGGCCAGCGCCCCGGCGATCGAGCCCGGCGTCTGCATGTCGACCGAGAGCGACCCGGCCCGCCAGGTGCGCGCGACCGTCAGCTCCTCCTCGGTCACCCCGTGCTGCTGCGTACGCGTGATCTCCCCGACCGTGTCGGTCAGCGCCGGCGCGGTGACGGCCGTCTGCACCGACGAGCTCACCCCGAACCGGCCGAAGCGGCGGCTCATCGCGAAGTCGGCGCGGATGCCGTACGTGTAGCCCTTCACCTCGCGGATCAGGTGGTTGAGCCGCGACGTGAACGCCCCGCCCAGCACCGTCGCCGCGAGCGTGATCGGCACGTAGTCGGGGTGCCCGCGCTCCGGCGCCCGGTGCCCGAGCCGCAGCGTCGACTGCACCGAGCCCGGCCGGTCGAGAAGGATCAGCCGGCGCGCCGGGGACACCGGGACGTCCAGCGGCCCCTCGGCCGGCAACGGCGCGCCGGAGGTGCCCGCGAAGGCCGCCTCGCCGAGCTCACGCAGGTCCAGCTTGTCCAGGTCGCCGGCGACGAGGAGCACGCCCGGCCGCTTCAGGTACGCCTCGTGGAACGCGGTCACGTCCTCGACGGTCACGGCGGCCATCGACTCGGGGTCGCCGTGCAGCGGGCGGCCGTAGCGCTCGCCGGGCTCGAAGAGGCTGACCCGCAGCGCGGCGTCGGCCTGCGGGCCGGGCTGGGCCCAGTCCATGCGCAGCGCGGTCGCCTCGTCGTCGCGCACCCGCTCCACGTCGGCCGGGTCCAGCCGCGGGGTCCGGGTCGCCTCGGCGAGCAGCGCGACGGCCCGGGGGAGCAGCCCGACGGGCACGGACACCCCGGTGCGGAAGGCCTCCCAGTCGACGGACGCGCTCAGCTCGGCGCCGAGCCCCTCCAGGGCCAGCGCGTACGCCGTGGAGTCCCGCGTGGCCGTCCCCTCCTCCAGGGACTTCGCCAGGACCGCGGCCGTGCCCTCGCGGCCGATCGTCTCGTAGGCGGCGCCGGCGTCGAGCAGCAGCGTCGCGGTGGCGAGCAGCTGGCCGGGCATGTGCGCGGCGACCACCTCACCGCCGGCGACCGAGAGCCGCTGGATGCCGGGGAACGTGTAGGGCCGGGCGTCTCCCGGCTCCGGCCGCGTGGCAACGAGCGTCACTTGTCGTCCCCTTCCGGGAGGTAGGTCAGCGTCACCCGGGACTCGGGGTTCAGGGTGCGGGCGGCGTCGGCGATGTCGCCGGCCGTGACGGCGAGCCACTGCGGGAGCCGGTAGGCCGCCGCGCCGGGGTCGCCGAACTGGGTCGCGTACCGGCTGAGGGTGTCGGCGCGACCGGCCACCGTGGACACCTGGCGCCACCACGAGGTGGTCAGCAGCGCCTTGGCCCGGTCGAGCTCCGCGTCGGTGACCGGCTCGGCCGCCATGCTGTCGAGCACCTCGGCGACCCCGGCGGTCAGCGTCTCGATGTCCACGCCGTCCTTGGCCGTCGCGGTCACGATCAGCGGGGCCGGGGCGTGGGCGAGATCCACCCCGTACGAGCCGATGTAGTCCGGCTGCGCGATCCGGGCGCCGTCGGCCAGCCGCTGGTAGAGCCGGCTGCCCCGGCCGCTGCCGAGCACCGTCGCGAGCACGGTCATGGCGTCGTAGCCGGCCGTGCCGAACGGGTGCGTGCGGTGCGACAGATAGACGCGCGGCGCCGGGACGTTGCCGACGACGGTCTCGCTCGCCGGGGCGGTCGCCGGCCCGCTCAGGTGCCCGTGCGGGGCGGCGGGGATGTCGTGGACGGCCTCGATCGCCCCGAAGTACTTCTCGGCGAGCGCGAACACCTCCGCCGGTGTCACGTCCCCGGCCACGGTCAGCACCGCGTTGTTGGGCGCGTAGTACTGCGCGTGGAACGCCTGGAACGTCTCCAGGCTCGCGGCGTTCAGGTCCTCCATCGACCCGATCGTCGCGTGGTGGTAGGGGTGCCCCGGCGGGTAGAGCAGCGGCAGCAGGCGCAGCCACGCGTCGCCGTAGGGCACGTTGTCGTAGCGCTGGCGCCGCTCGTTCTTCACCACCTCGCGCTGGTTGTCCAGCGTCTCCTGGGTCAGCGCCGGCACCAGGCCGCCCATCCGGTCCGCCTCGAGCCACAGCGCCAGCTCGAGGTGCTCGGCCGGCAGCGTCTCGAAGTAATTGGTGCGGTCCGGGTTCGTGGTGGCGTTGAGATTGCCGCCCGCCCCCTGGACATAGCGCATGTGCTCGGTCTTGGCGACGTGCGCGGAACCCTCGAACATCAGGTGCTCGAAGAGGTGCGCGAAACCCGTCTGGCCGGCCGGCTCGTGCCGGCTGCCGACGTCGTACCACAGATTGACGCCCACCACGGGCGCGGTGTGGTCCTCGCTGACGACGACGCGCAACCCGTTGTCCAGGCGCGCGGTTTCGATGGGCCACGGATAGCCGGTCTCGGCGACCGGCGCGGGCTGAGCAGTCACGCAACCTCCCTTGTCAGCCCCCAGTATCGCGTGAGCGATCCCTTCGCCTGCCTTTCGGTGCGAGTTGGTGTCATGCGGGACATGACGGAAGCTGACACCCGGCTGCTCGAACAGGCCCTCTTCGAGGTCAAGAAGGTCGTCGTCGGGCAGGACCGGCTCATCGAGCGGCTGCTCACCGCGCTGCTGGCCGACGGGCACATCCTGCTGGAAGGCGTGCCCGGCGTGGCCAAGACCCTCGCCGCCGAGACCCTCGCCACGGTGGTCGGCGGCGCGTTCCACCGCATCCAGTTCACGCCCGACCTGGTGCCCTCGGACATCCTGGGCACCCGGATCTACCGGGCGAGCCGGGAGACCTTCGACGTCGAGCCCGGCCCGGTCATGGCGAACCTGGTGCTCGCCGACGAGATCAACCGGGCGCCCGCCAAGGTGCAGAGCGCGCTGCTGGAGGTGATGGCCGAGGGGCACGTGTCGATCGGCGGGCGGACGTATCCCGTCCCGCGCCCGTTCCTGGTCCTGGCGACGCAGAACCCGATCGAGAGCGAGGGCGTCTACCAGCTGCCCGAGGCGCAGCGCGACCGCTTCCTCATGCGGGTCGTCGTCGGCTATCCGAGCGACCAGGACGAGCTCGGCATCCTCTACCGGATGGGCGGCGAGCGCCCGGTCGCCCAGCGCGTCCTCGACCCGGAGACGCTGTCGGCCCTGCAGGCCCGCGCCCGCGCGGTGTTCGTGCACCACGCCCTGGCCGAATACGTGGTCCGGCTCGTGCTGGCCACGCGCGACCCCGCGCGGTTCGGCCTGCCGGAGATCAAGGACCAGCTCGCGTACGGGGTCAGCCCGCGCGCCACGCTCGGCCTGGTGGCCGCCGGCCGGGCGCTGGCCCTGCTGCGCGGCCGCGAGTACGTGCTCCCCGGCGACATCCTCGACATCGCCCCGGACGTGCTCGCGCACCGGCTGGTCCTGTCCTTCGACGCCGTCGCCGACGGGATCGCGCCGGAGTCGATCGTCCAGCGGGTCGTCGAGGCCGTGGCGCCGCCCGTCATCGCGCCCGCCCAGCCCCTCGGCGCCGCCGCGTGACCGGCCTGCTCACCCCGGACCAGCGGCTGCGGCGACTCGAACTCACGGTGACGCGGCGGCTCGACGGGCTGCTGCACGGCTCGTACCTCGGGCTGTTGCCGGGCCTCGGCAGCGAGCCCGCGGGCAGCCGCGAGTACCGGCCCGGCGAGGACGAGGTGCGCCGCATGGACTGGTCCGTGACCGCGCGCACCACCGTGCCGCACGTGCGGACCGCCGACGCCGACCGGGAGCTGACCACGTGGGTGCTCGTCGACGGGACCGCGAGCATGGACTTCGGCACGGCGGAGGTCGAGAAGCGGGAACTCGCCGTCGCGGCCGTGGCGGCGGTCGGCTTCCTGACCGCGGGTACGGGCAACCGGCTCGGCGCGCACCTCGTGACGGGCGCGGGGGTGCGGCGGTTTCCGGCGCTCGGGGGGCGTACCCCGCTGCTCAGTATGTTGCGCACGCTGCTGGCCGCACCTCGCGGCCTGCCCGCGACGCAGGTCGTGCCGTTCGCCGGCGCGCTGGACGGCCTGCACCGCGCGGTGCCCCGGCGGGGTCTGGTCGTGGTCGTCTCGGACTTCCTCGACGGGCTCGACGAGGACGGCCTCGGCCCGGGCGCGCCCGACTGGGAGCAGCCGTTGCGCCGGCTCGCGGCCCGGCACCAGGTGCTCGCCGTGCGGGTGACCGATCCGCGCGAGCAGGAGCTGCCGGACGTGGGCCTGCTCACGGTCGTCGATCCGGAGACCGGCGTGCTGCGCGAGGTGCCCACCGCCAGCCGCAAGCTCCGCGAACGGTATGCCGCCGCTGCCGCGCAGCAGCAGGCCGCCATCGGGAGCGCGATCCGCCGCGCCGGGGCCACGCACCTCGTGCTGCGCACCGACCGCGACTGGGTCGCCGACATCGTCCGGCACGTCCACGCCCACCGGCGTCGTCCCTCCGTGGGGAGAAAATGATGAGCTGGCTCTCGCCCGAACGGCTCTGGCTGCTGCTCGCGGTGGCCGCGCTGGCGGCGGCCTACGTCGTGGCCCAGCGCCGCCGCAGCCGGTACGCCGTCCGCTTCACCAATCTCAAACTGCTCGACCGCGTCGCGCCGAAGCGCCCCGCGTGGCGGCGCCACGTGCCCGCCGTCCTGTTCCTGGCCATGCTCGGGCTGCTCGTGGTCGGCTTCGCCCGGCCGCAGGCGGAGGTCCGCGTGCCGCGCGAGCAGGCGACCGTCCTGGTCGCCGTGGACGTCTCCCGCTCGATGCTCGCCGACGACGTGGCCCCCGACCGGCTCACCGCGGCGAAGCAGGCGGCCCGGGCCTTCGTCGCCGACCTCCCCGCGCAGGTCAACGTCGGCGTGGTCGGCTTCGCCGGCACCGCCTCGGTGTTCGTCCCGCCGACCGCCGACCGCGACATCGTCGGCGCCGGCATCGACCGGCTGGCCGAGGGCACGGCCGGGGAGGCGGGCACCGCGATCGGGGACGCCATCGGCGCGTCGCTGGGTGCTCTGGCGGACGGGACTCCGGCGCGCGTGGTGGTGCTCTCCGACGGCGCCAACACGGCCGGCCAGGATCCGGCCCAGGCCTCGGCGGCCGCCGCGCAACGGGGAGTGCCCGTCGACAGCATCTCGTTCGGCACGGCCGGCGGCACGATCGGCGGCGACGGTCCCGGCGCGGGGCAGGCGGTGCCCGTCGACGGTTCTTCCCTCCGGGCGGTGGCCGAGGTGACGGGTGGAAACTACTTCGAGGCCGCTGATGCCGCGGACCTGTGGGACGCGTACTCGGACATCGGCGGCGTGATCGGCTACGAGACGGAGGTGCAGGACGTCTCGGCGCGCTTCATCGGCATCGGGCTCGTGCTCGCCGTGCTGGCGGCGCTGGCCTCGTTGTTCTGGTTCGCCCGGTTGCCCTGATGGAGGATCGGGACATGCGCTTGCTGGTGGTGGAGGACGAGGAAGACCTCGCGGAGGGCCTGCGGGTCGGCCTGTCCCGCAACGGATACGCCGTGGACGTGGCGGCCGGCGTGGCGCAGGCCGAGGACCGGCTGACCGTCAACGAGTACGACCTGATGCTCCTCGACATCAACCTCCCCGACGGCGACGGCTTCGCGCTGTGCCGGGCGCTGCGGACGGGCGCCCTGGAGACGCCGGGCGACACCGGCGTCCGCGTGCTGATGCTCACCGCCCGCGGCGCCCTCGACGACCGGGTCCGCGGGCTGGACGAGGGCGCCGACGACTACCTGGTCAAGCCGTTCGCGCTCGCCGAGCTGCTGGCGCGCGTGCGGGCCCTGCTGCGCCGCGACACCAACGGCGGCACCGCCCGGCTGACCGTCGGCGACCTGGAGCTGGACACCGCCCGGCACCAGGCGGCCCTGGCCGGCCGGCGGCTGGCCCTGACGCCCAAGGAGTTCGGCGTGCTCGAATACCTGATGACCCGCCCCGGGCACGTGGTCGCGAGCGAGGAGCTGCTCGAGCACGTCTGGGACGCCAACGCCGACCCGTTCACGCAGACGGTCCGGGTGACCGTGGGCACGTTGCGCCGCAAGCTCGGCGAGGGCTGGATCGAGACCGTGGTCGGCCGCGGATACCGGCTGCGTGCGTCATGACCTTCGGAATCTGGCGCTCGATCCGCTTCCGGCTCACGGTGCTCTACTCGGCGCTGCTGTTCGCGCTCGCGACCACGGCGCTCGCGATCACGTACTTCTCGGTGGCGGCCGCGACGGACCCGCAGCCGGTCACCGAGCTGCAGGCCGTCGTCAAGCGCTACGGCGTGAAGGTCGACACCATCACGGTCGCCGACGTCAACCAGATCGAGGCGGCGGTCAACTACCGCGCCCTGGAGACCCTGCGCACCTACTCGCTGATCGCCCTCGGCGGCCTGCTGGTCGCCAGCCTCGGCATCGGCTGGGTCCTCTCCGGCCGGGCCCTGCGCCCGGTCGGCGCCATCACCCGCACCACCCGCGACATCCAGGCCACCGACCTGTCCCGCCGCATCCGCCTCCAGGGCCCCCGCGACGAGCTGCGCGACCTGGCCGACACCATCGACTCGATGCTCGACCGCCTCGACCGTGCCTTCCAGGGCCAGCGCCAGCTCATCGACGACGCGTCCCACGAGCTGCGCAGCCCGCTGGCCATCATCCGTACGCACCTCGACGCCACCCTGACCGCCCCGGAAGCGACGCCCGAGGAACGCGACCGCGCCGTCGCCGTGATCGACCGCGCCACGACCCGCATGTCCCGCCTCGTCGAAGACCTGCTCGCCACCGCCCGCCGCGACGCCGACGCGCTCACCGACACCGACGTCGACCTCTCCGTCGTGGCCGCCGAGGCCGGCGAGGACGCGGCGCCGTTCCGCTTCACGTACGACCTCGGCGCCGGCCTCCACCTCATCGGCGACGCCGACGCCCTCCGCCGGGCCGTCGGCAACCTCCTGTCGAACGCCGTCCGCCTCGCCCCGCCCGCCTCCACCGTGACCATCGCCACCGGCCGCACCGGCTCCTGGCTCTGGGTCGCCGTCGCCGACGAGGGCCCGGGCATCGCCGCCGCCGACCTGCCCCACGTCTTCGACCGCTTCTGGCGCGGCTCGGCGACCCGCCCCGGCGGCGAACGCCGCACCGGCCTGGGCCTCGCCATCGTCCGCCAGATCGTCGAGTCCCACGGCGGCCAGGTCGCCGCCTTCTCCACCCCCGCCGAGGGCAGCACCTTCGTCCTCTGGCTCCCCGCCGCCGACCGCGCCGACGACAACCCGCCCCCGCCCACCGACCCCTTGTCGCCAGCCAGCTAGCGGTGTGCTAAGAATGTACGTGGAGCAAGGAGGTTCCCGTGCGTCTCAGTACGTCACTACCCGGCCGACTTCGCAACACTTCGCTGCCCACCAGCCACGGCCTTCTGCCACTGTTCGAGGCGGTGGTCAACGCAATCCAGTCGATCGATGCCACCGGCGACGACACCAGCCTCGGTCTGATTACCGTCGAGGTCGGGCGGCTGAGTCAGCCGAGCCTTCCCGGAGTGGCCGGCCGCAAGGGCCCCCTCCCGCAGGAGCCCATCCGATCCTTCCGCATCGAGGACAACGGCATCGGGTTCGATCGCGACAACATGGCGTCCTTCGAGACGCTCGACAGTGAGTACAAGGCCGACCAGGGATGCCGCGGTGTCGGCCGGCTGCTGTGGCTGAAGGCCTTCGACACCGTCGAGATCACCAGCGTCTTCCGGTCTGCCTCGGGCCGATGCCTGCGCCGGTCCTTCTCCTTCACCGCCGCCCAGGGTGTCTCCGGCAGCGAGCCGACGGGGACGGAGGAGGCGCAGACCGGGGCGACGGTGACCCTCGCCGGTTTTCGGCCGTCCTACCGCGATGCGTCCGCCAAGACGGCTCAGACCATCGCGCGCAGTCTGCTCGAGCACTGTCTCTGGTACTTCGTCCGGCCGGGAGGATGTCCGGAGATCCTTCTGATGGACGGCACAGAGCGGATCAGCCTGTCCAAGCTCTTCGAGGACTACATGCTCACCTCGGCGGAGGTGGAGTCGCTGGCCGTCCGGGGCCGCAGCTTCGACGTCGTCCATCTGCGGGTGCAGGCGAGGGCGGGCATCGAGTCCCAGATCCACTGGTGCGCGGCCAACCGCGTGGTGGTCGAGGAAAAGCTGGCCGACAAGGTCCCCGGCCTGCACGGCCGCCTGGGCGCGGGCGAGTCCGCCTTCGTCTACTCGTGTTACGTGACGTCGCCCTTCCTGGACGAGGTCGTCCGGTCGGAGCGGACGGGTTTCGACCTGCTCGAAAGTACGGAGGGGACGCTCCTCGCCGACGAGCTGAGCCTGTCCGAGATCCGGACGGCGGTCCTACGGGCTGCCGAGCGCTATCTGGGCGACCTGCTCGACGAGGCCAAGCAGGCGGGCCGGGCCCGGGTCGAGGAGTTCGTCGACCACCGGGCGCCGCGCTATCGCCCGATCCTCCGGCACATCGATCCCCGCAAGCTTTTCGTGGATCCCGACATCTCCGAGCGGGACCTCGAGTTGCTGCTGCACCGGCAGCTGTGGGACATCGAGGCCGACCTCCTCGACGAGGGCCACCGGGTGCTCGCCGGGGACGTCGCCGACGGCTCGCCCGAGCACCGGAAGCGGCTCGACGACTATCTCGCGAGGATCGATGACGTGAAGAAGTCGGACCTGGCTGCCTACGTCTCCCGGCGCCGGGTCGTCCTGGACGTGCTGGCCAAGGCGATCCAGGCGGACAAGGACGGCAGATACGTCCGCGAGGACGTGATCCACAAGCTGATCATGCCGATGCGGACCACCTCGAACGACGTCCCGCCGGAGGTCTGCAA
Source organism: Actinoplanes oryzae (assembly GCF_030757795.1). Lineage (GTDB taxonomy): Bacteria > Actinomycetota > Actinomycetes > Mycobacteriales > Micromonosporaceae > Actinoplanes. Next base: position 144,147 of record NZ_JAUQWH010000001.1, read on the forward strand.
CCTGTGGATCATCGACGAGCGACTGGCCTTCCATAACTTCCTCGCCTCCGACAAGCCGCTGAGCAGCTTCCCGATCACCGACTCCACCGAGCGCAAGGAACCGGATCTGCTCGCCCTGCAGGTCTGCGACACCCCCGTCCTGGTTTCGGAGAAGGAGAAGCTTCCGCTCGCGGCAATCACGGTCGTGGAGATCAAGCGACCCATGCGGGCGGACTCGAAACAGGACAGTGGCCCGGTTTGGCAGGCACTCGGATACCTCAACAGGGTGCGGAGGGGCGAGGTCAAGACGGCACAGGGCCGACTGATTCCCGCCGCCGACGACACTCCCGGATTCCTCTACGTGGTCGCCGACCTGACCCCCGCAGTGATTGAGCAGTGCAACATCACCGGCTTGAAGCGGACCCGGGACGGCATGGGGTTCTTCGGATACAACGACAACTACCGGGCCTACATCGAGGTGTCGTCGTTCGACCGGTTGCTCAACTCCGCGCACGAGCGGAACAGGGCCTTCTTCGACAAGCTGGGTCTGCCGGTCTGACCTCAGGTGAGCTGGTCGCGGAGGGCCTTGCGGAAGGCGCGGATGGCCGGCTGGTCGGCGGAGCCGGTGCGGACGCCGGTGTAGAGGCGGCGGCGGGGGCGGCCCGGCAGGGGGTGGAGGTGGACGGCGCTGTGGTCGCGGCCGGTCCACAGGAGATCGGGGACGAAGGCGACCGCGTGGCCGGTCTCGACGAGGCGGATCTGCAGGAGGAGGTCGCCGGAGACGAAGCGGACGTCGGGCTCGAAGCCGGCCGTGCGGCAGAGCTGGCGGGCCCAGTCGCCCGGGACGATGCCCGCCGGGTCGAAGACGAAGGGGGCGTCGGCCAGGTCCGCCAGGTCCGGGCGGGACCACGGGCCGCTCGCCGGGACCACGCACAGCATCTCGTCGCGGATCAGGTCCTCCTCGTCGACGCCGGGCAGCCGGGGCTGGGCGAGGCCCGGATAGTCCTCGCCGAGCACCACGTCGAACTCGTGCGCGAGCAGCCCGGCGAACGCCGGCCCCGCCTCCACCTGGGTGATCTCCACGCGCAGCCCGGCATGGGCCGCCGCGAGGCCGGACAGGGCGCCGGGGACCAGGGCGAGCAGCACCGACTGGAAGGATGCGACCCGCAGGGTGCCGGTGACCTTCGTCATGCTGGCCGCCAGTTCGGCCTCGGCGAGCTCCATCCGGGCCAGGATCGCCTCGGCGTGGCGGACCAGGATCCGGGCCTGCGCGGTGAGCCGTACGCCCCGGCCGACCCGCTCGAGCAGCGTCGCACCCGTCTCCGTCTCCAGCAGGCTGAGCTGCTGCGATATCGCCGACGGGCTGTAGTTGAGGGCGCGCGCGACGGCCGCGAGGGTGCCGAGGCGGTCGAGCTCGCGGAGCAGGCGCAGGCGGTGAACGTCCAACATTTCTGACGATTATTCCTCAGAAACGTTCGCTGGACTTCTCGATCCTCGCCGCTGGACGCTGGGCCCATGTCCACCGCAACGCTTGCCCGCCCGGGATCCGCCCGGCCCGCCGTCCTCATGATCCTCGGCTCCTGCACTTCGCTGCAGGTCGGCGCGGCCCTCGCGGCGCGGCTGTTCCCGGTCACGGGCAGCGCCGGGGCGACGCTGCTCCGGCTCGGACTCGCGGCCGGTGTGATGGTGGCGGTCGCTCGTCCGGCCGTACGGGCGTGGCGAAGCCATCAGTGGCGGGCGGTGCTGCTGCTCGGTCTCACCCTCGCGGGCATGAACGGCTTCTTCTACGCCGCGATCGCGCGGATCCCGCTCGGGCCGGCCGTGGCTATCGAGTTCCTCGGGCCGCTGACCCTGGCAGCCGTCCTGTCGCGCCGCGTCCGGGACATCGCCTGGGTGCTGCTCGCCATGGCGGGCGTGGCCCTGCTCGGCTTCGCCGACGGCGCCGGGGCGCTGGACCCGCTCGGCGTCCTCTTCGTCCTCGTCGCCGCGGCCTTCTGGGCGCTCTACATCCTCGCGAGCGCCCGGGCCGGAGCCGCCGTCCAGGGACAGGGCGGGCTGGCGATCGCCATGGCCGTCGGCGCGGTGGTGCTGCTGCCGGTCGGCGTCACCGGCGCGGAGAGGGCGCTGACGTCGCCCACGGTCCTGGTGCTGGCGCTCGCGACCGGGGTGCTGGCGTCCGTCATCCCGTACTCGCTGGAGCTCTCCGCCCTGCGCCGCCTGCCCAAGCGCGTCTTCGGTGTCCTGCTCAGCCTCGAGCCGGTGGTGGCGGCCGTCGCCGGCTGGGCGCTGCTCGGTCAGCCCGCCACCTGGGTGACCGCCCTGGCCGTCGGCGTGGTGGTCGCCGCGAGCGTCGGATCCACGGCGTTCGCTTGATCACATTCTGCGTGGCGGCGGCGGCCGGGTAGTGAAATGCTGTGGCGCGTGGCCGACGACGTGCAGGTGAACGAGCGGCTCGTCATCCCCGCGGCCGAGCTGTCCTGGCGGTTCTCGCGCGCGAGCGGGCCGGGCGGGCAGGGTGTGAACACGACCGACTCCCGGGTCGAGCTCTCCTGGGACCTGGGCGGATCGGATCTGCTGCCGCCGTCGCTCAAGGAGCGCGCGGCCGAGCGGCTCGCGCACCGGCTGGTCCACGGCGTGCTGACCGTGGTCGCGTCCGAGCACCGTTCCCAGCTGCGCAACCGGGAGGCGGCTGCGGCGCGGCTCGCCGGCCTGGTGGCGGGGGCCATCGCGCCTCCGCCGCGGGTTCGCCGGGCCACCCGCCCGTCGCGCGGATCGGTCGAGCGGCGCATCGCCGACAAGAAGCGGCGCAGTCAGACCAAGCGCAACCGCCGCCCCGACGACTACTGATCGTTTCGCCTCTCACAGCTCCGCGCCGCGGATGCGCAGTTGCACGTGTTGCGGCGCACAGCCCTCGCCGCTCGAAGGCCGGGCGGGTTGCGGGGACCGCCGCTTTCGGCACGGCGGCGGGCTCAGAGGTTGTGCGGGGTCACGGCCTCATGGTCTTTCGGGCACGGCGGCGGGATCAGACGTTGTGCGGGGTCACGGCCTCATGGTCTTTCGGGCACGGCGGCGGGATCAGACGTTGTGCGGGGCCACGGCCTCACGGTTCTCCGCGGCGAGGGCGGGGCCGAGCAGCGCCTCGCAGACCCGGATCAGGCGGGCGCGCAGCGCGGCGGCCCGGCGGGCGAACTCGCGCTGCCGGGCCACGTACTCCTGCTTGCCCTCGGGGGTCTCGATCTTGACCGCGGGCTGGTCGTAGGAGCTCAGGTCGTAGGGGCTGGCCTGCATGTCCAGCAGCCGGATGTCGCCGGCCAGCGCGAAGCAGTCGAGGGCCAGGGCGCCGGGCACCGCGGGGCCGAGCTTGCTCGCCCACTTGTGACAGTCCATCGCGGCGTGCAGGCAGCCGGGCTGGTCGAGATCGACCTGGGTGGCCCGGGTCGGCTGGAGCCGGTTGAGCCCGACCGCCTCGGGCGTGAAGAACCGGAAGGCGTCGAAGTGCGTGCACCGGATCGGATGCGTCTCGACGACCCGGTCGGTCTCGGCCTGGCCCAGGCGCAGCGGCAGCTGGTGCCGGTGCTCCGGCTGGCGGTAGACCATGGCCCACTCGTGCAGGCCGAAGCAGCCGGAGAAGGCGGGCCGGGACGCCGTCGCGGTGAGCAGGCCGTGGATGTAGCGGACGCTCTCGCCGCGGGCCTGCATGTAGGCCTCGACGTCGAGCGTGACCACCCCGTCGGGCAGCGTCGTGTAGAACTTCCAGCCCGCGTGCTCGGCCGGGCCGTCGGGAGTGGGGCCGAGACCCGCGCCGACGCCGGGGTGCCAGCGGCGCAGCTGGGCCGGGCGGGTGCCGTAGTAGTCGTACAGAAAATCCTCTATGGCGTGCTTCTCGCCGGCCGCCTTGCGTGCCCGGTGCCCGGCCGTCATCCCGTCGGCCCGCTCGGCATGGGCGAGCGCCAGCGGGACCCAGCTCACACTCGGCAGCACGGTGGTCAGCGCGTGTGCCGCGCCCGGTGCCCCCTCGCCGATCCCCATCGCTCCAGCGTATCCAGGTCGGCCACTTCTATCGAGCGCTGATCTCTCCGGGTGTGAGGAACGCCCGGAGGAGGGGCCGACGGATATCTGACATGCGGCGGAATGTAGTACACCTGCTACATTCTCGCTGAGGGGCTGGGCATGACGACATCGACGGGGGTGCTGGAGGCCGTGCCGGGATCGCCGACCGACGACCGCGTCCTTGACGTCCGTGACCTGCGGATGCGCTATGGCGGCACCGATGTGCTGCGCGGGGTCACTTTCGCCGCCTCGGGTCGGGCAGCTTTCCGGCGGGCAGCGCCGGCGCCTCGACCTGGCCATCGGCATCGTGGGGCGGCCCGAGCTGCTCTTCCTCGACGAGCCCACGGCCGGCTTCGCCCCGGCGGCGCGCTGCGAGTTCCACGACCTGGTGCACCAACTGTCCGATGTGGACGAGACCACCATCCCGCTGACCACCTCGGCATGGGGCTGGCCTTCGCCGGAGTGCGGGCCATCGCCGCGCAGCTGGCGGTCGAGCGGGTGGCCCGCCGCCGCGAGCGGGCCCTGCAGCGGGTCACGTGAGAAGGGGCACATGGGTTCCGAGGCCACCTACAACCGCATCGCGATGCTCCGCGCCGAGCGAGGCGTCTCGCGGCGGCAGCTCGCCGAGGCCGTGGGCGTGCACTACCAGACGGTCGGCTACCTCGAGCGGGGCGAGTTCAGCCCGTCGCTGCACCTGGCCCTGCGGATCAGCGCCTACTTCGAGGTGCCCGTGGAGGTGCTCTTCGCGCTGGAGCCGTTCCCGCGGCTCGGCACCGATCCCGCCGCGCGCAGCGCGTAGCCTCGATCGTGAATCACCGCTTCGAGGATGGGGATGACCCGTGCGTTTCGCTCGTTTTGTTCATGCCGGTGGCGTGTCCTTCGGGGTCGTCGAGGGTGAGGCGCAGTCCGGCGCCGGCGGTCTGACGATCGCCGAGATCGACAGCATCCCGTTCCAGAACGTCCGCTTCACCGGCAACCGCTGGGCCCTCGCGGACGTCCGGCTCCTCGCCCCGATCTTCTCCAGCAAGGTCATCGGCGTGGGCCGCAACTATGCCGACCACGCCGCCGAGCTGGGCAACGAGGTGCCCAAGGAGCCGCTGCTCTTCATCAAGCCCTCCACCTCGGTGATCGGCCCCAACGACGCCATCCGCATCCCGGCCGTCACCAGCCAGGTCGAGCACGAGGCCGAGCTGGCCGTCGTCATCGGCCCGAGCGGCGCCCGCCGCGTCGACCGCGCCGGCGCCGAGAAGGCCATCTTCGGCTACACGGTGGGCAACGACGTCACCGCCCGCGACCTGCAGCGCACCGACTCGCAGTGGACGCGCGCCAAGGGCTTCGACTCGTTCTGCCCGCTGGGCCCGTGGATCGAGACGGAGCTGGACGTGAGCGACCTGGAGGTGCGGTGCGAGGTGGGCCGCAACCCCGACGAGATGGAGGTGCGCCAGCTGGGCCGCACCAAGGACATGGTCTTCGACGTGCCGACCCTGGTGTCGTACGTGTCGCATGTCATGACGCTGCTCCCGGGCGACGTGATCCTCACCGGCACGCCCGCCGGGGTGAGCCAGATCGTGTCCGGGGAGACGGTGTCCGTGTCGGTCCAGGGCATCGGCGAGCTGCGGAACCCGGTCGTCTCGCTCGACTGACCCCACAGCCGCCATCAGCCGGCGGCGATCCTTGCCGGCCGGCCGCGTCAGTCGGTCGCGATGCCGTCCAGCATCTTCTGCAGGCCGTAGTCGAACGCGACTGCGGCCTGCTCCTCTGCGCCGCCGCCGTAGCCGCCCGCCTCCCAGATTCGGGTCATGGCCGGATGCCGCTCGGCGTCGAACCAGTTCTCCCAGAAGCTCGTGCGCTCCTGCCACCAGGCGTCCGTGGACTTGCCCGTGGCCCTGCGGAGCAGCGCACTCTCGGCCTCCTGCCGGGCCGCCGCGGTGACGAACATGGTGAACGCCACCGCGGCGGGGTTGATCTGCCCCGTCGGCAGTCCCGCGTCGGCCATGGCGGCCAGCACGAACTCCCGCTCCCGGAAGGTGCCGGGTCCGAGCGGCGGCCGGGCCGTGGAGACCTGGGCGAGCCACGGGTGCAGGCGATAGATCTCCTTGGTGCGGTGGGCGTACCGGACGAGCCTCGTGCGCCACTCCGCCGGGTCGCCGCCGATCGTGGCGAGATTCCGCTGCTCCAGCGCCTCGTCGGCCATCAGGTCGACCAGGGCCGCGCGCGACGGCACGTACGTGTAGAGCGTCATCGTCGCCACTCCCAGCCGCTCCGCGACGCGGGCCATCGAGGTCGCCTCGAGTCCGTCGGCGTCGGCGATCGCCATCGCGGCGGTGAGCACGTCGTCGATGCCGAGCCGGGGCTTGCGGCCGGTGCGCGCGGGCACCGGGGGAGCGGTGCGGCGCCACAGCAGGGACAGCAGCCGGTCGAGGTCGGGGGCTTCACTCGGCTCGCTCATCTCGTATACCCTACGAGAACTGTTTCCGTAGGGCATACGAGAACGGGGTGACGCGATGAAGATCCTGGTGACGGGCGCGACCGGCAACGTGGGGCGGCTGGTGGTGGACGAGCTGCTGGCGCTCGGCGCGACGGACGTCCGGGCGCTGACGGCCAAGCCGGAGGCGGCCCGGCTGCCCGAGGGCGTCGAGGTCTTCCGCGGCTGGATCGGCCGTCCGGCGACCGTCGCGCCCGCGCTGCGTGACGTCGACCACCTCTACCTGGCGCCGCACCTCCCCACGAACGCCGAGATCTGCCGCCTGGCGGCCGACGCCGGCGTGCGCCGCATCGTCGACCTGGCCGGGGCCAAGGACGGCGAGTGGCGCCCGATCGAGGAGGGTGTCGAGGCCACGGGCGTGCCCCACGTCCACCTCGAACCGGGCGAGTTCCTGCCCAACACGCTCATGTGGGCGGCGCAGACCCGCGCCGGCGACGTCGTCCGCGACGGCTGCGGCGAGTCCAGCAGCGCGCTCATCGCCCTCGAGGACATCGCGGCGGTGGCGGCCCGGTGCCTGGTCGAGGAGGGGCACGAGGGCCGGTCGTACGAGCTCACGGGCCCCGCCTCCCTCACCCGCCGCGACCGCGTGGCGCAGCTCGGGCTGGCCCTGGGCCGCACCCTCGAATACGTCGACCTGCCCCGCGAGGCCTTCATCGCGGAGCTCGCTCCCGCCATGGGCGAATACGCCGCCTGGTACGTGGACGGCCTCGCAGCGCTCATCGACCACCCGCAGCCCGTGTCGCCCGCCGTCGAGCAGGTGACCGGACGGCCCGGGACGACCTTCCTGGAGTGGGCACGGGCGCACGCGGCGGACTTCCGCTGACCCTGCTTCCGGGGGCCCGATTTGGCGCCCACTGGAGGCTCGGGTAGAGTTCGTTCTCGGCACGGAACACCGCAAGGTGGGAAGCGCCGATGGGGTATGGGGTAATTGGCAGCCCGACTGATTCTGGTTCAGTTAGTCTAGGTTCGAGTCCTGGTACCCCAGCGCTGAGGTCTTTCGAGGTCGGCGGCGCTGGTAGCTCGCGAAAAACGAGTGGCAGCGCTGCTGGATCGGTAAGACCATGGCAGGAGCAACACGGCAATGCCTGGTCCCGTCGTCTAGCGGCCTAGGACGCCGCCCTCTCAAGGCGGTAGCGAGGGTTCGAATCCCTTCGGGACTACAGCAGTGACAGCAGCTCGCCTCATCCGAGGCGGGCTGTTTTCGTTTCCGCCCCCTTCGCGCTGAAGCCCACCTCCCGCGTCTTCTCCGCGCCCTGATTGCCTCGCACATCTCCTCCGCACTCGGGCCATGTTTCGCGGCCCCCGCGGGTCCTGCCCTTCCTTCCCCTCGGCTGGGCCCGTCCGGGTGGTTGATGTGGGGCGGCCCACCCTGGCTGGCGGCCGGGCCGCGGCAGACGATAGAGTTCCACTCCGTTGCTCCGCGATGCACGTCGTCGCGGCGGCGATGAAAGTCCGGCCCGGTCCCGTCGTCTAGCGGCCTAGGACGCCGCCCTCTCAAGGCGGTAGCGAGGGTTCGAATCCCTTCGGGACTACCACCACCGAGCCCGTGTCATGCGACACGGGCTCGCTGCGTTCCAAGCCTCCGCCGGCCGAGCCGCTGTGCCGTGGGCCTCCGCCGGCCAAGCCGCTGTGCCGTGGGCTTCCGCCGGCCGAGTTCTTGCGTCCCAGCGTCCCACCCGCCACCCGCCGCCGCGCGCCACCCGCCGTGTGCCGCCGCCCGCCGCCACCCGCCACCCGCCACCCGCCGCCGTGTGCCGCCGCCCGCCGCCGCGCGCCACCCGCCGTCCGCCGCGCGCCACCCGCCGCGCACCGCCCGGCCGCTTGCCGCCCGGTCTCCTGCCCCCGCCGCTGGCTGCCCGCTCGCTGCTTTCCGGGCGCTGGCATCTTTTTCCCGGGCTGGCGCGGTCAGGGGCGGATGCAAGGGCTTCTGCGGTCGGCAGATCCGCGTCGGGCGTAACCCGGATCCCTCGCTGCCAGCGAAGATGGACCCATGACGGAGCTATCGGTACGACGCGTCGACTTCGGATACTTCGTGCGCCCCGCCGAGGAGACGGGCACGGGCGCGCCCCGGGTCGAGCCCTGTCTCGGCTATCTCGTCGAGCATCCGGACGGCCTGCTGCTCATGGACACGGGCATGGCGGGGGACGCCGGCGTGGACGCGCACTACCGGCCTTCGCGGATCGGGCTGCGCGAGGCGTTGGGGGCGGCGGGCGCGCGGCTGGACGACGTGCGGTGGGTGGTGAACTGTCACCTGCACTTCGATCACAGCGGGGGCAACCCGCTGCTGCCGGGGCGCCCGATCTTCACGCAGCGGACGGAGCTCGACACAGCCCGGCGATCGGATCAGTACCTGCGCGAGTGCGTGGATGCGCCCGGCGTCACCTACACCGAGCTGGACGGCGAGACGGAAGTGCTGCCCGGGGTCGTCATCGTGCCCACGCCCGGCCACGCGGCGGGCCACCAGTCGCTCGTGGTGCGCCGCAAGGACGGCACGATCGTCGTCGCCGGGCAGAGCCATGACCACGCGACGGCGTTCGCCGGGGATGTGCTCGCCCACCGAGCCGCCGGCGAGGGCGCCGGGCAGCCGCTGCCTGTCGCGCCGGCCTGGATCCCGCGCCTGCTGGACTTCGACCCGGCTCGCGTGGTGTTCGCGCACGACAACTCGGTCTGGGAGCCGCGCGAAGCCACCTGGTGATCAAGGCAACACCGCCGCCGAAGCAGTCAAAGCCCGCGGACAGAAGCAGTCAAAGCCCGCGCCGAAGCCCGCGCGCCGATGCCCGCTCAAGCGCCGAAGCCCGCGCGCCGAAGCCCGCTCAAACGCCGGCGCCCGCTCGCGCGCCGACATCCGGAGTGGCCGGCGCCGGCTCGCGAGAAGCGAACCGCCAGGATCCGGGGAGGCCCGCGTCGACCTCGCGCGAGCTCGGACGCCGGCTCGGGAGAAGAAGGCCGCCAGAATCCCGCGGCGAGCGGGTCAGAGGCCGCTGAGCCGCTGCCCCGCCCGTACGACAGCCATCGCGTGCCGCTCGCCGGGACGACGACCCAGCCGTTCGATCGGACCGCTTATCGAGATGGAGGCGATGACCCGGCCCGTCCGGTCGCGGATGGGGGCCGAGACGCTGGCCACACCCGGCTCGCGCTCGGCGACGCTCTGGGCCCAGCCGCGGCGGCGGACCTCGGCGAGCGTGCGCCCCGTGAACTTGCACCGGGGCAGCAGCGGCATCACGGCCTCCGGCGGCTCCCAGGCGAGCAGGATCTGGGCCGCGGAGCCGGCGACCATCGGGAGGACCGAGCCGACCGGGACGGTGTCGCGCAGGCCGCTCGCCCGCTCCGCCGCGGCCACGCAGATGCGCTCGTCGGCACGCCGGAGGTAGAGCTGTGCGCTCTCGCCCGTGGCGTCCCGCAATGCGGTCAGCAGCGGCTCGGCCGCGGTCAGCAGGACGTCGGGGGCGGCGTTGGCGAGCTCGCCCAGCCGCGGGCCCGGGCGCCAGCGGCCCTGGGTGTCGCGGACCAGCATCCGGTGGATCTCCAGAGCCTGGGCCAGCCGGTGCGCGGTGGCCCGGGGCAGCTTGGTCCGGTCGACTAATTCGGCCAGGCTGGCGCCGTCGACACAGGCCGCGAGGATGACCACCGCCTTGTCGAGAACGCCGACACCGCTCATACTGTGTCCCACAAGCCGAAACATACCTCCCAGAATTTAGGATGTCCAGATGGTGGGAGTCACTCCGAAGCCGAGGACCTTGGCAGAGAAGGTCTGGGACGACCATGTCGTGCGTAGCGCCGAGGGTGAGCCTGATCTGCTCTTCATCGACCTGCACCTGCTGCACGAGGTGACCAGCCCGCAGGCCTTCGACGGCCTGCGCATGGCGAACCGCAAGGTCCGGCGCACCGACCTGACGCTGGCGACCGAGGATCACAACACCCCGACCGGGTACGCGGATCCGGCCTTCAACACCCGTCGCGGCGACCTGCTGACGATCGCCGACACGACCTCGCGCACCCAGATCGAGACGCTCCGGAAGAACTGCGCCGAGTTCGGCGTGCAGATCCGCTCGCTCGGTCACGTGGACCAGGGCATCGTGCACATCATCGGCCCGCAGCTGGGGCTCACCCAGCCCGGCATGACGATCGTGTGCGGCGACTCGCACACCGCGACCCACGGCGCCTTCGGGGCGCTGGCCTTCGGCATCGGCACCAGCGAGGTCGAGCACGTGCTCGCGACGCAGACGCTGCCGCAGGCGAAGCCGAAGACCATGGCCGTGACGGTGACCGGCGAGCTGCGCCCCGGCGTCACCGCGAAGGACCTCATCCTCGCGCTCATCACGCAGGTCGGCACCGGCGGCGGCAACGGCCACATCGTGGAGTACCGCGGCGAGGCCATCCGGAAGCTCTCGATGGCGGGCCGGATGACCATCTGCAACATGTCGATCGAGTGGGGCGCCAAGGCCGGCATGATCGCGCCGGACGAGACCACCTTCGAGTACCTCAAGGGCCGCGAGCACGCGCCCCAGGGTGCGGAGTGGGACGCCGCCGTCGAGTACTGGAAGTCGCTGGCGACCGACGAGGACGCCGAGTTCGACACCGAGGTGATCCTCGACGCCTCCACCATCAGCCCGTTCGTCACCTGGGGCACCAACCCGGGCCAGGGCGCGCCGCTGGACAGCGCCGTGCCGGACCCGGAGGAGTTCGTCGACGAGACCGAGCGCAACGCCGCCCGCCGCGCGCTGGAGTACATGGACCTTCGGGCCGGCACGCCGCTCAAGGACGTCGCCGTCGACGTGGTCTTCGTCGGCTCCTGTACCAACGGCCGCATCGAGGACCTGCGCGCCGCCGCGGACGTGATCCGGGGTCACAAGGTGCACGAGGGCGTCCGGATGATGATCGTCCCGGGGTCGTACCAGGTCCGTGAGGCCGCCGAGCAGGAGGGCCTCGACAAGATCTTCACAGACGCGGGGGCCGAGTGGCGCTTCGCGGGCTGCTCGATGTGCCTGGGCATGAACCCGGACACGCTCAGCCCCGGCCAGCGCGCCGCCTCCACGTCCAACCGCAACTTCGAGGGCCGGCAGGGCAAGGGCGGGCGTACCCACCTGGTCTCGCCGGAGGTCGCCGCCGCCACCGCCGTGGCCGGCAAGCTCGCCGCCCCCGCAGACCTCTGAGCCGGAGAGAATCATGGACAAGTTCACCACCCACAGCGGCAAGGTCATGCCGCTGCGCCGCTCCGATGTGGACACCGATCAGATCATCCCGGCGGTCTACCTGAAGCGGGTCACCCGCACCGGTTTCGAGGACGGGCTGTTCAGCGCCTGGCGCGAGGACCCGTCGTTCGTGCTGCACAACCCCGCCCACGCGGGTGCCACGATCCTCGTCGCCGGCCCCAACTTCGGGACCGGCTCCTCCCGCCAGCACGCCGTCTGGGCCCTGCGCGACTGGGGCTTCAAGGTCGTCATCGCCGCCCGCTTCGGCGACATCTTCCGGGGCAACGCCCTCAAGGAGGGGCTGCTGCCCGTCCAGCTCGACCAGAAGGCCGTCGAGGCGCTCTGGGACCTGGGCGACAGCGAGCCGGAGAAGGAGGTGACCGTCGACCTCGGCGCCCGTGAGGTGCGCGTGGACGAGGCGCACTGGTCCTTCCCGATCGACGACTTCAGCCGCTGGCGCCTCATGGAGGGCCTCGACGACATCGGACTGACCCTGCGCCACGCAGACGCGATCGCCGCGTACGAGCAGCGCCGCCCGGCCTTCAAGCCCGTCACCGTCTGAGCCGGCAGCCGGAAAGCCGGCAGTCGGGAGCGCAAAGCGGGAGCCGGAGCGAAAACCGGGGACCCGGAAGCCGGAAAACGCCGGGGGCAGCCGGAAAGCGGCCCCCCGGCATCCGGGAAGGCCTGCGAGGCACCGGATCCGGCCGCCGGGAGACCGGAAAACCCGGCCGCACCGAGGGTTCCGGCGCCCGCCAACCCCGGATCCGTTGCCCGGAAGGGCCATCGGGAGGCGGAAATCACTCGCCGGGCGCCGGATCCGCCGCGCCACCCGAAAGTGCCCGGAATCCCAGTGCCCACAAGGAATTTCGCCCTCGCCGGGTCACCGGTGAGGGCGAAATCCGTTGCGACACAACGAATTTTTTCGAGCGAATGTTTGTGTCTGCTGGTCAGGGGGCATACGGTGCGCGCAGAATGGCTCGCATTGGGCCGATGATGCTTGTTCACGAGGATGAAAGCTCCTGCGTGGCCGCAAGCGTCAGTTCTCACGTTCGGGAGGAAAACCGTGAACAAGGCCGAGCTCATCGAGGCGCTCGCCGCCCGACTGGGGGACCGGAAGACGGCTACGGCTGCTCTGGATGCGGTCATCAGCGAGGTGCAGACCGCCGTCACCAAGGGCGACCGGGTGGCCATCACCGGTTTCGGAGTCTTCGAGAAGCGGGCGCGCAATGCGCGTACGGCGAGGAATCCACGCACCGGCGAACCAGTCAAGGTGAAGAAGACGTCCGTCCCCGCCTTCAAGCCCGGCACGGGCTTCCGGGAGATGGTCGCCAGCGGCAAGGTGGCCAAGGCCACCGCCGCGAAGAAGACCACCGCGGCGGCGAAGTCCACCACTGCCAGCAAGGCGGCCCCGGCGAAGGCCACCGCCACCAAGTCCACCGCCACCAAGGCCGCCACCGCCACGAAGGCGGCTCCGGCCACCAAGACGGCTGCCGCCAAGAAGACGACGGCGACCAAGGCCACGGCGGCGAAGTCGACCGCGACCAAGGCCACGGCGGCGAAGTCCACCGCGGCGAAGTCGGCGCCCGCCAAGACGACGGCGGCGAAGTCCACGACGGCCACGAAGGCGGCTCCGGCCACCAAGACGGCCGCCGCCAAGAAGACGACGGCGACCAAGGCCACGGCCGCCAAGTCGACGGCCACGAAGGCGGCTCCGGCCACCAAGACGGCCGCCGCCAAGAAGACCGCGGCCACCAAGTCGGCGCCGGCGAAGAAGGCGGCGACCGCCACGAAGGCCACGGCCACCAAGGCGGCCCCCGCCAAGAAGGCGACCGCGCGCAAGTCGGCGGCGGCCAAGACCCGCTGAGCAAGACCCGCTGAGACCGCCTCAGCGGGCCGCAGAGCGACGAAAGGCGTCCACCTCAGGGTGGACGCCTTTCGCGTGTTCCGGCGGTGCTCACGCCACTGTGCCTACGGTCCGCTGCATGGAGACCAAAAGCCGGCCGGTACGCGGCCAGGCCCGCCCGCGTGGCCTGGTGGGGCGGGCCTGCGTCGCGGCCGTCCTCTTCGCCGTCGCCGTGGTGCCGGCCTGGGCCCTGGGCGACGCCGCCGAGCGGTGGACCGGCTGGGCCCTGCTGGACTGGCTCGTGACGTGCGTGCTGACCGGGGCGGCGGTCGGGTGCATGGCCCCGCACGGCTCCTACCGCCGGCGTGACGCCGTGCTGGGCCTCGTGCCGCTCTACGGCTGGTATCTCGTCGCCGTCCTGGCGTGGCGGGTGGCCCTGCTGCCGCTGCGCGACTGGGAGCCGCGCAGCGACGAGCTGTGGCGGGCGCGCTGGCTGACCGGTGACCTGGTGGGCTACTGGCGCACCGACACCGTGCCCCCGCCCGCGCCGAGGAGCCGGCCGGTCAGATCCGGCTCAGCCCCGCGAGCCGGTCGCCCGACCAGGTGAGCACCCAGCCGTCGCCCTTGGGCGTCTTGTAGGCATCGGTGTCCGTGGCGCCGGACAGCTGCGCCAGGACGCCTGGGATCACCTTGCCCTGGCTGCAGATCGCGGCGAGGTCGCCCGTACGCAGCTCGAGCAGGCGGGTCGTCGCGGCCTTGACCGACTCGGCGACCCGCTCCGGGGTGACCTCGCCGTCGGGCGGCTCGGCGAAGGCCGGGTCCTCCTCGACCGGCAGGCCGAGCGTCTCCCCGAGCGGCACCAGCGTCTGGCGGCAGCGCAGGGGCGTGGCGGCGAGGAGCCGCCGGGGCGCGAACAGGCCGGCGACGGCCCGGATGGTCTCGGCCTCGGCGCGGCCGCGCTCGTCGATCGGGCGCAGGACGTCGTCGCCGGCGAAGTGCCTGCGCTTGCCGGCGTGCGCGTGGCGGATCAGCAGGGTCAGGCCGGTCACCGGGGGCAGCGTCGTGACGTGCGTGACAAGGTCGCGATCCACCTCGTACGTCAGCCGGGCCACCGCGTCGGCCGGCGACAACCATTCCACCGCGTCGACCTCGGTGGGGTCGATCGGGTCGGCGGCCGGGCCGTCGCCGGCGCGCATCAGCCAGAAGTCGACGGTCTTCGGCACGCCGTTGGGCATCGTGTAGGCCACCTGCGGCAGCCGCAGCTGCGGCTCGGCCCGTACGCCGGTCTCCTCCAGCACCTCCCGCACCGCGGCGACGAGGGTGTGCTCGGAGCCGTCGAGCTTGCCCTTGGGCAGGACCCAGTCCCGCAGGTACGGCCGGTGGACGACGCAGATCTCGAAGGTGTCACCCGCGGGGCGCCAGACGACGCCGCCCGCGGTCCGGACTGGTTTGGTCACGCGGGCCGGACCGCCTTGCCGAGTGTCTGACGCAACAGAGCCTCCTGGAGGTGGACGTGCGGGTCGCTGGGCGTCGACGCGCGCCGGTGCCAGGTGCCGTCGCCGGACAGGTCCCAGGCCTCGCTGTCGTCGCCCATCGACAACTCCAGCACATTGCGGAGATCGTCCTGCGCGGAGGGCAGTGTCACGCGCACCAGGGCCTCGACGCGGCGGTCGAGGTTGCGGTGCATGAGGTCGGCCGAGCCGATCCAGTACTCGGCGTCGTCGCCGGCGCCGAACCGGAAGACCCGCGAGTGCTCGAGGAAGCGGCCGACGATCGAGCGCACCCGGATGTTGTCCGAGAGCCCCGGCACGCCCGGGCGCAGCGCGCACATGCCGCGGATGATGAGGTCGACCTGCACGCCGTCCTGCGAGGCACGGTAGAGCGCGTCGATGCTCTCCTCGTCGACGAGGGAGTTCACCTTGAACTGCACGAGCCCCCGGCCACCGGCCCGCGCGATGCGCGCCTGCTCGTCGATGCGCTCGATGAGCCCCTTGCGGACGCCGTGCGGCGCCACGAGCAGCCGGCGGAAACGGGTCTGACGCGAATAGCCGGTCAGCACGTTGAACAGGTCGGTGACGTCCGCTCCCACTTCGGGGTCGGCCGTCAGCATGCCGAAGTCCTCGTACAGCCGGGCGGTCTTGGGGTGGTAGTTGCCCGTCCCGATGTGGCAGTAGCGCCGGATCTGGTTGCCCTCCTGCCGCACGACCAAGGCGGTCTTGCAGTGCGTCTTGAGGCCGACGAGCCCGTAGACGACGTGGCAGCCGGCCCGCTCCAGCGTGCGCGCCCAGCCGATGTTGGCGACCTCGTCGAAGCGCGCCTTGACCTCGACCAGCACGACCACCTGCTTGCCCGCGGCGGCCGCGTCGACCAGGGCGTCGACGATCGGGGAGTCGCCGCTGGTGCGGTAGAGCGTCTGCTTGATGGCCAGCACGTTGGGGTCGGCGGCGGCCTGCTCGATGAAGCGCTGCACGCTGGTGGAGAACGAGTGGTAGGGGTGGTGCACGAGGATGTCGCACTCGCGCAGCCGGTTGAAGACGCTGCGCGGCACCTCGCCGTCGGCCAGCTGCGGGTGCGTCGCCGGGACGAACGGGCGGTCCTTGAGGTCGTCGCGGTCGCACTCGGCGAAGATCTGCCACAGGCCCGAGAGGTCCAGCAGCCCCGGGACGCGCAGCACGTCCTCGTCGTTCATGTCGAGCTCGCCGGCGAGCAGGTCGAGGACGTGGTCGCTGATCGAGGCCGCGACCTCCAGGCGCACGGGCGGGCCGAACCGCCGCTGCGCCAGCTCGCGCTCCAGGGCCTGCAGCAGGTCCTCGTCGCGGTCCTCGTCGACCTCGACCTCGGCGTTGCGCGTGACCCGGAAGACGTGCCACTCCAGCAGCTGCATGCCGGAGAACAACTGATCCAGGTGTACGGCGATGAGCTCCTCGACCGGCAGGAAGCGCACGCCCCGGCTGTCGTTCTGCACCACGACGAAGCGCGGCACGTTGTTGGGCACCTTGATCCGGGCGAACCGCTCGCTGGCCGCGTCGTCGGGGTCGCGCAGCACCACGGCGAGGTTGAGCGACCGGCTCGAGATGTAGGGGAACGGGTGCGCCGGGTCCACGGCCAGCGGGGTGAGGACCGGGAAGACCTGCTCGCGGAAGTAGGTGCGGAGGCGCTCGCGGTCGGGGGCGTCGAGCTCGGCCCACTTGACGATCTCGATGCCCTCGGCCGACAGCTTGGGCCGGACCTCCTCGCCGAAGCAGGCGGCGTGCCGGGTGACCAGGTCGGCGGCCCGCTCGGTGATCATCTCGAGCTGGTTGCGCAGCGAGACGCGGTCGCCGCCGCGCATCGGCAGCCCGGCCTTGAGCCGCCGCTTCAGGCCGGCCACCCGCACCATGTAGAACTCGTCGAGGTTGCTCGCGAAGATGGCGAGGAACTTTGCGCGCTCCAGCAGCGGGGTGCCCGGGTCCTCGGCCAGCGCCAGCACCCGCGCGTTGAAGTCGAGCCAGGACAGCTCCCGGTTGAGGAAGCGGTCGTCGGGCAGCTCGGGCCGGTCGGACTCCTCGTCGATGCCGCTGGAGCCCTCCCAGAACTCCGCACCGGGCACCACGTCGCCACGCTCGGCGGCGGGCAGCTCGCCGGCGGGCGCCGGGGTCGCGGACACGGGCTCGATCGGGCTCGCCAAGGCAGTCTCCTGTTCCGCCACCACCGCGCCGTTGAGCTGCTCCTCACGGGGGAGGAACCTGCCGTTGGGGCCGCGACGGCGTGCGGGGTTCCGGTGCGGGGTGGTCATGGGTCCATCATTGCCCGTTCGAGGTGAACAGGAAATGAACGAGGCTCATGAGATTCCGGGAAGTTGGACCTTGGTCACATGGGCGTCGTCGCCGGTGGTGACGTCGACCCGCTGGCCGAGCCGGAGCAGGCGCAGCCCCGACGCCCGGAACGCCTCCGCCCCGAAGGCCAGCTCGGTGCCGTCGTCCAGCAGCAATGTGCCGGTGTGGTCCCGTGAGTCGAACGTCGCGATCGTCCCCTGCATGCCATGACGCTACAAGGACGGGCCCGCGCTCACCGGACAAGCGCTGCACTCCGTGACGAGTCCGAGATCACGTAGCAGGCCGCAGGTGTGCTCGCCGGCCCCCAGCGCCAGCACGGTCCGCAGATCGGCCGCCGTGTCGACGTCCTGGCGCAGCCCCGGCCACGGCCCCTGGAGCTCGATGGCGCCCGAGGCGGCGTGGGCGCGGGCGGAGCCGGGACCGAAGCGGGGATCGAGCGCGGTGGCCGGCCCGGCGGTCAGCAGCACCGTGCCGGTGCCGGCGGCGTCCGGCAGGAAGGACCGGCCGGGACCCGCGGCCAGCAGGGCGGCACCGAGCTCCTCCGGCCGCAGCGCGGGCAGGTCGCCGGTGAGGACGGCACGCCACCGCTCCGGACCGGCGACGGCGTCGGCGCCGAAGCGCATCGCGGCGTTCAGGTCGCCGCCGGGGTCGGGCACCACCCGGGCGCCCAGGGCCTGCACGGCGGCGGCGACGCGCGGATCGGCGGTCACCACCAGGACCTCACCGACCCGGGCGCAGGCCGTGACGGCTGTCACGGTGTCGCGAACCATGGCCAGCGCCAGCTCCTCGTGGCGGGCCTCGGCCACGGCGCCGCGTAGTCTGCTCTTGGCCGTGGTGAGGCGCTTGACGGGTACGACCGCCGTCCAGTCCGCTCCTGACACGATCACCATCCTGCCACCGGCGCTCCCGCTCTGTCCGGCGCCGGACCCGCCCTGGCTCACCCGGGCGCCGGCAGGCATGATTTCGACCGGGTGTGGCAGACGAGGAGGCACGGGGTGGCGCAGCGCAAACTCGGGTTCTGGCGGCGGCTGGCGGTGTGCCTGGTCGTCCCCACGATGCGGGTCTGGACCAAGCCCAGCTGGAGCGGCATGGAGAACATGCCCGCCGGCGGCGGCTTCATCGTCACGCCCAACCACGTCTCGCAGTTCGACCCCCTCGTGGTGGCGCACTATCTCTACGCGTCCGGCCGCTGGCCCCGCTTCCTGGCCAAGGCCAGCATCTGGAAGATCCCGGTGGTCGGCTTCCTGCTCGACAAGACCTTCCAGATCCCGGTCGTGCGGGGCAGCGTCGAGGCCGCCAAGTCGCTCGACACCTCGATCCAGGCACTCCGGGAGGGCGGCGTCGTGGTCATCTATCCGGAGGGCACGACGACCCGCGACCCCGATCTCTGGCCCATGCGGGGCAAGACGGGCGCCGCCCGGCTCGCCCTCGCGACCGGCGCCCCGGTGGTGCCGGTGGCCCAGTGGGGGTCGCAGGAGATCCACGACGTGCGCACCGGCAAGGTGTCCTTCCGTCCGCGCGTGCCGGTCAGCGTGGTCGCGGGCAAGCCGGTCGACCTGAGCCGCTGGGAGGGCGAGGCGCCCACCCGCACGGTGCTGGAGCAGATGACCGAGGCCCTGCAGGTCGCCACCCGCGACCTGCTGGCCGACCTGCGCAACGAGCCGGCGCCGGACAGGGCGCTGTGGAGCGGGCCCGCCCGCCGGCCCGGCGACTCGCCGGCGGCGCAGGAGCCCGGCTCCGAGGCCGGCGGTCCGACGGAGCTGCCGGCATGACCCGGGCGGCGATGCTGGGCGCCGGTGCGTGGGGCACCGCGTTCGCGAAGATCCTGGCCGAGGCCGGCTCCGAGGTCACCATGTGGGCCCGCCGCGAGCCGGTCGCCGCGGCCATCCGCGAGCGGCACATCAACGAGGTCGCGCTGCCGGGTGTGAAGCTGCCCACCCGCGTGACGGCCACCAGCGACCTCGGCGAGGCCGTGGCCGGCGCGGAGTTCGTCTTCCTCGCCGTGCCGTCGCAGACGCTGCGCGGCAACCTCGCCGACTGGGCGCCGCACCTGCCCGGCGACGCGACGCTCATCTCGCTCATGAAGGGCATCGAGCTGGGCACCACCAAGCGGATGAGCCAGGTCATCGTGGAGACGGCGGGCGTCGACCCGGACCGCGTGGTCGTCGTCTCGGGGCCCAACCTGGCTCCCGAGATCGCCGCCGAGCAGCCCGCCGCCACCGTGGTCGCCGGCACCGACCCGCGCCGCGCGCAGGCCGTGCAGCAGAGCATCGCGCTGCCCTACATCCGGCCCTACACCAGCGACGACGTGATCGGCTGCGAGATCGGCGGCGCGGTGAAGAACGTCATCGCGCTCGCCTACGGCATGGCCTCCGCGATGGGCATGGGCGACAACACCAAGGCGTCGCTGATCACCCGCGGCCTGGCCGAGACCACCCGCCTGGGCGTGGCGCTGGGCGCCGACCCGATGACCTTCGCCGGCCTCGCCGGCCTGGGCGACCTCGTGGCGACCTGCTCGTCGCCGCTGTCGCGCAACCACACGTTCGGCGAGCACCTGGGCCGCGGCGAGTCCCTCGAGGAGGCGCAGCGGGCCACCAAGCAGACCGCCGAGGGCGTCAAGAGCTGCCTCGCGATCCGGGACCTCGCCCGGGCGCACGGCGTCGAGATGCCGATCACCGAACAGGTCGAGCGCGTGTGCCACGAGGGCGTGGACCCGCGCGTCGCCGTCAAGCTGCTGATGGGCCGGGAGATGAAGCCGGAGTGAGTGACAAGGGCGATGGCACGCTCGTCGTGCACGCGGGACTGCCCGAGCCGGTGCCGGGGGAGCCGTTCCTGCCGGGGCCGGTGCTCGCGGCGCCGTACCACCTGGACCCGGTGACCGGGCCCACCGAGAACGGCTACGGGCGCCCCGACAACCCGACGCGGCGTGCGCTGGAGGCGGCGATCGGGGAGCTGGAGGGCGGGGCCGTGCGGGCCTTCGCCACCGGCCAGGCGGCCATCACGGCGCTGCTGCTGTCGGTGCTCAAGTCGGGCGACACCGTGGCGCTGCCCGCGGACGGCTATTTCACCGTGCGCGCGTTCGCCGAGGGGACGCTGCGCGGCCTGGGCGTCAGCACCGTGCTCGTGCCCACCGCCGGGCCCTATCCGAGCTTTGACGGCGTACGGCTGGTGTTGCTGGAAACCCCGGCCAACCCGGGCCTGGACGTGTGCGACCTGGCCGCCGTGTCGGCCGCCGCCCACGCCGCCGGCGCGCTCGTCGCCGTGGACAACACGACCGCGACGCCACTCGGCCAGCGGCCGCTGGACCTGGGCGCCGACCTCGTCGTGGCGTCCGGCACCAAGGCGCTGACCGGGCACTCCGACGTGCTGCTCGGCTATGTCGCCGCGCGCGACGAGGAGCTGCTCACCGCGGTCACCACGTGGCGGGCGCAGACGGGTGGCATCCCGGGGGCGTTCGACTGCTGGCTGGCCCACCGCTCGCTGGCGACGCTCGACCTGCGGCTGGCCCGGCAGACCGCCAACGCGGCCGCCGTGACGGCGCTGCTGGCCGGGCGCGACGACGTGACCGGGGTGCGCTGGCCCGGCCTGGAGAGCGATCCGTCGTACGAGATCGCGCGCGCCCAGATGCGCCGCATCCCCGGCATCGTGTCGTTCGACCTGGGCAGCGCGGAGCGGGTCGCCCGCTTCCTGACCGCGTCGAAGCTCGTGTTCGCGGCCACGTCCTTCGGCGGCCTGCACACCACCGCCGACCGCCGGGCCCAGTGGGGCGACGACACGCCCCCCGGCTTCGTCCGGCTCTCGTGCGGCATCGAGGACACCGCCGACCTGATGGCCGACCTCACCGCAGGGCTGGACGCCGCGTGACCGCCTGCCTGCCGACTTCCCCCGCCGTCGGGCTGCCGTCCGCTCTTGCCGTCGGCTTGCCGGTTGCCCTCGCCGCCGGGCCGGGCGCCGCGTGACCGCCGAGTGGGGCAGCTTCACCGGGGACCAGGTCGCGGCGCTGGCGCAGGGGGAGAGCTTCTTCCTCGCGCCGGCCGAGCGCGAGTGCCCGGCATGCGGCAAGCGGAGCGTCCGCGCCTACGTGACCGCGCCGGACAACGCCCGCCGCCCCACGCTGGTGTCCTACGTGTGGTGCGCCGCCTGCCACCGCTTCGTCGGCACGCGGGCCAAGCACCCGGAGGGGCTGATCTTCTCCGACCCGCTGGCGAGCCTGTCGGTGGCGGAGCGGCGGGAGCTGGAGCGGAGCCTGGTCGGCTTCCTGGAGCACCTGAACACGCTGTGGGACGACGGGGTGCTGCCCCAGACCTTCACGGCCTGATCAGACGCAGCCGTAGGGCACGCCCGACGTGCGGGACTTGACGGTCTCGACGATCGGTGTGGAGAACTCGTTCGCCCACTGGGCCGGCTGGTCGTACTGCTTGGGGACAGTGACCTGGACGGCGACCTCGCGGTCCATGGTGGTGAAGACGGTCGCCGCGCCCTGCTGATCGGCGAACCAGCAGACCTGGTCCATGTTCATCAGCTCGGTGTCCATGGGGACGCAGCCGGTGGTGTCCGTCATGCTCTGACACGTCTCCGGCTGCGGGACTCCGCACGCCACGGTGATCGGCGGCTCGCCCCACGCGGCGTTCTGCTCCGGACCCGCGCTGACCTTGCGGCTGCCCAGGTCACGCAGCTGGTTGGGCAGCTGGGAGGTCACCGCGAGGCAGACCTCCCGCTGCCGCGCCGACAACGCGGGCGCCGCCATCGGCACCGGCGTGCTGGGCAGGACCGACGGCTGGGTGGCCGACGGCTGGGCGGCCGGCTCCTCGTCGTCCGGCGTGAAGGCGGTCACCGCGAAGAACGCCACGAGCACCGCCACCGGCACGGCGACCACCGTCGCCCAGAGCGCCGCGCTGCGGGTCGTCCGGTCCTTCTCCTCGGTCATGGGTCAGAGGTTTACCACGGAGCACGTGACGGTCCTCGTGATGCCCGGCACGTACTGGATTTTGCTCACAATCATCCGGCCGAGCTCGTCGACCGTGTGCCCCTCGGCCAGGACCACGACGTCGTAGGGGCCGGTGACCGCGTCCACCCGGACCACGCCCTGAATTTTGTCGATCGCCGCGGCCACGTCACGAGCCTTTCCGACCTCCGTCTGGATGAGGATGTATGCCTGGACCACGACTGACTCCTATCCGCTGCGACGGCGACCCTCCGACGCCTCTGCCACCCGGCCGGGCCGGACCCTCCGGCGCCGGAGACTCGAACGTGAAACTACAGTACGGAACGCCATCCTTGCGGCGCGCATCGCTGGTCCGGTCCGCCCGGAAAGGAATGATCATCACGTGAGCATCGCGGAAGCCGGCGAGTTCGGCCTGATCACGCGGGTCGTCAACCGCCTGGGCGGCGGCCCGGCGGCCCTGCTCGGCCCCGGCGACGACGCCGCCCTGGTCGCGGCCCCCGACTCCCGGGTCGTCGCCTCCACCGACGTGCTGGTCGAGGGCCGCCACTTCCGGCGCGACTGGTGCGGCGCCGCCGACGTCGGCCACCGCGCCGCCGCCGCGAACCTCGCCGACATCGCGGCCATGGGCGCCCGGCCGACCGCGCTGCTCGTGGCCCTGTGCGCCCCGGCTGACCTCGACGTGGCCTGGGCCGAGGAGCTGGCGGACGGCCTGTCGGACGAGGCGGCGCTGGTGGGCGCCAGCGTGGTGGGCGGCGACATGTCGTCCAGTCCCACGCTGACGATCGCCGTCACCGCGCTCGGCGACCTCGGGGGGCGCGCTCCGGTGCTCCGGTCCGGCGCGCAGCCGGGAGACCTGGTCGCGCTGGCCGGGCGTACGGGCTATGCGGCGGCCGGCTACACGGTGCTCTCGCGCGGGTTCCGTACGCCCAAGCTGCTGGTCGAGGCGTACCGGCGGCCGGACGTCCCCTACGCGGCCGGCCCGGAGGCGGCCGAGCTCGGCGCGACGTCCCTGATCGACGTCTCCGACGGGCTCCTCCAGGACCTCGGCCACGTCGCGTCCGCCAGCGTCGTCGGCATCGACCTGCACCGGGAGGCGTTCGCCGTGCCGGCCCAGATGCGCGACGCCGCGTCCGCGCTGGGCGTCGACCCGTACGTGTGGCTGCTCGCGGGCGGCGACGACCACGCCCTGGCCGCGACCTTCCCGGCGGGGACGACGCTCCCCGAGGGCTGGCGGGTCGTCGGCAGCGTGCACGACGGCACCGGCGTGACCGTCGACGGGAAGCCCTGGCAGGGCGGGCTGGGCTGGGACCACTTCCGCTGACCCGCCCGTAGTTGCCCTTCCGCCTTCCCTACCCCCGCTCCTGGCCTCCCTCGGTCCTTCGCGGTCGCGTTCTCCTTCGTATTCGCCTTCGCTTTGCCTTCGCGTTCGCCTTGGCCCTTCGCTTTGCGTTCGCCTTTGCCTTCGCGTTCGCGTTCGCGTTCGCCGAGGCGGGAAGGCCGGGCCGCGCGTGGTCTCCGCGTGCCGGGCCTGGTCCGAGGGGTCGTGGGGGTGCTCACGTGGGGGAGCGGGAGAGGCTCCGGGTCGGCTAGCGTGGGTGGACGTGGAAAAGATCAACATCCGCGAGGCCCGCTACGACGAGCCCGCGGCCCAGGCCCTCGTCACCCTCGCGATGGCCGAGCTCAGCAAGAGGTACGGCGGCAGCGGCGACGACACACCCGTCGATCCGGCCGACTTCACATCCCCGACGGGCGCCTTCCTCGTGGCCAGCGACGAGACGGGCCGCCTCCTCGGCTGCGCCGGCTGGCGCACCCACGGCAGGGACGCCGAGCTCAAACGCATGTTCACCATCGAGGCAGCCCGCGGCCGGGGCGTCGCCCGCCAGGTCCTGGCCGCGATCGAGGACTCGGCCCGCGAGCGCGGTTATGAGCGCGTGATCCTCGAGACAGGCGACAAGCAGCCCGAGGCGATCGCCCTGTACGAGAAGTGCGGCTACGAGCGCATCGAGGACTTCGGCTACTACAAGGGTGAGGACGGGGTCCTCTCCTACGCCAAGCCCCTCTAACGGACCCGCTCCACCGCGCTCCCCCCGCCCGCCTGAGCGCTCTCCGACGCCGATCGCGCGACCTCGACGAACCCCGTCGCAGCCCGCACAAATGTGCCGGAACCGGGCTCAGGCGTGGCCGAGGCTGGGCGTCACCGGGGCTTGGGTTGCATCCGACGCCGGTGGCCGTGGCCGCGGCCTGAGGCGACACCTGAGTGCTCGGGCGCTCGGCGATGCGCTAGCCGAGGCGGGCCCGCCGTATGTGTCCGGTGCGTCGTTTCCCCGCCGGCAATAACGGTGCGTCCTGTGCCCGTAGGCAACCGGTTCGTGTGCGCGCCGGTGACACCGGCGGGGTGCACGCCCGCAACTGCGGTGGATTGTGGGCATGTTGGCAGCACCGATTCGTGTGCGCGTCGGCGACACCGGCCGGTGTGCACGGCAGCGAATCCGGTGGGTTGGGGGCACGTCGGCAACAAACGTAGCCGCCGGGTCACGGGGACCCGGCGGCTACGGTGGTGTCTTGGCCGGACCGGCACGGGGGACGTCGCTCGTGGGCGACACTCCACCGAACAGGTGTCAGGCCTTCGGTCGATCAGGCGTCACCGGAAGTGACGCGCGATCGAGTCGTCAGGCGCGGACGACCTTGCCGGCCTTGATGCACGAGGTGCAGACCTTGAGCTTCTTGGTGTTGCCGCCACCGGCCGGGGTGCGCACCGACTGGATGTTCGGGTTCCAGCGGCGGTTGGTCCGCCGGTGCGAGTGGGACACGTTGTGGCCGAAGCCCGGTCCCTTGCCACAGACGTCGCACACGCTAGCCACGGGGTACTCCTGGGATTGATACGCCGGCCAACGGAACACGACGGCCGGCTGCGAACTGAGGGTGCCCCGGACAGAGTGCGACCGGGCAACCCAGCCAGGTTACCCGATGCCCCGCCCGAACAGCCAATCGCCCCGGGAGGGCCCGTCGGCACCCGGCAAATGTCGGTGGGCGTTAGTAGGCTTTTCGCGTGCTGGAGACCCTGGATGCCGCCGCCGTGCGCCGCTGGTGCGGTGCTGGGCTGGCCGCGCTCCGGGCGCACCAGCGCGAGATCGACGAGCTCAACGTCTATCCGGTCCCCGACGGCGACACCGGCACCAACCTCGTGCTCACCCTCACCTCCGCCCACGAAGCCCTCGAAGCCGCCGACGCCGAAGCCGAAGCCGCCGACCTCGAAGCCGACGACGCCGAAGCCACCGCCGACGACGCCGAGGCCGCCGAGGCCGCCGAGGCCGCCGACCTCGAAGCCGTCGCCGCCGAGGCCGCCGACCCCAAGGCCGCCGACGCCGAGGAAGGCACCGGCGGCAAGGCAGGTCGGAGTGGCGGCACGGCAGGCCGGAGCGGCGCGGTGAGCAGAAGCGACGCGGCCACCCACGGCGGCGCGGAGGATGCGGGCGGCGCGGAGGATGCGGGCGGCGCCGCAGGTGCGAGCGGCGCTGCAGGTGTAAGTGGCGTGACCCACCCGGGCGGCGCCGGCGGTGCGGTGGAGATCCGCATCGCAGCGGACGCCGATGCCCGGTCCGTCGGCGCCGATCACGCTGTCACCGGTGCGGCCGATGAGGTGGTCACCGGGGAGATCGTGGCCGGCCGGGAGGCCGGCGTCCGGGGCGCGGCGCTCGGGCGGGTGATGCGGCGCATGGCTCGCGGGGCGCTG
The DNA here is from genome assembly GCF_030757795.1 of Actinoplanes oryzae. Classification (GTDB taxonomy): domain Bacteria; phylum Actinomycetota; class Actinomycetes; order Mycobacteriales; family Micromonosporaceae; genus Actinoplanes. The sequence continues at coordinate 170,189 of NZ_JAUQWH010000001.1, forward strand.
CTCGGGGCTCGGGGCAACTCCGGCGTCATCGTGTCGCAGATTCTTCGCGGGATGGCGGACGCGTTCGCGGAGAAGGCGTCGGTGCGCGGCGCGGAGCTGGCCCGGGCGCTGCGGAAGGCGAGTGAGGCGGCCTACGCGGCGGTGGCCCGGCCGGTGGAGGGCACTGTTCTGTCGGTGGTGGCTGCCGCGGCCGAGGGGGCCAGCCGGATCAAGTCCGACGACCTGCTGACCGTGGCGCGGGCCGCGGCGCGATCGGCGTCCGAGGCGCTGGCCCGGACGCCGCAGCAGCTTCCGGTGCTGGCCCGCGCCGGGGTCGTCGACGCCGGTGGCCGGGGGCTGGTGGTCCTGCTCGAAGCCCTGGTCGAGGCATTGAGCACCGGCCCTGGTCCGGAGAAGGCCCGACCGGACGAGACGGAGCAGAGCGCGCGGCCCGAAGAGACCGGGGCCGCCCCGGGGCCGGAGCGCCGGCACATCGGCCCGGGAGGTGGGGAGCACCCCGCTCCCGGATACGAGGTGCAGTATCTGCTCGATGCCGGGGCCGATGCCGTCGCCACGTTGCGGACGGTGCTCGACGGGCTCGGCAACTCGCTGGTGATCGTCGGGACGGGGGACGGGGCGCCGCCCACCTGGAACGTTCATGTTCATGTCGATGATGTGGGGGCGGCGATCGAGGCCGGGATCCGGGCCGGGCGGCCGCACCGGATCTCCGTGACGCCGTTGTCCGCGCAGCATCATGAGGAGCGCCCGGGCCGGGGTGCGGTTGTGGTCGCCGCCGGGGAGGGTCTGGCGCGTCTGTTCCGGGCGGAGGGCGCGGTCGTCGTCGAGCGGAACCCGTCGATCGCCGAGATGCTCGCGGCCGTCGCGGCCACCGGGGCGCGGCGGGTCGTGCTGCTGCCGAACGACGCCAACACGCACGCGGTCGCCACGGCTGCCGCGCGGGAGGCGACGGGCGGGCCCGGGGAGGTGCGGGTCAGCGTCGTGCCCACGCGCTCGCCGGTGCAGGCGCTTGCCGCCCTGGCCGTACGCGATGAGCAGCGCCGCTTCGACGATGACGTGATCGCGATGGCCGAGGCGGCCGGGGCCTGCCGGTACGGCGAGGTGACGACCGCCGCGCGGGAGGCGTTGACCGTGGCGGGGCGGTGCCGGCCCGGTGAGCTGATCGGGCTCGTGGACGGTGAGGTCAATCTCATCGGCGGCGGGCTGGAGGAGGTGTGCCGGCGGCTGCTCGACCGGATGCTCGGGGGCGGCGGCGAGCTGGTGACGCTCGTGCTCGGCGCCGACGCGCCCGCGAGCCTCGAACCGGCCCTGCGCGCGCATGTCGCCGAGGCGTGGCCCTTCGTGGAAGTGCAGTGTTATGCGGGTGGCCAGCCGCGCTACCACCTTCTTGTTGGAGTGGAATGACCGACACGACCACCGCGACGACCGTCGACACCCCGCTGCGGAAGGTGCTCGGCGACAGGACCGCGAAGGCGCTCGCCGACCATCTCGACCTGCACACCGCGGGCGATCTGATCTATCACTTCCCGCGCCGCTACGACGAGCGCGGCGAGCACACCGACCTGCGCGAGCTCCAGATCGGCGAGCAGGTCACCCTGCTTGCCCAGGTGCGCAGCCGGACGGTACGCCCGATGCGCCAGCGCCGCGGCACCATGCTGGAGATCACCGTCGGCGACGGGTCGGGCGCGACGCTGACGTGCACGTTCTTCAACCAGGCGTGGCGCGAGCGGGAGCTGACGCCGGGGCGCTGGGGGCTCTTCGCCGGGAAGGTCACCGACTTCCGGGGGAAGCGGCAGCTCAACGGCCCGTCCTATCAGCTGCTCAAGGCCGACGCGACGCAGGACGAGGCGGCCGAGGAGATCGAGGAGTTCGCCGGGGCGCTGATTCCGGTCTATCCCGCGGCGGCCGCCGTGCCGACGTGGACGATCACGAAGTGCGTACGGACCGTGCTCGACACCTTCCAGGCGCCGGAGGATCCGCTGCCCGGGGCGGTCCGGGCCAATCGGAACCTCATCGGCATCGGCAAGGCCCTGCACGAGATCCACCGGCCGAGCTCGCAGGAGGACCTCTACCGGGCGAAGCACCGGCTCAAGTGGGACGAGGCGTTCGCCGTGCAGGTGACGCTCGCGCAGCGGCGGGCGCGGGCGGCCGCGGATCCGGGGCGCGCGCGGCCCCGGAAGGCGGACGGCATCCTGGCCGCGTTCGATGCCGCCCTGCCGTACGAGCTGACCGAGGGCCAGGCGCGGGTCGGCGAGGAGATCGCGGCGGATCTGGCGGCGTCGCACCCCATGCACCGCCTGCTGCAGGGTGAGGTTGGGTCGGGCAAGACCCTGGTGGCCGTACGCGCGATGCTCCAGGTGGTCGACGCCGGCGGCCAGGCGGCGTTGCTGGCCCCGACGGAGGTGCTCGCCACGCAGCACCAGCGCAGCATCAGCGCCCAGCTCGGGGCGCTCGGGCGGGCCGGGGAGCTCGACGGCGACCCGCGCGGGACCCAGGTGACGCTGGTCACCGGATCGCTCGGGGCGAAGGGGCGGCGCGCCGCGCTCGCCAAGGTGGCCGACGGCACAGCCGGGATCGTCGTGGGGACCCATGCCCTGCTGTACGAGGGTGTCGACTTCCACGATCTCGGCCTGGTGGTCGTGGACGAGCAGCACCGGTTCGGCGTCGAGCAGCGGGACGCGTTGCGGGCCAAGGCCGCCACGCCGCCGCACGTGCTGGTGATGACCGCCACGCCGATCCCGCGGACCGTCGCGATGACCGTGTACGGCGACCTGGAGACCTCGACGCTGTCGCAGTTGCCGCGCGGCCGGTCGCCGATCGCGTCCCACGTGGTCCCGCCGGAGCGGCCCGACTTCCTCGCGCGGGCCTGGGAGCGGGTGAAGGAGGAGGTGCGGAAGGGCCACCAGGCGTACGTGGTCTGCCCGCGCATCGGCGACGCCGACGGTGCCGAGGACGACGGGGAGCCGCCGAAGGACGACGAGCCCGCCCGGCGGCCGCCGCTCGCGGTGCTGGAGGTGGCGCCGATCCTCGAGGAGGGGCCGCTGCACGGGCTGCGGATCGGGGTCCTGCACGGCCGGCTGCCCGCCGAGGAGAAGGACGCCGTGATGCGCCGCTTCGCCGCCGCCGAGCTGGACGTGCTGGTCGCCACCACCGTGATCGAGGTCGGCGTGGACGTGCCCAACTCCACCGTCATGATCATCATGGATGCCGACCGGTTCGGCGTCTCCCAGCTGCACCAGCTCCGCGGTCGCGTCGGCCGCGGCTCGGCGCCGGGTGTGTGCCTCCTGGTCTCCGAGGCGGTCGAGGGTACGCCGGCCCGCGAGCGACTGGCCGCCGTGGCGTCCACGACCGACGGCTTCAAACTGGCCGAGCTGGACCTCGAACAGCGCCGCGAGGGCGACGTCCTCGGCGCCTCGCAGTCCGGCAAGCACAGCCACCTGCGCCTGCTCTCGCTGTTGCGGGACAGCAACCTCATCCGGGAGGCCCGGGCCGAGGCGGCCGAGCTGGTGGGCGACGATCCCGACCTGACCCGTTACCCGGCGCTGGCGGCCTCGGTCGCGGCGCTGGTCGACGAGGACCGAGCCGAATACTTGGAGAAGGGTTGATCCTGCATTTCTGCCCGCGGGCCGACTGGGAACGGGCCGCCGAGACGGGCACCTACCGCGCGGAGTCCCTGGAGAGCCAGGGCTTCATCCACCTGTCCACCCCGGAGCAGGTGGCCGTCCCGGCGAACCTGCTCGCCCGCGGCCGCACCGACCTGGTGCTGCTGGTGCTGCGGGAGGAGCTGCTGCCCGTACCCCCGGTGTGGGAGGACGGCGACCCACCGGACCCGTCCGGCATGCAGTTCCCGCACCTCTACGCGCCCATCCCGGTCGCCGCCGTCGCCGCCGTCCACGACTGGCAACCCGGCCCGGACGGCACCTTCGCCCCGCCCACCGACCTGCCCGGCGCCTGACCGGGCCCGTTGCCGTGGCCCGGTGACCGAGCGAGCCCGGTGACGTGTCCGGCGCTTGACCGACCCGTCGCCGGGCCCGCTGACCGAGCGAGCCCGCCGACGTGTCCAGCGCTCGAGCGGGCCCGGTGACCGGGCGAGTCCTCAGACCTGCCCGGCGTCCGAGCAGCCCACCGACGGGCCTGGCGGTCGCCGGGACCGGCGGAGACGGGTTCCCGGCCGGTCTGATGTGGACAGTTATGGCAACGAAAAGGCGCGCCGGCTCGGTGGGAGCCGGCGCGCCTCAGGCGTTACGTCAGGCGGTGAACTTCACCTTGCGGCGACGCGCCACGATGAACAGCGCGATGCCGGCACCGAGCAGCACGACCGCACCGGCGGCGATGCTGCCGGCGGCCGCACCGGTCAGCGGCAGGGTCGGCTCGTCGCTGTCGCCACCGCCGGAGCCGGCGGTGTCACAGTCCGCGGGCTGCTCGTACGTGATGGTGGCGGCCTCGTCCTCGTAGCCCTCGGGCGTGGCGGTGATCTCCATGCCGTCGGTGGCGGGGAGCTCGACCTTGGTCGTCTCGCCGACCTTGCCGGTGATGGTCTTGGTGACCCCGGTGCTGGTCTCGAACGTCACTTTGACGTCCTCGGGCCAGCTCTTCGGCACCGTGATGCCCAGGGTGACCGAGTCGCAGTCGGCCTCGTAGACGAACTCCGGCTCCTCGGCGGGCGCCGACGGGGCCGTGCTGCTCGGGGCCGGGGAGCTCGGCGCCGGGCTGGTCGGGGTGGCGGGCGACGAGGGCGCCGGCTTGGTCGGGGTCGACGCCGACGGGGCGGGCGACGCCGAGGCCGAGGCGGAGGCCGACGGGGACGGCGACTCGCTCTCCTCCGGCGCGCACTTCTCGGTGGGCTTGCGCAGCTCGCCGCCGTCGCCCTTGGTCACGTCCGCCTGGCGCTCGTAGTCCCAGAACGCGGTGATGCCGACCTCGGCCTTCTCGGCCGAGGCGGGAAGCTGCTGGATGCCCTCGAGGGAGCCCGGCGCCTTCGGCAGCACGGCGTCCTTCAGGAGGCCGGTGATGGTGCTGCCTTCGGTCAGCTTGACGTCGGTGATCTTGGCTTCGAGGTTGCCCTGGCTGTTGAAGGCCGTCCAGGTGACCTGCCAGGTGCCGTCCTCGTTCACGCAGGCGGCGGAGGGCTTGAGGGTGGTGTGGTGGGCGCTCGCGGGGCCGGCGAGGAACGCCACGCCCGTCAGGCCGAGCAGGGTGCCGGCGGCGATGGATGCCGTGCGGCGCAGGGGGGACTTGCGGAGGATCACGCCTTCTCCTGTGGTGAGGACCGAGGGGAACGGCGCGGGGTCGGCGGCATGCCGGCGCGCGACAGGGGCTGTCAGCGCGGGCCGGCGACGATACCTCCCCGCATCGTCGTACCGACAGCGTTTCGTCGGCGGCACAGGGACCATAGCGAGCCGGGCCGATCCGTTGAACCCCGAAGCTGGCTCCGAGGTGACTGTTATATATTCGAGATCTTCGTTGGACGCGCTGCTGTTGTGCTGCTGCTCAACGTGGTTTCCGGGGCACGAAGCGGAGGGAAAAGTTCACTCTCCGGTGGGGCGCCCGGGGTGGTGAAGTAGCGTCGCAGCGTGCTCTTCCAACAAGCCGTGGGGGCTCGATGACCCGCATCATCGCCGGGACGCACGGCGGGCGCCGGCTGGCCGCGCCGCCCGGTGCGCAGACCCGGCCCACATCGGACCGGGTGCGCGAGGCCTACTTCAGTGCGCTCGGCACCATGACCGATCTCGACGGTGCCCGGATCGCCGATCTCTACGCCGGCTCCGGGGCGATCGGGCTCGAGGCGCTGTCGCGCGGGGCCGCCCACGCGCTGCTCGTCGAGTCCGACGCCAAGGCTGCCCGCGCGATCCGGGACAACATCGTCGCGCTCCGGGCCGGCAACGCCGCGCGCCTGGTCACCGGCAAGGTGCTCACGCTGCTCGCCGCGCCCCCCGAGGGCGGGCCCTACGACGTCGTCTTCGCCGATCCGCCGTACGCGGTCGGTGACGACGAGGTCGAGGAGGTGCAGCTGGCCCTCGTGGCCAACGGGTGGCTGGCGGACGACGCGGTGGTGACCTTCGAGCGATCGTCCCGTACGTCGGTCAAGGGTAAGCCATTGAGCTGGGTGGACGGTCTCACAGCGGATCGCAGCCGCCGCTACGGCGAGACCACTCTTTGGTACGGTCGCCGATCATGAGACGTGCGGTCTGTCCCGGTTCCTTCGATCCGGTCACCAACGGGCACCTCGACATCGTCGGGCGCGCGAGCCGGCTCTTCGACGAGGTCATCGTCGGCGTCCTGATCAACCACTCCAAGACCGGCCTGTTCACGATCGAGGAGCGCATCGAGATGCTCCGCGAGGCCTCGGCGCCGTACCCGAACGTGCGGGTCGAGTCCTTCCACGGCCTGCTGGTGGACTTCTGCCGGGCCCAGGGGGCGGCCGTGGTGATCAAGGGTCTGCGCGCGGTGAGCGACTTCGACTACGAATTGCAGATGGCGCAGATGAACATCGGGCTCTCCGGCGTGGAGACGTTGTTCATGCCGACCAACCCCCTTTATTCGTTCCTCTCGTCCAGCCTGGTGAAGGACGTCGTCAAGTGGGGCGGCGACGCGTCGTCCTACGTGCCCGACTTCGTCCGGGAGCGGCTCGTGACGAGACTGCGGCAAAACTGACGGCGTGGCCTTCGCCGCCCGGCTGCCGGGTTCGGCATTACCGTGATCGGACCACTCAGTGTGAGTGGCAGCTGACAGGAGTGAGGCGCCGTGGATCCGCTCGACCGCATCGACGAGATCATCTCCTTGGTGGAGCAGGCGAGGTCGGTCCCGATGTCCCGGACCAACTTCATGTTCGACCGGGCCGAGATGGTCGCGCTTCTGGACGAGCTGCGCTCGGAGCTCCCCGGTGACCTGCGCCGGGCCGTGGCGCTGCTCGAGGAGCGGGACAAGATCATCGACGCCGGCAAGCGCGAGGCCGACCGGATCGTCAGTGAGGGCGAGACCGAGCACGCCCGCCTGGTGTCGGTCAACGAGATCACCGTCTCGGCCGAGCACGAGGGCGCCCGGATCATCGCCGAGGCGCGGTCCGAGGCCCAGCGGCTGCGCGAGGAGGTCGACGACTACGTCGACACCGCGCTGGCCAACTTCGAGCAGTTCCTCACCCGGGCGCTGGCATCGATAGAGCGTGGCCGCGACAAGATGCACGCCCTGCGCGAGATCGGCACCTTCCAGGGCGAGGAGAACGAGCGCCCGCTGCCGTTCTGAAGGTCACTCCGAGGCGCGGCGTAACGGGCGATTTGTCCGGTGCCGGGCAGGGTAGGCTTTTCCCCTCGACCCGGGTGCGGCCCGCCGCCCGGGGCGATTCGACGTCACCCCCGCTGCTCAGGTAACCTTTCCTGTCGGCCTACCCATGGCTGAGAGTTCACGATGCCCAAGATTTCGCAGAACCACCTCGATCCCAGGATGCCGCTGGTCGTCGACACGACGAAACTCCCGCGCCAGCCTGGGGCGACGCGTGCCCTGAAGCGGGTCATCCCGGCACCGGCGGACCTCGGCCTGGAGTTGATCTCGGTGCCCGAGGGTTCCGACGTCGAGCTCGATCTGAGCCTGACATCGGTCTCCGAGGGCGTTTACGTCAGCGGCAGGATCCGTGGCTCACTCCAGGGTGAGTGCGGGCGCTGCCTCAACGAGATCTCGCAGTCGTTCGACGTTCCGCTCGCGGAGCTCTACGCCTATGCGGAGAGCACCACGGAGGAGACGACGGACGAGGACGAGGTGGGCCGGATGCAGGGCGACCTGATCGACCTGGAGCCGGCGGTGCGGGACGCGGTGGTGCTGACACTGCCGACCAACCCGGTCTGCCGGCCGGACTGCCCAGGGTTGTGCCCCGACTGCGGGGTGCACTTCGACGACCTCCCGGCCGACCACAGTCACGAGGACGTCGACCCCAGGTGGGCCGCTTTGCGCAACCTGTCAGCTGAGGCGGCTTCGCCGCTCGACCAGCGTCATTCTGAGGAGTAGGTACCGTGGCCGTCCCCAAGCGCAAGATGTCGCGCAGCAACACCCGGTCCCGCCGGGCGAACTGGAAGGCGACCGCGGTGCAGACCGTGGAGTGCCCCCAGTGCAAGTCGCCGCACCTGCCGCACACCGCGTGCGGGGTCTGCGGCACCTACAACGGCCGTCAGGTCGTCGAGGTCTGAGCCTCGCGGAGTGACGCGCCCGATCAGCGGGCGGGTCGAGCCCGGGCAGCGGCGATCGTCCGGTGTCCCGGACCCGGCGGAGGGCGGCCAGCAGGCCGGCCCCGCCCGGGAGCCGGGCACCGCGCGGATCGCCGTCGACCTCCTCGGCGGGGACCAAGCTCCCGCCGTCGTGGTTGACGGCGCTCTGCGCGCCGCTCAGGCCGACCCCGCCCTTCAGTTGTTGCTCGTCGGCCCGATCGAGGCCGCCGAGCTGGTTCTCGCTGCCCTGACGCCGGAGCAGCGCACCCGCGTGCGCCTCCACCCGGTGCAGCCCGCCCCGGACGACCTCGACGGTCACGCCGCCGGACGCTCGGCCCACGCGCCCGCGGTCGGCCGCGCCCGGCAGTTCGCCGAGCCCGGGGTCCGCGCGGCCGTGAGCGCCGTCGCGGCCGGCCTGGCCGACGCCGTCGTGTCCGCCGGCGACACCGGTGCGATCGTCACCTCGGCCGCCATCACGCTCGGCCGCCTGATCGGTGTACGCCGCCCCCCGCTCGCCGCCGTGCTGCCCAGCGCCGCCGGCCGGGTCGTGCTGCTGGACGTCGGCTCCTCCGTCGATCCCGACGAGCACACCCTCGCGATGCACGGCCGGCTGGGCGCCGCGTACGCCATCGCCGTGCACGGCATCGCCGCCCCGCGCGTGGGCCTTCTCACCATCGGCACCGAGCCCGGCAAGGGTGACCGGCTGCGCCGTGCCGCCCCCGAGCTCTTCGACGAGATCACGCTGCCCGGCGGCGCCCGCTACGCCGGCCTGGTCGAGGGCAACGACGTGGTCACCGGCGCGGTCGCCGACGTCGTGGTGACCGACGGATTCGCCGGCAACGTGCTGCTCAAGGGCCTCGAGACCGCGTACGCGATGATCGGCCCCCCGCCCGCCGACCCGCCCCGCGAGCCCCCGCCCCGCGCGGCCGTGCTGCTCGGTGTCGGCGGCCTCGTCGTCGTGTGCCACGGTGCCGCGAGCGGAACGGACCTGGCCGCGGGCATCGCGTTCGCCGCCGCCCTGCACCGCATCGGCACCGTCCCGAAGGTCGCCACCCTGGTCCGCGCGGAAGCAGCTGAGGCGGCACAAGCAGCAGAGATGGCGCAAGCAGCGGAGGCGGCGCAAGCAACCGACACCGCGACTCGGGCGCCGGCCCGGGCCACGACCCCGGCCGGCGCGGAAGAGGCCGACGCCAAGCCCCGGGCCGGCAGGGGAGAAGGCAGCGCCATGCCCCAGGCCGGCGGCGGAGAAGGCAGCGCCAAGCCCCAGGCCGGCGGCGGAGAAAGCGGCGCCGCGGGCCAGGCCGGCGCGGGACATGACGGAACGACCGAAGACCGAAGGAGTTCTCCCAGTGCAAGAGGTGGTGCATGAGCAGTAACGACAAACGGCGGGTACGCCCCTCGACCGAGCCGCTCGAGGAGGCGTTCGGCGTCCCCCTCGAGCCCGGCCTGCTCGAGCGCGCCCTCACCCACCGCTCGTACGCCTACGAGAACGGTGGCCTGCCCACCAACGAGCGCCTGGAGTTCCTGGGCGACTCGGTGCTCGGCGTGGTCATCACGTCGGCGCTGTTCCACAACCACCCCGATCTGCCCGAGGGCCAGCTGGCGAAGCTGCGCGCGAGCGTCGTGAACATGCACGCCCTCGCCGACGTCGCCCGGACCCTCGGACCGCAGGGGCTGGGCCCGCATCTGCTGCTGGGCAAGGGCGAGGAGACGACCGGCGGCCGGGACAAGGCGAGCATCCTGGCGGACACCCTGGAGGCGCTGCTCGGGGCGATCTATCTCGAGCACGGGCTGGACCTGGCCGGCGAGGTGATCCACCGGCTGTTCGACCCGCTGATGGCGGAGTCGGCCGGGCGCGGGGCCGCCCTCGACTGGAAGACCAGCCTGCAGGAGCTGACGGCCGCGCTCGGGCTCGGCGTCCCGGACTACGTGATCGACGACGCCGGGCCCGACCACGCGAAGACGTTCACCGCCTGGGTGGTCGTCGCGGGCGAGCGCTACGGCGGCTCGGACGGGCGCAGCAAGAAGCAGGCCGAGCAGCGCGCCGCCGCGGCCGCCTGGCGCACGCTGACCGAGCGGGCGGAGTCGGCGACCCCGCCCCCCGCGGTGGCAGGCGGGGGACACGCCGGAGACGACAAACCGGTGGCCGAGGGCGGCCACGCCGAGGACGACAAAGCCGAAAGCGCAGTTGAGGGGTGAGCACCACGGCGGCCGACGCCCCCACGGCCACCACCACGGACCGTCTCTGGGACCTGGCCGGGCGCTGGCGCGGGGCCGGCATCGCCGTCGGCATCCTCGCGCTGACCCGGGTAGTTCAGCTGCTGCTGCTCGTCGGGCTCGACCGGGCCACGGCCGAGCCCACCGGCCTGCGCGCCAACCTGCTCATCTGGGACGGCGGCTGGTTCCTGCGGGTGGCCCAGGGCTATCCGGAGGGCTACACGTACGGCCCGACGGGCGCCCTGGAGGGCAACGAGCTCGCCTTCTTCCCGCTCTACCCGTCGCTGATCCGGGTCCTGTCGGCGCTGGGCTTCAACGCCGGCAGTTCGGCGCTCGCCGTCAGCTGGCTCGCGTCGGTCGGGGCGGCCGTCGCCCTGCACCTGCTGGGCACGAGCCTGTTCCGGAGTCGCCGGGCCGGCTGGGCGCTCGTGGGCATCTGCTGCGGGGCGCCGATGTCCGTGGTGCTGTCGATGGCGTACACGGAAAGTCTCTTCCTCGCCCTGCTCGCCGGCATGCTGGTGGCCGCGCACCGCAAGGTGTGGTGGGCCGCCGGCCTGCTCGGGCTCGGCTGTGCGCTGACCCGCCCGACCGGTGCCGCCGCGGCGGTCGCCCTGGCCGTCGCCGCGCTGCTGGCGGTCCGCGCCGGTGACCGGAAGTGGCCACCGCTGCTGGCGGCGGGGGTGGCGCTCGCGGGGGTCCCGGCCTATCTGGGCTGGGTCGGCTGGCGGGTCGGCGAGTGGGACGCCTGGTTCAAGATCCAGACCGCGGGCTGGGGCACGTCGACCGACTTCGGGCGAAGCACGGTGTCGTTCCTGGCCGACACGCTGACCCTGGCCGACGGCTGGGTGCCGATGAGCGTGGCGCTGATCCTGCTCGCGGCCCTGGCGGCGGCGGGGGTCGCGCTGGTGGGCCGGCCGTGGCTGCCGCTGGGCGTCTACGGGGTCGTCGCGATGGTGCTCGTCTACGGTCAGGCCGGCTATTACCACTCCAAGCCGCGGCTGCTGCTGCCCGTACTCTTGACGCTGCTCCCGGCGGTGGCCGCGGCGGCCCGGGCGCGTCCCCGCGTGGCGATCCTCGCGATCAGCGCGTGGGCGTTGTTCGGCCTCTGGTACGGCGCCTATCTGGTAGCAGTCTGGCCCTACACGATCTGAGCAGGAGCACATGCCTGAGCTTCCCGAGGTCGAGACCGTCCGCATGGGTCTGGACAAGTGGGTCACCGGCCGCCGGATCGCGGCCGTCGAGGTGCACCACCCCCGGGCGATCCGCCGCCACCTCCCGGGCGACGCCCATTTCGCCGCCGTCCTCGCCGGACGCACGATCACCGGCACCCGGCGCCGCGGCAAGTATCTGTGGCTGCCGCTGGACTCGGGCGACGCGGTCATCGCGCACCTGGGCATGAGCGGCCAGCTGCTCATGCAGCCGCCCGGGGCGCCGGACGAGAAGCACCTGCGGGTCCGGTTCGCCTTCGCGGACGACGGGCCCGAGCTGCGCTTCGTCGACCAGCGTACGTTCGGCGGGCTGTCCGTGTCGGAGGGCGGCGCCGAGCTGCCGGACGAGATCGCGCACATCGCCCGCGACCCGATGGACCCGCTCTTCGACGACGAGCAGTTCGCCGAGCGGATGCGCGCGAAGCACACCGAGGTCAAGCGCGCCCTGCTCGACCAGACGCTGATCTCGGGCGTCGGCAACATCTACGCCGACGAGGCACTGTGGCGGGTCCAGCTGCACGGCGCCCGCCCGACGGACGCGCTGACCAAGCCGGTCGTGCGGCGGCTGCTCGGGCACGTGCGCGACATCCTCGGCGAGGCGATCAAGGCGGGCGGGACGAGCTTCGACGCGCTCTACGTCAACGTCAACGGGGAGTCGGGCTACTTCGACCGGTCGCTCGACGCGTACGGGCGCGAGGGGCTGCCGTGCCACCGCTGTGGCACGGCCATGCGCCGCGAGCAGTTCATGAACCGGTCGTCGTACAGCTGTCCGCGGTGCCAGCCACGGCCCCGGAAGTCCCTGCGGTGACATACGGGCTGGCGTCGGTGGCCAGCCCGAAGCCCGCGCCCCGGCGGCCCATCAGCCGGCGGGCCGCCGTGAGCAGCTCGACCGGGACGCCGTGCACGAGGTGGCCGTCGCCCGGCCGGACCCCGTCGCCCGCCCACCCCTGATAGGCCGACCACGGCCCGTCGAAGGTGCAGATCCGCACCCCCAGATCGCGGTAGAGCGGGTGGGTCGGGACGCCCGGGTTGAGCACGATCCGGTGCAGGCCGCGGCGCGCCGCCAGCCGCACGGTCAGCGCCACCGGGCCGACGCCGCCCGCGCCGGCCGGCGCCCGGTCCAGGAACAGGCCCTCGGCACCCTCCTCGCGCCACGCGTCCACGTCGGCGAGGACGTCGGCGAGCGACCGCCCGCCCCAGTCCAGGTCGACGCGGCCGAGGCGCTGGTGCCGGTTGCGGCGGCGGCCCGGCCGGTCCTGGATGAGCCAGGTGTCGGCGTCGAGGGCGATGCCGGGCGACGGGTGGGCGTACGGGGGGAAAAGGGTCCTCACGGGGATCCTCCTGGGGTCAGCGTTTCCTGGGCCAGCCAGCGCAAGGTCGCGGGCTCGGTCTCCCGGGGTGCGGGGACGGCCAGCGGCAGCTCGTAGGTGGGTGCGGGGGGCGGGGTCGCCAGGTCGGTGTAGAGCGCGCCGTAGGCCCGCACGACCCGGTCGGTGGTGAAGTAGGCCAGCGCCCGGCGCCGGGCCGCGTCGCCCAGGGCCCGCCGGCGTGCGGGCGCCTTGAGCAGGGAAATGCAGGCGCCGGCGAGCGTCTCCGGATCGTCCTCGGGTACGACGACCCCGGCATCGCCCAGCGTCTCGGCGACCGGTCCGACGTCGACGCCCACCACCGCGCGGCCCGACATCATGGCCTCGATCAGCCGGTACGGCGGGTCGGCCGGCCCGGGCAGGTGCACGACGAGGTGGCCCGTGGCGTACCGGGACCGGGGGTCGGCCGGGATCGGGTGCATCCGGACGGCGCGGCCGAGCCCCGTGCGGTCGATCAGCTCGGCGGCGTGGTCCTCGTGCGTCGAGCCGACGCCGACCAGGTGCAGGACGGTGCCCGGGACGGCGGTGGAGATCCGGCCGAACGCGTCCAGCAGCTTGGGCAGCCCGCTGTCCGGGGCGCCGTTGCCGGCCCAGACGATCGAGGGGGCCGTACGGGCCTCCGGCGCGCTCGGGAAGTCGCGCGGGTCGACGCCGGCGGGCACGGGCACCAGCCGCCCGGGTTCGGCGCCGTGCCGCAGTGCCCACGCGTGGTGGAACTCGCTGAGCGGCGCGATCAGCCCGGCTTCCGCGTAGCCCGTACGCGCGACGGCCCGCCGGAAGCGCCGCAGCACCGTCTGCACGGCGGGGGAGAGGCGCTCCTCGCTCGACCGCGGCCGGCTCACGGGCGCCCGGGCCTCGGTGAGCAGCAGCGGCGTCCCGGTGCGCCACCGCGCGGCGAGGGCGGCGAGCAGCGGCGTCGTGCCGCCCACGCAGTGGATCAGGTCGCTCTCCGGCACCGGTACGGCCAGCGCCCGCGCGGCGTGCCGGAGCAGCGTCACCGCGGTCCGGGCGTCCCGCACGCTCAGCTTCGGCAGGCGGTCGCCGTCCTCGGTCGCCCGGCCCGCCTTCCACGCGTCGAGCAGGACGTCGGCCAGCGGCACCGCGTGCAGGGGCGGCGCCTTCTCGGCGAGGCTGGCGAGGGCGGCCAGGCCCCGGGCGAAGTCCTCGTCGCGCCGTTCGACCAGCCCGCGGCAGAGCAGCACGGCGGCGGCGACGGCGTTCTCGTCCCGGTGTCCCTTGGTCGCGTCCCGGGGCAGGACCACGCACTCGGCCGACGCCACATGCGCGGGCAGCGGGTAGGCGGGGCCGCCGAGCGGCTCGCGGTCGGACACCGTGACGAGGTGGAAGCGGTGCCCGGCGAGTCCGTCGACGAGGGTGCGGCACCAACCGGCGAGGGCGTCCCGGCGGAACGGGTAACCGCCCCCGGTGAGCAGACAGATGCGCATGCCGCTCAGCACCGTGGGCACGTCGGGGGTGATATCACGATGGCTGCAACGAAGCAGCGGCGAAAAGGTACGGGAAGCCGCCCGTCCCGCCGCCGTTTATGCTCCCTTTTGGGGCATTTGTAGGCGTTGCCGTGCGGGGGATTTCACCCGTTCCGGCCCTTGCCTGTGCGGCGCACCGGGTTCGGCGGATGCCGGGCACCCCGCCACTGGCGCCCGGCATCCAGGGGATCGGCGAGCCGATCGGCGTCACGGTAAGCAGCCGCACGCTCACCGGCCAATCGCCGAAAGGAAGACCTAAGGCAGGCTTCAGGATGCGGGCCGCGGGACCCCGGAAGGCGTAAACCCCTTGATCCAACCGGGGTGGACGTGCCAGGGTGGCGAGATTCACTGGTGTACGGGGGCCGGCGCGGGGGCCACGGCTTGACGAGCCCTGGACATGGGCGCACCATAGAAGTGTCGCCAGTCGCGCCCATCTGCGCTCATGTCTCGTGAGCGCGGGTAAATCTGCATCTCGTGCACTGTCCTGAGGGCAGATCTCTGTGCCTACGCGTGTCCGTGGGCTCGGAAGTGCTATGCCACTGTGCGCGCGTTTGGCCGGATTGACACGGCAGCGCTCAAGACAAAGAGACGCATCGTCTCACAAGGAGAAGTCATGGCGAAGGCCCTCTACGGCCACGTTGGTGCGGCGCCCGATCGGCGTCTGCTCGACGAGGTCACCCGACTGCGTTCCAGGGTGCAGGCTCTGGAGTTCGAGGTCACCCGTCTCCGGGCGGAGAACGATCGGCTCGAGGCGGCGTCCGCCGATTCCGACGATCTGCGGCTGCTGAGCGAGCCCGCCCTCACCTGAGCTCCCCGGGGCGCCGCCTGACCAGCATGCGGCGCTCACCCGTCCGCCCCTCACGAACGACAGAACACCAGCGCGCCTCCACCGACCGTGGCGGCGCGCATCTTTTTGCCCGCCGGCGGGCGGGCAGTCCGGTCTTCGCAGCGTGCCCATTCGTCTGACCTTCCTTCTCCCCGGAGGAGTTGGTGCGGTGTCCCCCCGGCGCGCTCGATATAAGCGTCGATCGCGATACGGGGCACCCGGAGGCCACGCCCTCGGCGGCGTGCCAATTCTTGCCGTCGTGATCGCTCAACGCATCGATGGCGTCGCTGTCGGGCGACATCTCGGCGCCGCCACGGGAACGAAGGGGATGAAAAGGCTCATGAGGCCAGGAACAGGACGCGCGGCGTGCGCACACCTGCGGGGAACGGGCGGGTAACCTGCCCTCACGAGCCAACCCGTCCGACCCTCGGAGATCCGTGCACCTCAAGACCCTGACGGCCAAGGGCTTCAAGTCCTTCGCCTCCGCTACGACGCTGCGGCTGGAGCCGGGCATCACCTGCGTGGTGGGCCCCAACGGCTCCGGCAAGTCGAACGTCGTCGACGCCATCGCCTGGGTGCTCGGTGAGCAGGGGGCCAAGGCGCTGCGCGGCGGGAAGATGGAGGACGTCATCTTCGCCGGCACGGCGGGCCGGGCCCCGCTGGGCCGGGCCGAGGTGACCCTCACGATCGACAACAACGACGGCGCCCTGCCGATCGACTACACCGAGGTGTCGATCACCCGCCGGATGTTTCGCGACGGCGCCAGTGAGTACGAGATCAACGGCAACTCCTGCCGCCTGCTCGACATCCAGGAGCTCTTGAGCGACTCCGGCATCGGCCGCGAGATGCACATCATCGTCGGCCAGGGCCGGCTCGACGCGATGCTGCACGCCAAGCCCGAGGACCGCCGCGCCTTCATCGAGGAGGCCGCCGGCGTCCTCAAGCACCGCAAGCGCAAAGAGAAGGCGATCCGCAAGCTCGACGCGATGCAGACCAACCTCAACCGGCTCAACGACCTGACGGCCGAGCTGCGCCGCCAGCTCAAGCCGCTGGGGAAGCAGGCCGAGGTCGCGCGGCGGGCGGCGGGGATCCAGGCCGACCTGCGCGACGCCCGGCTCCGGCTGCTCGCCGACGACCTGCACACGCTGCGCACCACGCTGGACAAGGAGATCGCCGACGAGTCGGCGATGCGCGAGCGGCGCCAGCAGGTCGAGGACGAGAACCGCGAGGTCCAGCGGATGCTCGCCGACCTCGAGGCCGCGCACGCCGAGGACGCGCCGCTGCTGCAGGCCGCGCAGGACACCTGGTACAAGCTGTCCGCGCTGCAGGAGCGCTTCCGGTCCACCGAGCAGCTGGCCGCCGAGCGCTACCGGCACCTCTCCGCGGCGTCGGACGACGAGCGCCCCGGGCGGGACCCCGAGCAGCTGGCGGCCGAGGCGGAGCGGGTCCGGGAGCAGGAGGAGGAGCTCCGGGAGGCGCTGACCGAGGACCAGATGCGGCTCGCCGAGGCGGTCGAGCACCGCCAGGAGCTGGAGCGTCAGCTGGCCGCGGCCGAGGGCGCGCTGCGTACGGCTGCGAAGGCGATCGCCGACCGGCGGGAGGGCCTCGCCAAGCTGACCGGGCAGGTGAACGCGGCCCGCGCCCGGACGGGAAGCGCCGCCGAGGAGATCGAGCGCCTCGCGGCCGCGCACACCGACGCCCTGATGCGGGCCGAGGCGGCGCAGGCCGAGGTCGACGCCGTGGCCGAGGTCTCCACGGAGGCCGACCGGGACAACGTGGAGCTGGACGCCCGGCACGCCGAGGCCGTCGCCGCGCACGACCGGGCCGCCGCCGTGGTCAAGGAGCTGTCCGACGCCGAGCGCGCCGCGGAGAAGGACGCCGCGAGCTGGAAGGCCCGGGAGGAGGCGCTCGCCCTCGGGCTCAAGCGCAAGGACGGCGCCGGCGCCCTGTTGGGCAAGGCCGATCAGATCCCCGGCCTGCTGGGCAGCCTCGCCTCGATGCTGACCGTCCGCCCCGGGCACGAGGCCGCGCTGGCCGCGGCGCTCGGCGGGCTGGCCGACGCGGTCGCGCTCAGCGGGGTGGACGAGGCCGTCGAGGCCATGCGTACGCTCAAGATCGCCGACGCCGGCCGTGCCGCGCTGGTCGTGGCGTCGCCCGCGGCGCCGGGCATGCAGGGCCCGCTGGACGCGCTCCGGCCCGCCCTGCCCGAGGGCGCGATCTGGGCCCCGGACGTCATCGAGTGTCCGGAATCGATCCGCCCCGCGCTGAACAGGGCGCTGCGCGACGTCGTCCTCGTGCCCGACCTGGCCGCGGCGACGCAGCTGGTCGCGGGCAACGCCGAGCTGCGCGCGGTCACCCCGGACGGCGACGTCCTCGGGGCCCACGCCGCGGCGGGCGGCTCGGGCAAGGCGACGAGCTACATCGAGGTGCAGGCCGCCGTCGACGAGGCGCACGCCAACCGCGAGGCGGCCGAGGAGCAGATCGGCGTCCTCAAGGCGCAGCTGGCCGACGCGCGCGCCGAGGTGGCCGAGCGCAAGGAAGCCGTCAACGTCGCGGCCGCCGCCAAGCGGGCCGCCGAGGGCGAGCGCAACGCGGCCGCCCGCCGCCTCGCCGAGCTGGGCGCCGCGGCCCGGTCCGCGAAGGCGGAGTCCGAGCGGCTCGGCGCGTCCCGGCAGAAGGCCGAGGCCAACCGCGACCGGGACCTCTCCGGGCTGGCCGAGCTGGAGGAGCGGCTGCGGCTGGCCGAGGCGACCCCGATCGACGAGGAGCCGTCCACCGAGGAACGCGACCAGCTCGCCGCCATGGTGCCGCAGGCCCGGCAGAACGAGATGGAGGTGCGGCTGGCGGTCCGCACGGCCGAGGAGCGCGTCTCGTCCATCGCCGGCCGCGCCGACTCGCTGCTGCGCCAGGCCAACGCCGAGCGGCAGGCCCGGGAGCGCGCCGCCGCCCGCCGGGCCGCCCGGGCGCGGGGAGCCGAGATCGCGCGGGCCGTCGCCCTGGGTGCGGCCGCCGCGCTGGCCCGGGTGCAGGTCTCGCTGGCTGCCGCGGTCGAGGTGCGCGACGAGCTGGCCCGCGCGCGTACGGCCCGGGAGGCCGAGCTGTCCGAGGTGCGCGCGACGGCCAAGCGCCTGGTCGCCGAGCTGGAGCGGCTGACGAACGAGGTGCACCGCGACGAGGTCGCCCGCGCCGAGCAGCGGATGCGCATCGAGCAGCTGGAGGCCAAGGCCGCCGAGGACTTCTCGCTCGACGTCGAGACCCTGGTCGCCGAGTACGGCCCGCAGCAGCTCGTGCCCCCGACCGCCGCCGAGACCGCGCAGGCGGAGAAGGACGGCAAGGAGCCGCCGGAGCCGTACCCCTTCCACCGCCCCACCCAGGAGAAGCGCGCCAACAAGGCCGAGCGCGACCTGGCCCTGCTCGGCAAGGTCAACCCGCTGGCGCTGGAGGAGTTCGCGGCGCTGGAGGAGCGGTTCAAGTTCCTCTCCGACCAGCTCGAGGATCTCAAGGCCACCCGCCGCGACCTGCTCACCGTGGTCAAGGACGTGGACGACCGGATCCTCGAGGTCTTCACGTCGGCGTTCGAGGACACGGCCCGCGAGTTCCAGACCGTCTTCCAGGTGCTCTTCCCGGGCGGCGAGGGCCGGCTCGTGCTCACCGACCCGGAGGACATGCTCACCACCGGCGTCGAGGTCGAGGCCCGGCCGCCGGGCAAGAAGATCAAGCGGCTGTCGCTGCTCTCGGGTGGCGAGCGCTCGCTGACCGCCGTCGCGATGCTGTGCGCGATCTTCCGGGCCCGCCCCAGCCCCTTCTACATCATGGACGAGGTCGAGGCGGCCCTCGACGACGTCAACCTGGGCCGGCTCATCACCCTCTTCCAGCAGCTCCGCGAGAAGAGCCAGCTGCTGATCATCACGCACCAGAAGCGCACGATGGAGGTCGCCGACGCCCTGTACGGCGTGACCATGCGCTCCGGTGTGACCCAGGTGATCAGCCAGCGGCTCAACCGCCAGGAGGACGAGTAAGTAGTCTTGCCGCCATGTTGCGTCAACCTGCCCGGGCCCTGCTGATCGACCTCGACGGTGTGCTGCGCCGGTGGGATCCGGCCGTGGCGGCGGGCGTCGAGTCGTCGTACGGGCTGGAGGCCGGCACGCTGGCGCGCACGGCGTTCGACTGGGAGCTGCTGCGCCCCGCGGTGGCGGCCGAGATGACCGACGCCGAGTGGATGTACCTCATCGCGAAGCGCCTGCCGCTCGACGACGACACCGCGGCGGCCGCCGTCGCCGAGTGGCAGCAGCACCGCGGCACGGTCGACGAGGAGGTGCTGGCCTTCGTCCGCCAGGTGCGCGCCGCCGGTCGCAAGGTCGGCCTGGCCACCAACGCGACCGACCGGCTGCGCGGCGACCTCGACGCGCTCGGGCTGGCGGAGGAGTTCGACGCCGTCGTCAGTTCCTACGAGCTGAAGGTCCACAAGCCGGCGCCGGAGTTCTTCGCGCGGGCCTGCGCGGCGCTGGGCGAGCAGGCGCCCTGGGTGCTCTTCGTGGACGACGACGACCGGGTGATCCGGGGCGCCCGCGCGGCGAAGCTGCTCGGCTTCCGCTGGTCGGGGCCCCAGGACTTCACCTATCTGCGGAAGGCGCTGGGGCTCCGAACCAGCGCGTGAGGGCGGCGTCGAGCTCCTGGTGGTCGTCCCCGGCCCAGGCGACGTGGCCGTCGGGGCGCAGGAGCAGGGTGCGCTCGTCGCCGGCGTCGGCCACGAGGTCGACGCGATCGGCCCAGCCGGTGACCGGGAGCCGGCCGATCAGCAGGCCCCGGCCGGCGTGCATCCGCTCGTACAGGCGGCCCTCCTTGAGCGGGATGTCCCGCAGCCGGCGGCCGACCAGCGGATCGCCGGAGCCGAAGTCGTAGCGGATGCCCGTCGCGGCGACCTTCTCGACGAGGAAGCGGTTGACCTCGTCGAAGGCCATGAGCTGCGCGAGCACCCGGCGCACGGCCTGCGGCCCGGGCTCGGTGGACAGCAGCTCGGCCTGCGCGCGCGTGAGGGTGAGCACGTCCTCGGCGACCGGGCGGCGCTCCGGCTCGTACGTGTCCAGCAGCTCCGCCGGTGCCCAGCCGGCGACCGCGGCGGCCAGCTTCCAGCCGAGGTTGAACGCGTCCTGGATGCCGAGGTTGAGCCCCTGACCGCCCATCGGCGGGTGGATGTGCGCCGCGTCGCCGGCCAGGAAGACCCGGCCCGCCCGGTACCGGTCGGCGAGCCGCGTGGCGTCGCCGAAGCGGGCCAGCCAGCGCGGCTCGTGCACGCCGTAGTCCGTACCGGCGAAGTGCCGGAGCCGCTCCCGCAGCTCGTCGAGGGTCGGCGGCTCGTCGGACAGGCCGGCCGCCGGGGCGACCGCGCGGTAGTAGTCGCCGCCGACCGGTCCGACCCCGAACCCCTGCTGGGTCTTGCGTACCTCGGCCATCGAGGCGGCCAGCTCCTCGGGCGACGCGGTCACCTTGATCTCGCCGAGGACCCACTCGTGGCGGGCGGCCTCGCCGGAGAAGCCGATGCCGAGCAGCTTGCGCACGGTGCTCCGGGAGCCGTCGCAGCCGACGAGGTAGCGGGCGCTCAGGCGCGTACCGTCGGACAGCTCGGCCGTCACGCCCTCGTCGTCCTGCGTGAGGCCGGTGAGCACGCTCTCGTACCGGATCTCGGCGCCGAGCCCGACGGCGTGCTCGGTCAGCAGGCGCTCGGTGTGGACCTGCTGGATGCCCAGGAGGTACGGGTGGGCGGTGTCCAGCGGCTCAGGCATCGGCCCGGGGATCCCGGCGAAGCGGCCGGGCGGGTACTGCGTGCCGATCGCGAGGAACTTCTCCAGCAGCCCGCGCTGGTCCATGATCTCGATGCTGCGGATGTGCAGGCCGAGCGAGCCCGCGTACCGGATGCGGCGCGGGTCCCGCTCCAGCACGAGCACGCCGACGCCGTGCAGGCGGAGCTCGGCGGCCAGCATCATGCCGGTCGGGCCGCCGCCGGAAATGATCACTTCTGTCCTGGGCATCTGCGCATTGTGCGAGGTCACCCGGGCCTTGCCGCAAGCCCCCCGGCGGCTTATATGGTGGAGGTGGCGGGGCCGTCCAGACGCAGGTCGGCGACGGTGAAGAGGTGCCCGTCCTTGGCGGTGCCCTCCACCCGCACGTCGGCGCGCGGGCCCTCGGTGCGCAGGGTGCTGATCGCGTTGCCGAAATAGGGGCCGGCGAGGCGCCGCCACCGCAGCGAGGGCGCCGGCACGCCGGTCGAGCGGGCCAGCCCCCGCGTCCCCTTGGCGGCCGCGCGCGACCAGCTGAAGCGCATGAGCGGGCGCATGAAGGCCGGCACCTGGTTGTGGATCGGCGAGCAGGTCAGCTGGTGCACCGGGGTGCGGACGGTGGGGCCGAGGTCGGCGCGGGCGACATAGGAGTGGTGGACGTCGCCGGAGAGCACGTTGATCGTCGCGGGCGCGGCATAGGCACCGCCGGCGCCGACGCGGCCCTCGGCGGTGCCCTCGCCCAGGCGCCGGAAGAGCTCGGTGAGGGCCTCGAAGGAGCGGGTGAAGGCGGCCCAGTGCTCCAGGTCGAAGGCGCGGCGCAGCTTCTCGGCGTACCGGGCGCGGCGCGGGCCCCGGGAGTCGGCCTGGAACTCGTTCCACGCCTCGACGTGGTGGATGGCCGGCGGCATCAGCCAGGGCAGGGAGGAGCCGATCACCAGGTGGTCGTAGTCGCCGTGCGCCTGGTCGAGGAACCAGCCCCACTCGGCGGCCGGCAGCATCTCGCGGCGGCCCGGGGTCAGCACGCGGTTGCAGCGGTTGTCCAGCATGACCAGGCGGGTGCGGCCGACGTCGAGGGCGAAACTCCACTGGTACGGCCGGTCGGTGTTCTCCGCCGACTCCGGCGCGTCGACCCCGAGCCCGAAGTCGCGCAGCAGATCGGTCGCGTCCTCCACCGCGGTGATCTTCGCGAGCAGCTCGTCGGCGGCCAGCTCGTCGGGGCCCAGGTTGCCCAGGTGCTGGTACACCCAGTAGGACGCCAGCCCGCTGGAGATGCGCTCGCGCCACCACGACTCCGCCGACATGTCCCGCCGCCAGGCCGCCGAGGTGTTCCAGTCGTCGATGATCTCGTGGTCGTCGAAGATCATGACGCTCGGCACGGTCGCCAGCAGCCAGCGCACCTCGGGATCGCGCCACGACTCCAGATAGAGCTTCGTGTACTCGTCGAAGGACACGACCTCGTGCTCCGGCCCGTCGTGCCCGGCCTCGCGGCGGCGGCGCAGGAACTTGCGCACCTTGGCCGACGTGTTGTCCGCGTAGACCTGGTCGCCGAGCAGCGCGATGACGTCCGGGCGCAGCCGCGGGTCGCGGGGGTCGGTCATCAGGCGCCGGGCGTACGCGTCCAGCGCGTCCGGCGGCAGCTTGCGCCCCGTGGCCTGCGGCGTCGCCTCCCGGCACGAGCCGAAGATCACGCTCACCGGCCGTTCGTCGTCGTCGGCCGGCCGCGTGACGATGAGGCTCGGCGGGTAGGGCGAGTCCCCGAGGGGCCACACCTGGCGGTCGTCGAGATGCACCCGGTATTCCGTGGCGGTGCCCCTGGGCAGGCCCTCGACGACCACGATCGCGTAATGATGCCCGTAGACCGAGAAGGTGCGCGCGGAGCCGGCGCCGCCCTCGGTGGCCGACACCCGGACGGTGGCGGGCGCGGTGGTCTCCACCCAGATCGTCGCGCGGTCGCCCACGACGCGCCGCAGCACCGGCCCGATCAGCAGATGGGCGGGCGCGGCGGGACTCACCTTCCCATCGTTCCGCAGCGGCGGGTGCTCCGCCAGGGCGGTTTCCGGCACCTCTTGATCACGCGGGGTGGCGATCGACACCCCGGGTGGCCCCACGCGCCCCGCGCGCATCTGTCAGGATTTCGGGCATGGAATACGTCGTCGCCTCCCTGATCCTGCTGGCGGTGCTGATCGTCGGGGCCGTGGGCCTCGTCGTCCCGCGCTTCCGCCGGCGTGAGCTGCCGCCCGGCGAGCAGGGCGGAGGCACCACGACGCTCGAGCGGCCGCCTGTCGCGCCGCCGGTCACCGAGGACTCCCCGCCGACGGTCCTGCCGCCGCCGGTTGTCGAGGAGCCGGCCGGCCCCGTCATCGAGACGCCCGAGCCCACCGCCGGCCGGCTGGTCCGGCTGCGGGCCCGGCTCAGCCGCTCGCAGAACGTCTTCGGCAAGGGCCTGCTCGCCGTGCTCTCCCGCGACCACCTCGACGAGGACGCGTGGGAGGAGATCGAGGACAGCCTCATCACCGCCGACGTCGGCGTCGAGGCGACCCAGGTGATCGTCGAGCGGCTGCGCGAGCGGGTGCGGGTGCTCGGCACGCGTACGGTCTCCGAGGTGCGCGCGCAGCTCGTCGAGGAGCTGACCGTCGCCCTCGACCCCGAGATGGACCGCAGCCTCCGGACCGCCCCGCACGACGGCCGCCCGGCGGTCGTGCTGGTCGTCGGCGTCAACGGCGCGGGCAAGACCACGACCTGCGGCAAGATCGCGCGGGTGCTGGTGGCCGACGGGCGTACGGTCGTGCTGGGCGCCGCCGACACCTTCCGCGCCGCCGCCGCCGAGCAGCTCGCCACCTGGGGCGAGCGTGTCGGCGCCGAGACCGTGCGCGGCCCCGAGGGCGGCGACCCCGCCAGCGTGGCTTTCGACGCGGTCAAGCGGGGTATCGAGACGGGCGTGGACACCGTGCTCGTCGACACCGCCGGCCGCCTGCAGAACAAGGTCGGCCTCATGGACGAGCTCGGCAAGGTCAAGCGGGTCGTCGAGAAGCACGGCCCGGTCGACGAGACGCTGCTCATCCTCGACGCCACCACCGGGCAGAACGGCCTCCAGCAGGCCAAGGTCTTCACCGAGGCGGTGGATGTCACGGGCGTGGTGCTGACCAAGCTCGACGGCACGGCCAAGGGCGGCATCGTCATCGCCGTGCAGCGCCAGCTGGGCATCCCGGTCAAGCTCGTCGGCCTGGGCGAGGGCCCGGACGACCTGGCACCCTTCGAGCCGGCCGCCTTCGTCGAGGCCCTGGTTGGCACGGACGCGTAGGCTCGAAATGTTCAACGGCGACGACTGGGGAGGTCGTGCGTGACGCAGGAGCCCGTCCGGGAGATTCCTCTGCACGGCGGGAACGTCAGCACGGTCTCCAAGGTCGGCGACACCGTCCGCCGCAACGTGGGGCCGTGGACGCCCGCCGTCCACGCGCTGCTCAACCACCTGCAGCGGGTCGGCTTCACGGGGTCGCCCCACGTGCTGGGCATGGACGAGCGCAACCGCGAGGTGCTGTCGTACCTCGACGGTGAGTGCGGCGAGTACCCGCTCGCCCCGCACTGGACCACCGACGAGGCGCTGGTCACGGTCGCCACGATGCTGCGCATGTTCCACGACGCGCAGTACGGCTTCCAGCCCCCGCCCAACGCGGTCTGGCGCAGCTTCGGCCCGCCGCCGCCGGACACCGAGGTCATCTGCCACCACGACGCCGCCCCGCACAACGTGGTCTGGCGCCCCGACGGCACGCTCGCCCTGATCGACTTCGACCTGGCGTCCCCGGGCGCGCGCATCTACGACGTGGCGTACGCGGCGTGGACGTGGGTGCCGCTCTTCAGCGACCGCGACTCCTACACGCTGGGCTGGAAGCGGCCGAACCGGCCGCGCCGGCTCCGGCTCTTCGCGGACGCGTACGGGCTGATCCCGCGCGACCGGCACCGGCTGGTCCGCACCATAAGGAAGCGCATCGTCGACCACGTGGAGGGCATCCGCCGCATGGCCGCGGCGGGCGACCCGGCCTTCGTCCGCATCGTGCACAAGGGCCACCTCCGCCGCCCGATGCGCGACCTCCGCCTGCTCGACTACGAGCGCCACACCCTCGAGTACGCCCTCCGCTGAGCGGAGCGGCGGGGCGTGGGTTTGATCTTCGGGAGCTTGGATCACGCACGTGGCCCGGTGGGGCTCCGCGTTCTGGACGCGTCAGCGGCCAGCGGAGTCGCGCCGGGCACCTCGGCGTGAGCAGCGGTCTGCACGCACCACCCCGCTGCGACATCGGTTTCATGAATTTGATCTGACGCCGCGCTGCCCTCCTGGGCTATTTGCCGCTGTTTGGCCGCGAATGTCAATGCGCCTGTGAGAGTTTCTTCACACGTACGAAACAACCGGTCACGCGCCGGAAATCGCGCGTAGACCGTGGGTGAAACAGCGGACCGGGAGGCTCCTCGCACACACCGGTCGACCGGCGCGATGCTGCCCTGTGGACCGTGAGGAAGACATAATTCCGAGAGGAGGCAGCGTGGAGATCAACGCCAGCAATACCGTCTGGTTGCTCGTGTCGTCTGCGCTCGTTTTGCTCATGACTCCGGGTCTGGCGCTGTTCTACGGTGGCCTCAACCGGTCCAAGGGCACACTCAACATGATGATGATGAGCTTCAGCAGCATTGGGCTCATCTCCGTTCTTTGGATGCTCTACGGGTTCACGCTCGCCTTCGGCAGCAACGACTCGGACGGCCTCAACAAGTTCCTCGGCTCCTTCACCCAGTACGCGGGCACCGGCACGAGCTGGCTGCCGGAGTTCTGGGGCACGACCGGCATCCCGACGTACGTGTTCATGGTGTTCCAGATGATGTTCGCCGTCATCACGGTCGCCCTGATCAGCGGTGCCCTGTCCGACCGCCTCAAGTTCGGCGGCTGGATCCTCTTCGCGCTCGGCTGGTTCACGCTGGTCTACGTCCCGGTCGCGCACTGGGTCTGGGGCGGCGGCTGGATCGGCGCGGGCGTCCACGCCCTCGACTTCGCCGGCGGCACCGCGGTCCACATCAACGCGGGCGCCGCGGCGCTGGGTGTCGTCCTCGTGCTCGGCAAGCGCATCGGCTGGCCGCGGGAGAACATGCGCCCGCACAACGTGCCGTTCGTCGCGCTCGGCGCCGGTCTGCTGTGGTTCGGCTGGTTCGGCTTCAACGCCGGCTCGGAGCTGACGGTTGACAGCGTCACCGGGGTTGCCTTCGTCAACACCCAGGTCGCCACGGCCGCGGCCCTGCTGGGCTGGATCATCGTCGAGTGGCTGCGCGACGGGAAGCCGACCCTGGTCGGTGCCTCCTCCGGTGCGGTCGCCGGCCTGGTCGCCATCACCCCGGCGTGTGGCTTCATCGCCCCGCTCTCGGCCGCCCTGCTGGGCATCGTCGCCGGTGTGCTCTGCGCCCTGGCGGTCGGCCTCAAGTACAAGCTGGGCTACGACGACTCGCTCGACGTGGTCGGCGTCCACTTCGTCGGCGGCTGGATCGGCTCGCTGTGGCTCGGCCTCTTCGCCGACAACGGCGTCAACTCGGCCATCAGCGACGTGCTCGGCGCGGACAACGGTCTCTTCTTCGGCGGCGGCGCCACGCAGCTCGGCCGGCAGTTCGTCGCCAGCCTGGCCGTGACCGTCTACTCGCTCGTCATCGCGGCTGTCATCGCGTTCATCCTCAAGGCCGCCAAGCTGCTGCGGGCGTCCGACGAGGCCGAGGTCGGCGGCATCGACATCGCGGACCACGGCGAGACCGCGTACGACTTCACGCCCGCCGGTGGTAGCGGCGGCGCCTTCGCGATGGCCGGCCTGGGCAACAAGCCGGTCGACGCGGACGGCAAGGCTGATGTCAGCCAGAAGGTCGCCGGTTAGTTTTCTCGCCATGGAGGGTTTGAGCATGAAGCTGGTTACCGCGGTCATCAAGCCGTACCAGCTCGACGCGGTGAAGGAGGCGCTGCACGCCCTGGGCGTCGCGGGCCTCACCGTGAGCGAGGTGCAGGGCTACGGCCGGCAGAAGGGGCACACCGAGGTCTATCGGGGTGCCGAATACACGGTGGAGTTCCTGCCGAAGATCAAGGTCGAGGTCGTCACCGACGAGATCGACGTGGAGAAGGTCGTGGACGCGGTGATCACCGCAGCCCGCACCGGCAAGATCGGCGACGGCAAGGTGTGGGTCACCAGCGTCGACGACGTGGTCCGGGTGCGCACGGGCGAGCGCGGACTCGACGCGCTGTAAACGATCGATGAGCTACACAGTGAGCGAGCCCTCGGCCGCACCTCGGGTGCCGGCCGGGGGCTCGCTTGCCGAGCTGCGGCAGCACATCGGCGCCGGCGCGCGGACCCGGCGCGCGGCTGACCTCGACACCTGGCTCCGATCGATCTTCCCGAGCCACCTGCCCGGCGTCAGCCTCGTCGCGGTCGGCGGGCTCGGCCGGCGGGACTGCGCGCCGTACAGCGACCTGGACCTGGTCCTGCTGCACAACGGCACGGCCGGCATCGACCGCATCGCTTCCGGGCTGTGGTACCCGATCTGGGACGCCCGGCTCGGCCTGGACCATTCGGTACGCACGATCCCCGAGGCGCAGTCCGTGGCCGTCGACGACGTCAAGGTCGCCCTCGGCCTGCTCGACGCGCGGCACGTGGCCGGCGACAAGGCGCTGTCCGCCGAGCTCGTCGCGGCGACGGGGGACCAGTGGCGGCGGACGGCCGTACGGCTGCTGCCGCAGTTGAAGGAGATCTCGCAGACCCGCTGGGCGACCCACGGGGAGCTGGCGTTCCTGCTGGAAGGCGACCTGAAGGAAGCCGCCGGCGGCCTGCGCGACCTGACCATCCTGCGTGGCATGGGCCGCGCCGGGGTGGCCGACACGATGCGCCCCGCGGTGCGCGCCGCCGACCTGCGGCTGCTGGACACCCGGGACGCCCTGCACCTCGCCGTCGGCCGCCGCGTCGACCGGCTCGTCGCGCAGGAGCGCGGCACGGTGGCGGAGCTGCTCGACCTGGACGACGGGGACGCGCTGCTGCGCCGGGTCGCCGGGGACGCGCGGACCATCGCGCACGCCCTCGACGACGCCTGGCGCGCCGCCGACCGCCTGCGCAGCGGACGCCGGCTCGGCGGGAACGGCAAGACGGTACGCCGGCCGGTCGCCCGGGACGTGGTCGAGCACGACGGGGAGCTGGTGCTGGCGCGTACGGCCATCGGGCCCACGCCGGATCCCACGCTGTCCCTGCGCGTGGCGGCGGCCGCGGCGACCGTACGGCTGCCCATCGCGCGCGCGACGTGCGAGTGGCTCGCGACGTTCTCGCCGCCGCTGGCCGCCCCGTGGCCCCCGGCTGCCCGGGCGGCGCTGGTGTCCCTGCTCGGCTCGGGGCAGGGGCTGCTGCCGACGTGGGAGACCTGCGACAGGTACGGGCTCATCGACGCGTGGCTGCCCGAGTGGGCGCGCATGCGGAGCCTGCCGCAGCACCACCCCATCCACCGGTTCACGCTCGACCGGCATCTGGTGCAGGCCGCGTACGAGGCGACCGCCCACACCCGGGAAGTCGACCGGCCGGACCTGCTGCTGATCGGCGCCTTCCTGCACGACGTCGGCAAGGGACTGCCCGGCGACCACAGCACGGTCGGCGCCCCGATCGCCGCGTCGATCGCCACCCGCATCGGCCTGCCGCCCGCGGACGTGGCCGTGATCGAGAAGCTGGTCCGGCTGCACCTGTTGCTGCCGGACGTGGCCACCCGCCGCGACCTGGGCGACCCGCTGACCATCTCGTCCGTCGCCGCCGCGGTCGGTGACGCCACGACGCTCGACCTGCTGCACGCCCTGGCCCGCGCCGACGCCCACGCCACCGGCCCGGCCGCCTGGTCGGACTGGAAGGAACGGCTGATGGCCCAGCTGGTCAGCCGGGTCCACACCGCGCTCGACACGGGCGCCCTCCCCGCGCCGCCGCTGCCTGACCCCGCGTTGCTGACCGGCGACCTGCCCGCGCTGCACCTGGACGGCGACCGGGTGGCCGTGGCCGCTGCAGATCGGCGCGGGCTGCTGGGCTCGGTGGCCGCCTGCCTCGCCATGCACCGGCTCGACGTGCTGTCCGCCGACGCCTCCACGGTCGACGGCCGGGCCATCGTCGAGTTCGTGACCCAGCCCCGCTACGGCTCCCCGGCCGACCCGATCGCCCTGGCCGCCGACCTCCGCCGCGTGGCCGCCGGCGACGTGTCCGTGACGCAGCGGCTGCGCGCCCGCCCGCCCCTGGGCCGCGAAGCCGCCGCCCCGCGCGTGGTCTGGCTGCGCGAGGTCGCGACCGACGCCGTCGTCCTGGAGCTGCGCGCCGCCGACTCGGCCGGCCTGCTCTACCGCGTCGCGACGGCCCTGGACGAAGCGGGCGCCGAGGTGCGCGCGGCCCGCATCTCCACCCTGGGCGGCGACGTGGTGGACGCCTTCTACCTCGAGGGCGCCTGGGCCGACCCCGCCGCCCGCGACCGCGTCGAAGCCGCGGTGCTCGCCGTCGTGTGAGAGCTGATTTCAGGGTGCCTAGGTGGCTGTTGCGTGGTTTACTCGCATGAGAGGCATGGTGGCCGTCCGTAGGAGGGGGTGACGCCCCGGTGCTGCAGAGTTTCCGATTCGCGAACCACCGGTCGTTCGCCGACGAGCAGCAGCTCAATCTGACCCCGGCCTACACCCAGCCGGAGTCCAGGGTGACCGTGCCCGTGGTGGGCATCTTCGGCGCGAATGCCTCGGGGAAGTCGAATGCTCTGGACGCCCTGTCGTCCATGCGTCGGCTGGTCCTCCAGTCCGACAAGGCAGTGGAGCCGGGCCTGCCCTCGTCCTTGACGAGAGAGCCCTTCCTGCTCGACCCGGAGATCGCTGTCTCGCCGTCGCGCTACGTCGTCGATCTGAGCCTGGACGGCGTGCGGCACACGTACGGCTACACCATCGATGACGAGCGCATCGTCGAGGAGTGGTTGTATCACTATCCGTTCAAGAAGAAGCGTCGTGTCTTCGAACGTGACGGTGACTCCTTCGCCTGGGGCGAGGAGACCAGGAAGGGCTCGGACCTCGAGCGAATCTCCGCCATCACCGCTCCGGCCGCGTTGTTCGTCTCCACGGCCGCTCGCTTCGCCCAGGCGCAGAGCGGTGGCGGACATCAGCCGCTGCACGACGTCTACAAGTGGTTCATGCGAGCCATCACCAGGGATCGTCCGGGGCTGAACGCCGGCAACCTGCTGTCGCTGGGAAGCCGATGGGCCGCCGAGACGAATGAGCGCCGGGCCTCCATCATCGAGCTGCTCAAGGCCGCGGATGTGGGAATCGTCGATGTCCTTCTGCTGGAAGAGCCGGCTCATGACGGGCTGGGCGCGCTCGTCGGACGCGACCCCATCGGGGCGCCGCTCGT
>NZ_JAUQWH010000010.1 GCF_030757795.1 Actinoplanes oryzae
CTCCGCCTTGACGCCCAGCTCCGCGGCGAGGGCGAAGGCGTCGATCGTGTTGCCAGGCCGATGCCCACGCCGGCCCAGCGTCTCGTGCGAGCGGCGCGGTGCAGGGCCACCAGGTCGGCGGTGACCAGGCCGTACGCGAGCAGGTCGAGCGTGCCGAGCCCGAGCACCGCACGGATCGGCTCGAGCGTGAGACCCAGCGCCCCGACGGCGAGGACCACCGGCCACGGACGCCGCCCGTGCCGCCGGGCTATCGGACCCGCCTGGACGATCAGGGCGAGGGCGAGCGCGGCGACACCGGCGAGCGCCAGCAGCCACCCGGCGACGGCGAGCGGGAGGACCGCCGCCGGCGCCATGAGCAGGGCAGCCGGCGGAGTCAGGTCGGTGCCGAGGTGACTGCCGGGCGCCCGGTAGGCGTACAGGCCGTCCAGCCCGCCGCCCACGGCGCCGCGGGCCACGGCCAGCGTGCTGAAGCCGTACCTCTGGGCGATCGTGGAAATCGCGGCCAGGATCCCGGCGCAGGCCAGGGTGACCACGACGGACCGGCCGATCGCCGGGTGTGCCGGGGTCCGCGTCGCGGGCATGCCCGACCTCCGACGGCTCGTTTGTCCAGGTCTACTGCCTGGTTAAACGCCGCGAGGGTCGTTTGGTGATCTTCAAACCGCAATCAGCCGGGGAGCTTGCGGGCCGCCACGGCCGAGCGGGCCGCGATCCGGGCCTCGCGCCGGGCCGTCCGCACCGCACGCCGCGCGGACCGCTGCGAGCGCTCGAGCGCGTGGCTGGTCCGGTAGCGCAGATTGGGCCGGCCCTCGGTGTCCGCCGCCGCGAGCAGCAAGCCGCCCAGCAGGCCCAGGTTCTTGAAGAAGTGGGTCTCCTGCTGGCGGCGCTCGGCCTGGGGTGCCGACCAGAACGGGTGCCCGGCGACCGTGGTCGGGATGAGGCCCGCCGCGAGCACCGCCGCCGCCGGCCGGGTCCAGTGGCCCGTGGCGAGCAGCGTGCCGGCCACCACGTCGGCGCCCGCCTTGATGCGGGTCAGCGACCGCGCGTCGCTGGGCAGCCGCGGGTCGACGCGCTCGATCAGGGGCGCGGCCCGGTCGGTGACCCGCTTGGCGGCGGGGACGCGGGAGTCGGGATCGATCGCGACACGAACTCCGTTGATCACGAAGATCGCGCCGAGCATGGCGCGGGCGGCGGCGCGTACGGGCTTCATCCCCCCGTTATACCCATCGAACGGTCTCTCAAGGCTGGGTCCGCAGATACCGGCCGAAGTGCGGAACGGTGAACGCCACCGTGCCCCGCTCGCCGGAATAGATCAGACCCTTCTTGATCAGGGCGTCCCGGGCGGGGGACAGGCTCGCGGGGCGGCGGGACAGCGAGGAGGCGATCTCCGACGTGGCGACGGCGGCGTCCATGTCGTTGCCCTCGTCCAGGGAGAGGGCGGCCATGGCCCGCATGTACTCGCGCTCGGCCGGCGTCGCCCGTTCGTACCGGGAGCCGAAGAAGCCCACGGCCAGCTCCACCTCCGCCTCGGGCGCGGCCACCCGGACGTCCTCCGCGGTCACCGGCGACGTCGGAGCGTGGTCCCAGGTCGCCTTGCCGTAGGCCTGCACGAAGTACGGGTAGCCGCCCGACTTCTCGTAGAGCAGGTCCAGCGCCTTGGGCTCGTACTCGACGTCCTCGCGCGCGGCCGGCGCACCGAGGGCGAGGTCGGCGGCCACCCGGTCGAGGCGGTCGATGCGCTGGTAGCGGAAGAGCCGCTCGGAGTAGGACTTCGCCGCGGACAGGACGGCCGGCAGGTGCGGCAGCCCCGCCCCGACCACGATCAGCGGGGCGCCCAGCTGCGACAACTCGTGACAGGCCGCGCAGAGCGCCGACACGTCCGCGGGACCCAGGTCCTGCATCTCGTCGATGAACAGGGCGATGCCCGTGCCGACGTCGGTGGCCAGCGACGCGGCATCGGTGAAGAGCTCCACCAGGTCGATCTCGATGTCGCCGGAGTCGGCCCGGCCCCGGGCGGGCGGCACGTCGATGCCGGGCGCCCAGCGGTCGCGCAGCTTGGCGTTCGCGTCGTTGGACCGCAGCGCGAACGCCTTGAGGACGGCGAGCACCTCGTCCACCCGGTCGGGGTTGCGGTGGTGCGGGGCGAGCTCGCGGATCGCCATGTGCAGGGCGGCCGTCACCGGGCGGCGCAGCGACTGGTCCGGGCGTGCCTCGATCTTGCCGGTGCCCCAGAGCCGCCCGATCGCCGCGCTGCGCAGGGTGTTGAGCAGCACGGTCTTGCCGACGCCGCGCAGGCCGGTCAGGACGAGGCTGCGCTCGGGGCGGCCGCGGGCGACGCGCTCCAGCACGATGTCGAAGGCGTCCAGCTCACGGCCGCGTCCGGCCAGCTCGGGCGGGCGCTGGCCGGCGCCGGGGGCGTACGGGTTCCGGACCGGATCCACGCATTGCACCGTATCGGGCCATCTAGCTGTATCGCTAGACTTGCCTCGTCTAGCGTTTTCTAGCCTTTGCGCTAGACGACGCTATTTAGCTGGATACTCGCGGAGACACAGCACGAAGTCGAGGCTGTCCAGCTCGCTGTCGTAGAAGTACCACTTCGTGTAGTTCGCCACCTTGCTGCACTTGCCCTCGGCGTCGGGCTCCCCGGTCGTGCGGCCGTCGACCCGCTTGAGCACCTCGTAGGTGCCGCTGGCACACGGCACGATCTTGAGATCGGGACTGTCGTCGGCGTCACCCTGGTTGCGGACGCACTCCCCCTTGCCGACGAACCGCGCGTCCTGGCTGGTCGCCGGGTCGGGCACGGCGGCGCCCCGGGTGGGGGTGCCGGACGGCGCCGCGGTCTCCCCGGTCGCGCCGATGGTGGGCGTGTCCGCCCTGCTGACCAGGTAGGCCGTCGTGCCCAGGCCACCGCAGATGAGCAGGCCGAGCACGACCACGAGCGCCACGATCGGCGCGTTGCGGCGGCGCCGCGGCGGAGGTGGCGGCTGTTGCCACGGCGGCGGCGTGTTCAGCGGCGCGGCGGGATAGGCCTGCTGCGGCGGGCCGAACGCGGCCGGGTCATAGGCGGGCATGTCATAGGCCGGCGGGTCATAGGCCGGCGGGTCGGGCGGCACCGAGTGGGGCCGGCCGCCCCAGGAGGGATCCGGCGGCTCGGCGGCACCCCACGGATCGGCGGGTTCCGCATATGGCTCGCCGGCTCCCGGCGGACCCCCGGCCGGCCAGCCCTGGCCGGGGTACGGGCCGTTCTGCGACATCGGAACTTCCTCCAGGGCGGAAACGCTGTACGCCACCGTAGCGTGCGGGCAGCGGACAAACCCTCCCGGAATCGCGCGCGTGAGACGGCAAGTCGCTTCGAGTGTCGGCTTCCGGACGGGTCGAGGTCGCCCGCACGGGGATACCGTCGCTGCCCATGTCGCTCCCCCTCGTCCTCTGCGCGGCGCTCTTCGGCGGTGCCGCCGCGTCGTTCGTCCCGCGTGTCGCGCATCGCCTGGCCGTCCCCCGGCACGCTCCCGTCCGCGCCGCCTGCGCGCACTGCCACCAGCCCACCCCTTCCTGGGTACGCGCCGGAGCATCATGTCCCTGCCGCCGAGCACCCGTGTGGACAGTCGGCGCCGGGGCGCTCACCTCGGGCGCGCTCGCCGCCGCCCTGGGGCCGTCGCCGCTGCTGCTCGTGGTCCTGCCCGCCACGGCACTTGGCGTGTTGCTGGCCGTGGTGGACGTGCGGTGCCGGCGACTGCCCGATCGACTCGTCGCCGCGCTGGCACTTGTCACCGTGGTGCCGCTCACGCTCGTCGCTCCGGGCGGCTTGCCCCGGGCGGTCGCCGCGGCGGGGCTCAGCGGGGTCGCGTACCTGTCGATCGCCCTGCTCCCCGGCCGCGGCCTGGGGTTCGGTGATGTGAAGCTGGCCACCGTGCTGGGTTTCCTGCTCGGCTTCGCGGGCTGGCCGGCCGTGCTGACCGGCCTGCTCGCCCCGCACCTGATCAACGGGCCCGCCGCCGTCGTGCTGCTGATCACCCGCCGGGGGCGGTCGCTGCCGTTCGGACCCGCGCTGCTCGCCGGGGCCGTGGTGGGCCTCGCCGTCTAGCTCGGACTTGCCGTCCAGCTCAGATCAGGCGCAGCTGCCGGTCCTTCGGGCGGGCGGGCACGGTGTCGCCCATCCGCTCGAAGAGGCCGGCGTCGATCGCGTCGAAGAACGGGCTCGGCGCCTGGTCGCGCTCCTTGCCGTGCCGGAAGCGCCGCGCCGCGTGGCTCAGATAGAGCCGGTCCTGCGCGCGGGTCAGCCCCACGAAGAACAGGCGGCGCTCCTCGGCGATCTCGTCGTCCGTCGGCGTGCCGCCCGGCCAGCGCAGCGGCAGCAGCCCGTCCTCGCAGCCGACCAGGAACACGACCGGGAACTCGAGGCCCTTGGCGGCGTGCAGCGTGAGGAGGTTCACCGCTTCGGCGCGCGGGTCGAGGGCGTCGACCTCGGCACCCGTCGCGATCTCGGCGAGGAAGCGCTCCCGGTCGTCACCCATCCGCCGGGCCAGCGGCATGAGCAGGTCGGCCGCGGTCCAGATGTCCTCCGGGGCGACCGTGTCGGCGTCGAGCGTCGGGGCGGCGTACCGCTGGGCCAGGGCCTGGGACGCGGCCTTGACGCGCGCGGCGAGCGTGCCCTGACCGCCGGCGTGGCGCAGCTCCCGCGCGAGCAGCTGCACGCCGGGCCGGTCCCGCAGGCGGTTGTGCGACCGCTTCTGCACAGGTACGCCGGCCCGCGACAGCGCATCGACGACGGCCTGCGACTGCGAGTCCGTACGGTAGAGCACCGCGATGTCCGAGAAGGACAACGAACCCGGGGCCACCGCGCGCGCATCGACCCGGCCGGAGTCGAGCGACCGGTGGGAGAGGCCGCCGACCAGCTCGTCCACGGTACGGACGACGAAGTCGGCCTCGTCCGCGACGCTCGCCGCGTAGTAGCGACCCAGCAGCGGCGACTCGGGATTGACCCGCGCGGGATCCAGGCGCCGACCGCTGACCAGCGACGACGGCGCGATCGCCTGCACGGCCGCCGCCAGGATCGGCGCCGACGACCGGTAGTTGCGGGTCAGCCGCACCAGCCGCGCGTCGGTGAAGTCCTCGTTGAAGCGCAGGAAGTAGCCCACGTCCGCGCCCCGGAACGAGTAGATCGCCTGGTCGGGGTCGCCGATCGCGCACAGGTTGCCGTCCGCGGGGCTGAGCAGGCGCAGCAGCTCGTACTGGGTCTCGTCGACGTCCTGGTACTCGTCGACGAAGATCCACTGCCACTGCTTGCGGTACCGCTCGACCAGCGCCGGGTCGTCGCGCAGCAGCGCCACCGGCACCGTGAGCAGGTCGTCCAGGTCGACCAGGTCCTGCTGACGCAGCAGCTTGGTGTACGCGGCGTCGTCCTCGCCGGCCTCCTCGCGCGCCGCGGCCCGCTCGGTGTCGTCGGCGATCCGCCAGGCCGCACCGAGCCCGGCGGCCTTGGCGTTCTCCTTGAGGATGGTCAGCCCGATCGCGTGGAAGGTGCCGACGGTGATGTCCTGCGCCGACTCGCCCATCAGCGCGTCGAGCCGCTCGCGCATCTCCTCGGCGGCCCGGCGCGTGAACGTGATCGCCAAGCAGCGGTGCGGGAAGACGTTCATCTCCGCGCAGAGGTAGGCGATGCGGTGCGTGAGCGTACGGGTCTTGCCCGTGCCCGGGCCGGCGACGATGAGCAGCGGCCCGCCCGGCGCCGACGCGGCCACCCGCTGCATCGCGTCCAGGCGGTCGAGCAGGCCGGTGCCGACCTCCTCCATCCCGGCCAGCATCGGCTCGAACGGCTCGTGCGGCGACGCGGGCTGCGGGATCGGCGGCGGCGGGGCGGCCTTGCGCGGTGGCGTGGCCTTCTTCACCGGCTTCGGCGCCTTCGCGGGGGCCGGCTGCTTGCGCTGTTGTGGCAGGTCGAAGAGGGTCTCGCTCTGCGGGGCGCTGCTCGCGTTGCGCAGCTCACCGGGCTCGAAGAGCGTGATCACGCCGTACTCGCCGTCGTAGCCGGGGATGCGCCGCACCTGACCGCGCCGCAGCCGGGTGATCGCCTCGCGCAGCTGCTCGCCGCCGTGCTGGCCGATGTCGTCGACCGGCACCTTGCGCAGGATGTCCAGCTCGGGGCCGAGCTGGGCGACGAGGTGGTTGAGCTGGCCCTCGACGGTCTTCGACTTCGGGCCGACGCCGTTGATCTCGCCCAGGATCTCGGCGAGCTGGATCAGGTGCTCGACGGTCTCCCGGCGCGGCTCGGCATCCCGGTCGGCAAGATCCTCGACGCGGCTCAGCACGCCGACGGTCAGCGGCTTGCCACACTCGGGGCAGCGGCCGCCGTGCTCCCGGGTCTTCGCCGGC
Organism: Actinoplanes oryzae; assembly: GCF_030757795.1. Classification (GTDB taxonomy): domain Bacteria; phylum Actinomycetota; class Actinomycetes; order Mycobacteriales; family Micromonosporaceae; genus Actinoplanes. The sequence goes on from NZ_JAUQWH010000010.1 coordinate 6,370, forward strand.
TCCCAGTTCACGCCGCACGCGCGGTGCCCGTCGGCGTGATACTTGCCCTCCTCCGGGAAGAACTCGATCGTCCCGGCGAGGGTGTGCCCGGTGCGGATCGCCTCGTAGGACGGCGTACCGGTGAAGAGGGTCGCCTCCCGCGCGAGGGCCTGCGGCGAGTGGGCGTCCGAGTTGGACACCAGGCGGTAGCGGTCGAGGCTGGAGACCCGCCAGTTCATCTCCGGGTCGGAGGAGAGGCCGGTCTCGACGGCCGTGATGTGCTCGGCCAGGTCGGCGTAGCAGTCGGCGATCGCGTCGAAGCCCGACTTGGAGCCCAGCGCCGAGAACCACGGCGTCCAGATGTGCGCCGGCACGAGATAGCCCTCGGGGCTCGCCTCGAGCACGATCTCCAGCAGGTCCCGCGAGTCCAGCCCGAGGATCGGCCGGCCGTCCGCGGTGAGGTTCCCGACCCGGCCGAGCGCGGTGTTGAACCTGGTCGCCGCGGCGAAGTCGGGCAGATAGACGAGGTGGTGCACCTTCCGCGTACGGTCGTCCCGCTTGTAGATCGTCGAGATCTCGACGCTCAGCATGAAGCGGGCGGCGTTCGTCTCGTGGAGCGACCCGGGCAGGCGACGGGTCACGTCCTGCTCGGCGTCGGGGCTCAGCCGGAAGAGGCCGGGCTCGTCGGCGGGCTGCAGGCTCTCCCGCAGGTGGTCGAACCACGCGGGGTGGGTGAAGTCGCCGGTCCCGAGCACGGCGATGCCCTTGCGGCGGGCCCACCAGGCCAGGTTGGGAAGGGTGAGGTCACGGCTGCAGGCACGCGAATAGCGGGAGTGGATGTGCAGATCCGCGACGTACGTGTCCGCGGCAACCGAGGACCCTGCGCTGTCCGAGGGCACGCTGCATCCTGTCACGAGTGCGCGGGAAGCCTGAAGTCGCCACGCAGGAAGTGACATAACCTACCCGCCGTTGACCGACGCCTCCACGCCGCAAGCACGTTGCTGTTCCTCGTCCCTTGCCGCGTCGCCGGGCGTCAGGCGGAACGGAGCTCGATGACGGAGACCTGCGGCGGAGCCCCGACCCGGACCGGCGGCCCCCAGAAGCCGGCGCCGTTGGTGACGTAGACCGGAACGCCGTCCACCTCGCCGAACCCGCTCGTCACCGGCTGCTGCAGCGGGACCAGCAGGTTGAACGGCGCCATCTGCCCGCCGTGCGTGTGCCCGGAGAGCTGCAGGTCGACGCCGTAGGGTGCCGCGTCCTTCGCCGCCAAGGGCTGATGCGCCATGAGCACCACGGGCCGCGCCGGATCCCGATCGCCGAGGGCCCGCTCGAAGTCCGGCGCGTCGCCCTGGTCGGCGCCGTTCAGATCGTTGACCCCGGCGAGGTCCAGCCCGTCGAGCTCGATCCGCTCGTTCCGCAAGGGCCGCATCCCGAGCCGGGCCACCTCGTCGACCCACTCCTGGTAGCCCGAGTAGTACTCGTGGTTCCCGGTCACGAAGTAGGCGCCCCGGCGCGACTGGATCCCCCGCAGCGGCTCCGCGAAGCGGCCCAGCTCGGCCACGCTCCCGTCGACCAGGTCGCCGACCACGCACACGATGTCGGCGTCGACGGAGTTGATCGCGGCGACGATCCGCTCGGTGTGCCGCACCCCGGTCAGCGGCCCGAGATGAATGTCCGACACCACGGCGAGCCGGGTCCCGTCCATGCTCGCGGGAAGCTTCGCGATCGGCATCCGGACCCGGTCCAGCCGAGGCCCGCCGAGCGCCGTCTTCACCCCGTAGCCGGTGATCCCCGCCGCCGTCAGCCCCGCGAAGATCGCCGCGCCCCGCGCCAGCACCAACCGCCGCTCGACACCCGGCCGCCCGCCGTCGCCCGCCTCCTGCGCCTTACCTCCCGCGCCGCCCGCGGCCATGGTCGTGGCGCTTGTCGCCGCAGCCACCTCGGTCGCTGCGCTTGCCGTGGTCGTCGCCGTGGTCGTTGCCGCGGCCGGCTCGGTCGCCGGAGCCGCTGCCGTGGTCGCCTTCGCCGGCTCGGTCGCCGGAGTTGCTGTGATCGCCTCGGTCGCCGGACCCGATGTGGTGGCCTCGGCCGCCGGATTCGATGTGGTCGCCTTGGCCGTGTTCTCCCCCCGCCGTTCCCGCGCGCGGAGCCAGAGTGCGACCGCGAGCCGCGGAAGCTCTACGACAGCCAGCACCACGAGCAGGTAGAACATCAGCGCCAGCCAGAGGTAGCCCGGCCAGGCCAGCCACTTCACGTGCCCGCCGCGCACGCCGATGAGGGTCGCCGGGACGAGGACGGCCAGCACGACGGTGATCACACCGCCGATCAGCCGGGCCCGGCGCCCGCGGAACGTGTCCTTGACCAGGCGCTTCCACAGATAGAAGTGGATCAGGCCGATGACGACGATGATCAGCCCGACGAACGCGAACAACCTCAACCCCCAGCGAACGGTGGCAGGACGTCCACGGTCGCCCCGGCGGCCAGCGCCGCCTGTCGATCATGGCAGGCCAGCCCGTCGACCAGAAAACTCGCCGCCTTCAGCACAACCGCCAGCCGCTCGCCGTGCCGTTCGGTGAGCGCGCCGACCAACTCGTCGACCGAGCCGGCCTCGACGCTCTCCTCCCGGACGCCCGCAGCCGCCCGTGCCCCCGCGAAGTACCGCACCTGCACCACGCCGCTCACCCGCCGATCGCCGACATGGGACGGGCCGGCTGGAGGAAGCTGGGGTCGTCGATGCCGTGCCCGGCCTTCTTGCCCCACATGGCCGTCCGCCACGCCGCGGCGATCTCCTCGTCGGAGCCCCCGCCGCGCACCAGCCCGCGCAGGTCCGTCTCCCCGGTGGCGAAGAGGCAGTTCCGCACCTGACCGTCGGCCGTCAGCCGGGTCCGGTCGCAGTCGCCGCAGAAGGGCCGCGTCACGCTGCCGATGACTCCCACCCGTGCCGGGTTCCCCGCCGCGTCGACATATCCGGGCACAAGCCACGTTTCGGCGGGCGCTGTTCCACGTGAAACCGAATCAGGCTCCAGCCCGAAGGGCTCGAGCGCCGCCAGGATCGCCGCCGCGGTCACCATTTCCTGCCGGTCCCACTGGTGCTGGGCATCGAGGGGCATCTGCTCGATGAACCGCAGCTCGTAGCCGTGCGCCAGGGCGAAACGCAGCAGCTCCGGCGCCTCGTCGTCGTTGATCCCGCGCATCAGCACCGTATTGATCTTGACCGGCGTGAGGCCCGCCTCCGCCGCGCCCGCCATGCCCTTGAGCACGTCGGCGTGCCGATCCCGGTGGGTCAGCTCCTTGAAGCGAGCGGGCGACAGCGTGTCCAGCGAGACGTTCACGCGATCGAGCCCGGCGTCCCGCAGCGCGCCGGCCATCCGGTCCAGGCCGATGCCGTTCGTGGTGATCGACAGCTTCGGCCGCGGTCGCAACTCCGCCGCCGCCGCGATGATCCCCACGAGCCCGCGCCGGATGAGCGGCTCACCGCCGGTGAACCTGATCTCCGTCACGCCCAGCTGCTCGACTGCCACCCGAAGCAGCCGCCCCACCTCGTCGTCGGAGAGCTGCTGCTGCTTCGGCATCCAGGCGAGCCCCTCCTCCGGCATGCAGTAGGTGCACCGCAGATTGCACCGGTCGGTCAGCGACACCCGGAGGTCGGTCGCCACCCGCCCGAACCGGTCGGCAAGCAACCCGGCGCGCGGCGCATCCCCCACGGGCGCGCCACCACGCGGAATCACCACGGGCGCAGCAAGCTCGGTCACTGGTCGAAAGTAGCTCTTGAATGCCTCGTTCGCCGTTATGCAAGCCACTACTTTCTCCTCACCCATCCCGTCGTCCGCCTCGATGGCGTGCGCCATCCGTCGTTGGCCCTCAGGAGCCAACCGTCCGCCGGCTGCTCCAGCGCTCCTCAGCCGCGCAACGCCGCCTCCGCCGCAGCCACCACCGCGCCGCGATATCCCGTACCGAAGGCCGCCGTGTGCACGAGCAACAGCTGGAGCTGATGCAGCGGCACCCGGCCCTGCCACCCTTCCTGCAACGGCCACACTTCCTGGTAGGCCGCCACGATCCGGTCCAGCTGCGGCGCCCCGCCGAAGAGCGCGAGCTGCGCCAGGTCGGTCTCGCGATGCCCGCCGTGCGCCGCCGGGTCGATCAACCAGGCCCGCCCGTCGGCACCCCACAGCACATTCCCCGGCCACAAGTCGCCGTGCAGCCGCGACGGCGCCTCGCCTCCGCCGTACGCGTCGATCCGGCTCAGCACCCGCTCCACCAAGGCGGCGTCGTCGGCGTCGAGGGCACCTCGATCAACCGATATCCGCAGGTAAGGCCGCAGTCGCCGCTCCGCGAACCAGGTCCCCCACGTGCCCTCGGACACCGTGTTGTCCTGTCGCAACGGCCCGATGAAGCCCGGCCACGGCGCCCCGAACCCGTCGGCGCCGGCCCGATGCACCCCGGCGAGCTCGCGCCCGAAGCGTTCGGCCGCCGCGGCGGACGGCGGACCGGCCTCGATCCATTCCAGGGCGAGCAGATCATCCGTCACCGAGATCACTTCCGGAACAGGCGCGGCGCCGGCCTCGGCGAGCCAATTCAGGCCGGCTGCCTCGGTCCGGAAGAAATGCTCGGGCGCGCTGCCCGACGGCCACGACTTCGCGAAGAGCGACGTGCCGTCGTCCAAGGTCAGCCGGGTTGCGGCGCACACGTCGCCACCCCCCACCGGGGTCTCTCGAATCCGCTGGTGAGCGAGAAATGTCGAAAGATGCTGCGGGTGCGCGCGCAGATACGCCAGATCCACCTCCTTATCTTCCACTTCGGGTTACGGCGTGCCCGATTCGGAGTCAAAATGTCGGCATGACACCTGTCGCGGTGCGTTCGTACCGGCCCAGCGACCACAGCGCCGGCCGCCGTCTGTGGTCGGAGCTGACCGCGCAGCACAACCGCATGTACGGCGAGGGGCCCGACGACGGCGGGGCGGGCTTCGAGGAGTATCTGACCCGGCTCGACCTGGGCGGGCTCTGGGTGGCCGACCACGCCGACGACGGTGTCGTCGGGCTCGTGGGCCTGATCATCCGGGGCCGCGCGGGCGAGGTGGAGCCCGTCGTGGTGACGACGACCCACCGCCACAAGGGTGTGGGCCGCAAGCTCCTGCGTCACGTGGCCCAGGAGGCCAAGAAGCGCAACATGCAGTCGCTGACGATCTCGCCCTCCTCGCGCAATGTGGAGGCGATCCGCAGCCTGCACGCGGCCGGCTATGACGTGGTGTCGTCGATCGAGCTGACGATGCACCTCGACAGCCAGACGCACGAGTGGCAGCAGGACGGCCTGGAGTTGCACACGCTTCAATTCCGCTCCTGAGGTCGGGTGGCCCGGACGGGCCCGCGATGAGCGATGAGCCTGCCAGACCCTCGACCGCCCGCCCGGAGTTATCCACAGGCGCCGGTTATCCACAGGGGGCCGGGCGGGAGGGGCGGATCCGGGGCAGGCTTCCCGGCCATGACATCGCTGAGCGTCAGCTCGCCATCCGAGCTGTTGAGCCTGGTTCCCTACCTGGTGGGCTTCCACCCCGAGCACAGCCTGGTCGTCGTCGCCGTCTACGACCATCGGCTCGGCTTCACCACGCGCATCGACCTGCCGGAGCGCGAATCATGGGTAATCCTGCGGCATCTGGCCGCCACCGTCGCCCAGCACCGGCCCGACGGGGTCCTGATCATCGGGTACGGCCGGAGCACACCGGTCACCGCCGCGGTCAAGCGCCTCGAAGCCGCCTTCGCCCGTGTGCGTCTCCCGGTCCTCGACGAGCTGCGGGTCGACAACGGGCGCTACTGGTCCCTGCTGTGCGACGACCCGGGCTGTTGCCCGGCGGAGGGCCTGCCGTGCCCGCCGCCCGACTCCGTGCTGGCAGCCGAGGCGACCCTCGCGGGGGCGGTCGCCTTGCCGAGCCGGAAAGACCTGGTGGCGTCCCTGGCACCGTTGTCCGGAGCGGCACGCGTCGCCATGGACAGGGCCGAGGTGCGCGCCCTCGCCCGGCTTCTCCGCCAGTCGTGCTCGGCGGTCGATGAGGAGCCGCACGATTCGGACCCGGAGCGGGCAAGGCGCTTCGACGAGTTCCTGCTCCGGACGGGGCGCACGGCTGTCCGCGAGGCCGAGCAGTCCTATCGCACCGGCGGGAGGCTGAGCGACGACGAGGTTGCCTGGCTGGTCTTCGTGCTGGAGCACGCCGGCGTGCGCGACTATGCGTGGACCCGGACGGGCGTCGACGAGTGGCAGCTCGCCTTCTGGTCGGACATAACCCGCCGCACCAGCCCGGCCCACGTCGCCGCACCCGCCGGCCTGCTCGCCTTCGTGGCCTGGCGGGCCAACCAGGGTGCGCTCGCGAGCGTCGCCGTGGCCCGCGCACTGTCCGCGGACCCCGACTATCCGATGGCCCGGATCATGCACAACGTGCTCGCCCTGGCGATCCCTCCGGCGATGGTCGACGGCTGGCCGGAGATCCCGGGGCTGACCGGCGAGGTGCTCGAGGCGCTCGCCGCCGGCTTCCCCGCCCGGGACCTCCTCTCCAAGGCAGCCGACGAGCCGCCCGACGAGGGTCCGCCGACCGGGGTCACTGTCGACGCCTCAGCGGCGGAAGTGCCCGCCGGCCGGTTCGCCGGGCCGATGGCACCGGTCGCCCGGCGGGGAGGCAGCGGACCGGGTCCGCGCACCAACCGCCGGGTCGACTTCCGCTACGTGCCCCGGCATCCCCGCCGGCGGACGGACCCGGGCCGGGTTCAGGGCCGCTCGGTCTCCTGACGCACCGTCGCCGAACCCAGGTCGCCGGAGCGCATCGTGGCCGCCGGAGCGCCGGGCGTCGGGTTGTCCGCCGTCTGGTGCAGGCCGGGCACCCGGTCCTCGATGACGAATGTGGCCCGGGTGTGCGCCGGCGCCCCGGGAGAGGTGACGTAGGGCAGCACGCGGAAGTCGGCGGTCAGGTCCGCCGGGGTGATCGTGGTGCGGACGTAACCGCGCTGGTTGTTGTAGAAGCGCAGATGCGGGTTCCAGGCGGCCCAGGGATGGGTGCCCGGCACCACGTCGGCGCCGTCGCCGGTGGAGGTGATCGAGGAGCAGACCAGTTCCGTCCCGACGGTGCGGGAGGTGGGATCCGTCCAGTCGAGCTTCAGGTCGTCGGCCCAGTGGGCGTGGACGTCGCCGGTGAGGACCACCGGGTTGCGGACGCCCGCGTCGATCCAGCCGCGGGTGATGCGGTCGCGTGAGGCCGCGTACCCGTCCCAGGAGTCCATGCTGACGACCGAGGCCGGGCCCGAGTTGTTGTCACGCTGGCCGAAGAAGACCTGCTGACCGAGGACGTCCCACCGGGCGGAGGAGCGGTGGAAGCCGTCGAGCAGCCACCGTTCCTGCTCCGGCCCGGTGATCGAGCGGGCCGGGTCGAGGGCGGCGGGGCAGTCCTTGTAGCCGTCGCCGCAGCCCTGGTCGTCGCGGAACTGGCGAGTGTCGAGCATGTGGAAGGTGGCCAGCCGGCCCCAGTGCAGGCGCCGGTAGAGCTGCATGTCGATGCCACGAGGAACGGAGGTGCGGCGCAGCGGCATGTTCTCGTAGTAGGCCTGGAAAGCGGCGGCGCGCCGGGCCAGGAAGTTGGGGTCGGGCTGCTCCGGCACCTCGTCGGCCCAGTTGTTCTCGACCTCGTGGTCGTCGAACACCACGGCCCAGGGGGCGACGGCGTGCGCGGCCTGCAGGTCGGCGTCCGTCTTGTACTGGGCGTGACGCTGACGGTAGTTGGCCAGGGTGACGGTCTCCGGGCCCTGGTGATCACGAGGGTTGCCGCCCGGGATGTTGTAGGTGTCGGGCGCGTACTCGTACTGGTAGTCGCCGAGGTGCAGGACCAGGTCCGGTTCGTCCTCGGCCAGACGGCGATAGGCGGTGAAGTAACCGTGCTCGTACTGGGAGCAGGAGACGAAGGACATCGCGAGCGCGGCGGGCATCGCCCACGGGGGCGGCGCGGTGCGGGTGCGGCCGATCGGCGAGACGTAGCGCTCGGCCTTGAACCGATAGAAGTACTCGCGCGCCGGGAGGAGGCCGGTCAGCTCCACATGGACGGAGTGCGCGGCGGACGCCCGGGCCACGGTGACGCCCCGCCGGAGCACCTTGCGGAAGCGCTCGTCCGCCGCCAGCTCCCACTGGACCGGCACGTCGCGGCCGGGCATCCCGCCGAGCCCGTCCTCCGCGAGCGGCGAGGTCGCCAACCGCGTCCAGAGCACGAAGCCGTCCGACGCCGGGTCACCGGACGCCACGCCGAGGGTGAAGGGGTCGGTGCTCAGCGGGCCTCGGTACCGGGCGGTGGAGGTCAACGGCCAGACGGTGGCCGCGGTGGCACCCGACGGCACAGCGGCCGCTGCGATACCGGCCGCGGCGCCGCTGAGCAGGAGGGAACGTCGTGACAACGACATGCGGAGCTCCCTGCGTTCCTGGACTGTGGACGCAGAAGAGCCTCATGAGTGTGAATGTCCCGGGCGCGCTGGGCGGCTTAATGGCGTCGGAACACAGAGCGAAATCAGACCACTACGCGTTGCGCTCCGGCGTAGACGTTCATGGACGGCCCGCGCAGGAAGCCGACCAGCGTCATCCCGGCCTCGTCGGCGAGCTCCGCCGCGAGGGTGCTGGGGGCGGACACCGCGGCCAGCACCGGGATGCCCGCCATCCAGGCCTTCTGGGTCAGCTCGAAGCTGGCCCGCCCCGACACGAGCAGGACGTGATCGGTCAGGGGCAGCCGGCCCGCACGCAGCGCCCAGCCGATCACCTTGTCGACGGCGTTGTGCCGGCCCACGTCCTCGCGCAGCACGACCAGCTCGCCGGCCGCGGTGAAGAGACCGGCCGCGTGCAGGCCACCCGTACGGTCGAAGGTGCGCTGCGCCGCCCGCAGCTTGTCAGGAAGGTCGGCGAGCGTGCGGGCGGTGACGGAGGTCGCATCCGGGACGATGTCGAACTGCGAACGCGTGCGGACGGCGTCGATGCTCGCCTTGCCGCACACCCCGCACGAGCTCGTGGTGTAGAAATTCCGGCTCGGGTCGGTCACCGGCGGCGGCACGTCGGCGCCGAGCACGATGTCGACCACGTTGTACGTGTTCGGGGTGTCGGTGCCCGCGCACAGCTGGGCGGTCACCACATCGCCGGCCGCGCGGATGATGCCCTCGGTGAGCAGGAAGCCCATCGCGAGGTCGATGTCCTGCCCGGGCGTCCGCATCGTCACGGCGAGCGGCTCCTTGCGCAGCCGGATCTCGAGCGGCTCCTCCGCGGCGAGATCGTCCGGGCGGCGCCGGGGCTCGGCGGTCGTGTCGAGGTTGATCTTCATGACCGGTCGCCGGTTCATCGTGCGCGCCATGGAACGAGCGTAGGCCGCCGCCCCCGCCCGCAGCACGGCGCGCGACCTCGCCGGGCCGCCGGGGCGGATGCCGGCGACATGCGGCCCCGGGTGCCGGTCGGCGTGACAAAACCGTGCGAGAGCGTGCTGAGCTGGCACAAAGAGCCGGAAACAGCGCGCGCCGGGAAGGCAGCGGTCACGCTCGCGGGCGCGGCGGGATACGGTACGTGCGTGGGGGGATTCGCGGCGGTGGTGCTGGCCGGCGGTGCGGCGCGTCGGATGGGTGGGGCGGACAAGCCCACCATCCCGGTCGCCGGCCAGTCGATGCTGACCCGTGTGCTGGCCGCTGTGCACGACGCCGACCCCCGCGTGGTGGTCGGCCGGGTGCCGCCGGACCTGCCCGTCGAGGTCGCTTCGACGAGCGAGCAGCCACCCGGGGGCGGCCCTGTGGCGGCCACCGCGGCGGGGCTCGCCCTGGTGCCGGAGAACGTCAGCTTCACCGCGCTCCTGGCCGCGGACCTGCCGTTGCTGACCGGCGAGGCGATGGACGTGCTGCGCCTCACCGTCGAGTCGGCGCCGATGATGCAGGGCGCGGTCTACCGGGACGCGGAGGGCCGGCGACAGTCGTTGTGCGGAGTCTGGCGTACGCCCGCCCTGCGCGAGGCGCTCACCCGGCTCGCCGGCGAACGGGGCAGCCTCCAGGGTGCGCCGATGCACGCCCTGCTCACGCATCTCAACTTCATCGAGGTCTCCTGGCGGCGCCCCGGTCCACCGCCGTGGTTCGACTGCGACACCGACGACGACCTGCGTACGGCGGAGGAGTGGGCGCGGTGAACGTGCTCGACGAGTGGCTCGGGGCGGCGGCCGCCGAGCTGGGTCTCGCCCCGGAAGACGTCCGGCGCGACCTCATCCTCGACGTGGCCCGCGACGTCGCCCACAACGTCGTGCGCCCCGGCGCGCCCGTGACGGCGTACCTCCTGGGCCTGGCCGTGGGCCGTGGTGCCGACCCCACCGAGGCCGCCGCCAAGCTGTCCGCCCTCGCCACCGCCTGGCCCGCCCCGGCCGAGACCACCGCCCCGCCGGCCGAAGCCACCCACGCCGACCGCAGCTGAGCCCGCGCCACACCCGGCCCGGAGCTGAGCTCGCACCACGCTGGCCCGGAGCTGCGCCACGGCGACTGGGTTGAGCGCGAGCCACGCCGGCCCGGAGCTGCGCCACGCCGACCGGGTTCAGCCCGCGCCACGCCGACCGGGAGACGGCCGCTGGCCCTTGGGGGCCGAAGATCCGGGCCGGGACCGAATCGCCGCAAACGGGAACAACGCTCGTCGGGAATGAGACGGGGCCGATGCGCGTCCGGCGGGCTCGATAGGGTGACGGGGCGGAGGTGCGATCATGACGGCGGACAACCCGGCCGACCAGCCCGAGGGCATTTTTCTTGACGAGCCCACCACGGCCGATCTGCGGGCCAAGGTCACGGAGGCGTGGCGCGAGTTCGCCGGCGCCCTGGCCGGCCTCCTGCCCTCGCTCGAGCCGGGGGCGCACATCGACATCACGCTGGACCCGACGGCGTCCGGCACCGGCACGGCCGTCTATTCGGTGAGCATCCGGCTCCTGCCCGACGGGGTGGTGGAGGCGCTCGCGGTGGGCAATGCCGCGCTGCCCGAGGGCTACCGGATGGACCGCTCGGCCGTCGCCGACCTGGTCGCGCTCGGGTGGTCGCCGCCCGGGGTGCTGGCCGGGTCGGGGGACTCGTTCGGGCTGCGGACGACGACGGCCGGCGCGAAGCAGTTCGCCACGGTGGTGTCGCGGACGCTGCGCGACGTCTACGGCGCGCCGCACCCCGCCTTCCTCGTGTACCTGGTGCACGACGAGGAGGACGAGCCGATCGACACGGCGCCCCTGGCCACCGCGCGGCACGAGCCCAGCATCGACGAGGAGCTCAACCTCGACGATCTCGACGAGGACGGCCTGCTCTCCGCGGCGCTGGCCAACGCGGCGGAGGAGGTGCCGCTCGAGGAGCGCGTCCGCACGGTGGTCGCGACGATGTCCAAGACCACCGTCGACCAGCTGCAGGTGGACACCGACGGCGACATCGGCATCCGGGCCGGCTCGGCGATGGTCTTCGTCCGGGTGCGCGACAACCCGCCGCTGGTGGACGTCTTCTCGCCGATCCTGACCGAGGTCGAGCCCACCGAGCAGCTCTACGTGAAGCTGTCCGAGCTGACCAACCGCATGCCGATCGGCCGCCTCTACTGCGCGCAGGACACGGTGTGGGCCTCGATCCCGGTCTTCGGCCGCAACTTCCAGGCCACCCACCTCATGCTCGCCGTCCAGGTCATGACCGGCCTCGCGGACGAGCTCGACGACCGGCTGCACGGCGAGTTCGGCGGCAAGCGCTTCTTCGGCGAGGGTGACAAGCCCACCCCGGCGAAGGCGCCCGACACGTCGGACACCCACCGCCCCGGCATGTATCTCTAGAAAGCTATCCAGGCCTGCTCGTCCAGCGTGGCGAGCGACGAGGCCTGCAACCCGGCGTCGGTGACGGTCCAGAGCACGTCACCGACCACGAGCGACCGGCGTACGCCCGGGCGGCTCACCATGCCCACCTGCGTCACGCCCTGGTCGGTCACCCGCAGCGCCAGCGCACCCTCCGTCACCCGCCCGCCGCTGACGGAGGACACCGGCAGGACCAGCAGCTGGGTCGCCGGCCACCACAGCAGCGCGTGCGGATCCCACTCGGCCTCCGACTGCCCGCCCGGCACCTGGTGCTGGGTGAGGCGCCGCGGGGCCCCGGGGTCGCGTACGTCGAAAAGCGAAACCTGCGTCCCGCTCACCCGCCCGGACGTGTCCGCCTCCTGGCCGACGCCGATCAGACGCCCCTCGCCCGCGGGCTGGAGATGCGCCGAGTAGCCGGTGATCTTCAGCTCGCCGGTCACCCGTGGCTTGGCGGGGTCGCTGAGGTCGATCGTGTAGAGCGGGTCGGTCTGCCGGAAAGTGACGACATAGCCGACCGGCCCCAGGAACCGCACGGAGTAGATCCGCTCGCCCTTGCCCAGCCCGTCGACCACTCCGACCTGGGCAAGATTCCGGACAGCCAGCACGCGGACCGCGGAAGCCCCGGACGACGTCGTAGCGACTCGGAGGTGACCATCCGATTCGGACAGAGCGTACTGGTTCACGAGATAGCCGGGCACTGATCCGGACGCCGCGTACGCCGGCGGCTTCGTACCGTCGATCGTGAACCGATGGATGTCGGTCTGCTCGCGTACCGGCAGATCGGCGCGACCCACCCCGGCCGTGACCTGCCATCGCTCATCGCTCGCCACATACATGCTGCTGCCCGTGGCATAGACGGTGTCGCTGTCCGCCGCCACCGTGACCGCGTCGCCGCTGCCCAGCGTCGGCTGCGACAAGTCGAACGTCAGGATGCTGACCAGCGACCCGCCCGAGAACGACGGCGGCCGCGTGACCCGCGAGCAGTCGGCCGTACCCTGCGAAGTCTCGCTTCCCGTGGTCACGGACCATGCCGGCAGCCAGGCGCTGACGTCCGCCTGCTCGATCGCCTTCCGGTTGGCGCCGGTCGGATCGCTCTTGCGACCGGAATCCGGGAACGTGATCCGCGGCGCCGACCGCAGCACGACCCGCGCGGTGCCGCCGGTGAGCCGCGCGTCGATCAGCCGGCCGTCGCCCTGCCAGCGGCTGACGATCCGCGGCGCGCCGCTCAGGGACACCAGCAGCGCCTCGCTGCGACCGGCGACCGGCACGCCGATCTTGCGATCGATCACGCCGCCGTCGCCGACCTCGGTGGACAGGACCAGCGCGGCGTCGCCGGACAACAGCAGCGTCGGCCCGGTCCCGTACCCGCGGATGCCCAGGTCGAGCGAGCCCGTCTGCTTCCTGAGGGCCGCGTCCACGACCCGCAACGTCGAGCCGGACACCGTGACGATGCGCCGGCCGTCCGTCTTCACCAGGTCGGGCTCGTCGGCGTCCGCCTCGTGGTTGTTGGTGCCCGAGAACTTCCCGGCGGCGGGCACGGCGGCGGCGTCCGCCATGGTCCGGGCCCCGCCCCGCTCGACCGCCACTTCCGGTACGCCGCCCGCGCCCGGAAACCCGTAGGGTCCCACGCTGGCCTTGGCCGCCTGCTTGACGTCCTTCTCCAGCTGCTCGCACGAGTCGTAGGAGACCAGTTTCAGCCCCCCGGAAGAGGGCGCGGGAGTGGGCGCGGGGGACGGTGACGACGTGCAGCCGGCGAGCGGAAGCGCGACGGCGAGTGCGGTGGCGCAGAACACGTGACGGCGTGACATGGGGGTGGGACGCGCCGCCCGGCCGCGCGGTTCCCCCTAGACCGGCCCCGGTACGGACGTCGGCGTCTCGACCAGCCGCGACAGCACCACCATGCTCCGCGTCGACGTCACGAACGGCTCCGCCCGCAACCGCTCCAGCGCCTGCTCCAGGTGCCGCATGTCCGCCGCCCGCAGATGCACGAGCGCATCCGCCTCGCCCGACACCGTGTAGGCCCCCACCACCTCGGGGTGCCGCCGTGTCGCCACGGTGAGCTGCGCCGGAGTCGTGCGGCCGGTGCAGAACAGCTCGACGAACGCCTCGGTCGTCCATCCCACGGCGGCCGGCTCGATGACGGCGGTGAATCCCTTGATCACCCCGTCGGCGCGCAGCCTGTCCACGCGGCGCTTGACCGCGGGGGCCGACAGGGAGACCTTCGCGCCGATCTCCGCGTACGACGCCCGGGCGTCCGCCACGAGGTGCGCAACGATTCGCTGGTCCACGGCGTCCATACGCAACGATTCGCCTCCAGCGGGCAAGAGAAAGAGCTGTTTCGCCCGTCCCAGCGTACCTACCCTGTACCTCATGAGCCAGACCGAGCGGTTGCCGCGTATGCGGACATATCTCATGTGTCCGCCCGACCACTTCACGGTCGACTACGTCATCAATCCATGGATGGACGTCACCGTGCCGGTCGACGCCGGCCTCGCGGGCAAGCAGTGGACGCTCCTGCGCGACACGCTCGTCGACCTCGGGCACACCGTGCACGTGCTTGACGCCCGCCCCGGGCTGCCCGACATGGTGTACGCGGCCAACGGCGCCTTCTCCGTCGACGGCACCGTCTACGGCGCGCGCTTCCGCTATCCGCAGCGCGCGGACGAGGCCGAGGCACACCGGCTCTTCTACACGGCGGACACCTGGTCGTACGCGGCTCCGGCGCACGTCAACGAGGGTGAGGGCGACTTCGCGTACCTGCCGGGGGCCTACGGCGGCACGATCCTCGCCGGCTACGGCTTCCGCACCGAGCCGGCCGCCCACGCCGAGGCGCAGGAGGTCCTGGGTCGCCCGGTGGTGTCGCTCCGCCTCGTCGACCCGGCCTTCTACCACCTCGACACGGCCCTCGCGGCGCTGGACGACCGCCACGTCGCGTACTTCCCCGAGGCGTTCTCCCCCGCCTCGCAGCGCGTCCTCGCCCAGCTGTTCCCCGACGCCGTCCTGGCCGACCGTGCCGACGCCGAGGCGTTCGGGCTCAACCTGGTCAGTGACGGCCGCCATGTGATCCTCAACACCGAGGCGACGGCGTTCGGTGCGAAGGTCCGCGCGGCCGGCTACACCCCCGTGCACGTGGAGCTCGGCGAGCTCAAGCGCGGCGGGGGCAGCGTGAAATGCGTGGTGGCCGAACTCAGGAGGTGACCGCCCCGCGGGCGGCGGACGAGCGCGGGCGAGAGAAAATGGTTCGCATGAGCGACGACACCGAAGCCAAGCAGGAAGACTCCGTCATCGTGGTCGGCCCGGACGGCCGTCCGATGGGCACGGTGGAGTCCGACGGGAGCATGAAGCCCGAGGAGCCCGGCAACCAGATCGAGCAGCCCGCCAAGGTGATGCGGATCGGCAGCATGATCAAGCAGCTGCTCGAGGAGGTCCGCGCGGCGCCGCTCGACGAGGCCAGCCGCGGCCGGCTGCGGGAGATCCACCAGCGCTCGATCAAGGAGCTGGAGGACGGCCTGGCGCCCGAGCTGCGCGAGGAGCTCGAGCGGCTGTCGCTGCCCTTCGAGGGCGAGACCCCGCCGAGCGAGGGCGAGCTGCGCATTGCCCAGGCGCAGCTGGTGGGCTGGCTGGAGGGGCTCTTCCACGGCATCCAGGCCGCGCTGGTCGCCCAGCAGATGGCGGCCCGGCTGCAGCTCGAGCAGATGCGCGGCCCCGGCGGCCGGCCGGCGCTCCCGGTCGGACCGCACGGCGTCATCCCCGGCATGACCGCCCCCGGCGCCGCCGAGGGCAACACCGGGCAATACCTCTAAAGATCGAAAACCTTTTCCAGGTACGCCGCCACGCCGTCCTCGTCGTTCGTCAGACCGATCTCGTCGGCGATCTCCTTGACGGCCGGATGCGCGTTCCCCATCGCCACGGAACGGCCTGCCCACGTCAGCAGGGGCAGGTCGTTCGGCATGTCGCCGAAGGCCACGACGTCGGCGGCGGTGAGCCCGCGCTGCTCGCAGAGCCACGCCAGCCCGGCTGCCTTCGTCACGCCCGCCGCCGAGATCTCGACCAGCGCCGACGTGGACGAGTGCGTCGCCTCGACCGCCGTGCCGAGCGTCCGGCTCACCAGCTCCACGAACTCGTCCGGCTGGTGGTGGGCGGAGCGGACCAGCAGTTTCACGGCCGGCACGCTGGTCAGCTCGTCCGGGGTGCCGATGACGCGGACGCCCTCCATCTCGCCGTCCCAGTGCAACGGCCAGGCCGGCTCGTACCAGAAGCCTCTGCCGTCCTCGACCTCCACGGCCATGGTCACGTCGGGCACGGCCTCGCGCAGCCGGGCCGTCACGTCGAGCAGCAGCTCGGTCGAGATCGGCGCCGCCCGCAGGATGGCGTCGGTGTCGGGGTCGTAGACCACGGCGCCGTTGGCGCACACCGCGGGCAGCGGCTCGGCCATCTGGTCGTAGAGCTGGCGCAACCAGCGCACGGGACGGCCCGTCACGAGGACGGTGGGCACGTCGTCGGCGTGCAGCCGGTCGAGCACGTCGATGGTGCGCGGGCTGAGCGTGCCGTCGCTGCGGATCAGGGTGCCGTCGATGTCCGAGGCGACGAGGCGAAACGGTTTCTGCATCACTTCGACAGTAGCTTGTCGAGGTAGACGGCCACCCCGTCCTCGTCGTTGGTCAGCGTCACCTCGTCGGCGACCGCGAGCAGCTCCGGGTGGGCGTTGGCCACCGCGACCCGGCTCCACCCCGCCCACGCGAACATCGGCAGGTCGTTGGGCATGTCACCGAAGACCAGCACGTCGGCCGGGTCCACGCCGACCGCCTGGGCGACGACCGCCAGGCCGGTGCCCTTGTCGACCTCCGGCGGGCAGATCTCGACGTAGTTCAGGCCCGCCTGGGTGACCGAGGCCACGTGCGGCGGCACCACCCGGCGGGCCGCGGCGAGAACGTCGTCGACATCGCGCTCGAAGGAACGGGCGAAGGCCTTGATGACGTCCGAGGTCAGGCACTCCTCGCGGCTCCGGGGCTCGACCGTCACCGGATAGCGCCACGTCGGGTCGTAATCACCCCAGAGCGGGGAGTCGTCGTGCTCGAGCGCCTCCACCATGACCGAGAGCGGGCCGACCTTGGCCTCCAGGGCCTGCAGGGCGAGGGCCAGGTCGCGGCCGGGGAGGCGGGCGCTGCGCAGCAGCCGGGACTCCTGCTGGTCGATGACCCAGCCGCCCTGCGCCAGCACCAGGAAGTCCGCGTCCCGGATGTCGTTGCGGGTCAGCTCGGTCAGCCGTGGCCCGCGGCCGGTGGCGCCCACGACGCGGATGCCGGCGGCCCGGACCCGGTCCAGCACCGCATGGGTGTACGCGGAGACGGTGTCATCGCTGCGCACGAGCGTGCCGTCGAGATCGGTGGCGATGAGCTTCGGCAGGCCGGCACGGGTCATCGAATACCTCCGAGGGCGGAAGACCCCCGCGGAGGGCGGAAGGAAAACGGTACACCGATCCGGCTACCAGCAGCCATGACTTCTGGTAGCCGGATGATGTATCACGCGTTAGCGGCAGTCTTCGCCGTGGGCTCGAGGACCTCCCGGCCGCCGAGGAAGGGCTGCAGGGCCTTCGGGACGCGCACCGAGCCGTCCGGCTGCTGGTGGTTCTCCAGGATCGGGATCAGCCAGCGGGTCGTGGCGAGCGTGCCGTTCAGGGTGGCGGCGGTCTGCGGCTTGCCGTCCTCGTCGCGGTAGCGGATGTTGAGCCGCCGCGCCTGGAAGGTCGTGCAGTTCGACGTCGACGTCACCTCGCGGTAGCGCCCCTGCGACGGCACCCACGCCTCGCAGTCGAACTTGCGCGACGCGCTCGAGCCGAGGTCGCCCGTCGCCACGTCGATCACCCGGTACGGAATCTCGACCTTGGCCAGCATCTCCTCCTCCATGGCGACGAGCCGCTGGTGCTCCGCCACGGCGTCCTCCGGCTTGCAGAAGGAGAACATCTCCACCTTGTCGAACTGGTGCACGCGCAGGATGCCCCGCACGTCCTTGCCGTGCGAGCCGGCCTCGCGGCGGTAGCACGTCGACCAGCCGGCAAACCGCTCCGGCCCGGCCGACAGGTCGAGGATCTCGTTCGAGTGGTACGCCGCGAGCGGCACCTCCGACGTGCCCACCAGGAACAGGTCGTCGGCCTCGAGCCGGTAGACCTCGCTCGCGTGGGCGCCCAGGAAGCCCGTGCCCTCCATCGACTCCGGCCGGACCAGCGACGGCGTGATCGAGGGGATGAAGCCGTGCTCCACCGCCTGGGCGATCGCCATGTTGAAGAGGGCGAGCTGCAGCAGCGCCCCCACCCCGGTCAGGAAGTAGAACCGCGAGCCCGACACCTTGGCGCCGCGCTCGGTGTCGATCGCGCCGAGCGCCTCGCCGATCTCGAGGTGGTCCTTCGGGCTGTCGATGGCCGGGAGCTCGCCGACCTCGCGCAGCACGACGAAGTCGTCCTCGCCGCCCTCCGGCACGCCCTCCTGCACCAGGTTGGGCACGGCGAGGTGGGCCTTGCGCAGCGCCTCGTCGGCGGCGGTGGCCTCGGCCTCGGCCGTCTTGACCTCGGCGGCCAGCTCCTTGGTGCGGGCCAGCAGCGCCGCACGCTCGTCGCCGGAGGCCTTGGCGACCTGCTTGCCCAGCGACTTCTGCTCCGCCCGCACGGCCTCGAAGCGCTGGGTGGCGGCCCGCCGGGACTCGTCGGCGCGCAGCAGCTCGTCGACCTTGTCGGGGGACTCGCCGCGCCGCCGCTGGCCGGCACGGAACAGCTCGGGCTCTTCGCGAAGCAGTCGCAGGTCAATCACGATTGATGAGCCTACCGGCGCGGGTGTCCGCCTTTCACCCCGATATGCCCTCGCCGGGCTTGTCCCGGCTGTCGCCCGTCGCCTGCCACGGCTTGGCCGCCGTCACCTCCAGCTCGAACGGGGTCTCCGGCCGCGGGTCGTCCTCCGCCTCCGCCCGCGGCCGGCGCCACGGCCGCCTCTCCGCCGCGGCGGATTCCGGGAGGCGCCCCGACAGGTACGTGGCCAGGGTCACCAGCACCACGCCGGCCAGCGCGCACCAGACGCCCCGGCCGACCTCGATCCGCATGTCCTGCTCCCCGAAGCCGACGAGCGCCTCGATCGGCCGCAGCACCTGCGACGTCTCCGTCAACGCCGAGTACGCCGCCGCGACCACGACGAACAGGACACCGCCCGTGCCGAGGGCGGCGAGGCGGGCGTACGGGCGGCCGGGCGCCGGCCCGAAGAGCGCGACGGCGACGGCCGCGACCAGCAGGCACAGGCCGACCAGATAGGCCGGGCCCCAGCCGGTGACCTCGGCCACCGTGGAGGCGAACGGCCGGGCGCCGGAGTTGCCGCCCTGCAACACCCGGGCGTCCAGCGTGGTGATCTGCCACTCGGAGACCAGCGACGCGAAGAGCGCGAGCGCGCCCAGCCCGGCGGTCAGCGGGACCAGCCGGCGGTCGCGGCCGAGACCGGCGAGGAAGCCCCCGGCGCGGCGGCGCGACTCGTCCGGCTCGTCGGCGGACTCCGCCGGGCCGAACTCGATGACCGCTTCCTCGGGGTGCGACATGTGAACAATAATCGCCTGCGCGCGGTCACCCGGCCACCGTCCCGGAGATGGACTAGCGTGCCGAGTATGCCTATTAGCAAAGCTTCCGCCCGGTGGACGGGCAACCTGACCGAGGGCTCCGGCACCATCAAGACCGGTAAGGGCGGGATCACGGGGAATTACTCCTTCAAGTCCCGTTTCGAGGAGGGTGAGGGCACCAACCCCGAGGAGCTCATCGGCGCCGCGCACGCCGGCTGCTTCTCGATGGCGTTCTCCAAGGCGCTGAGCGACGCCGGCTTCACGCCCACGTCGGTGGAGACCGTCGCCCGGGTGCACCTGGACAAGAACGACGCCGGCTTCGGCGTGACCCGCATCGAGCTCGAGACGGTCGGCGAGGTTCCCGGCGTCGACAACGACACCTTCCAGAAGATCGCCGCGGACGCCAAGGAGAACTGCCCGATCTCCCGGCTCCTCGCGCCGGGCGCGCAGATCTCGCTGCACGCGACGCTCTCCTGAGCCACCCGCACCCAGCACCCCGCGCGCCGGCCCGGCCACACCGGCCGGCGCGACCGGGCGCCGCCTTTTAGAGCCCGGTGCCGCTTCAACGGCCGGGTGCCGCTTCGGCAGCCGTGGCCGCATCGATGATCGGGTGTCGCTTCGGTGACCGTGGCCGCTTCGGCGATCGGGTGCCGCTTCGGCGGCGGCGCGCGGATGGCCGGGGCGCGGGCCGGGAGCGCACAATGGTCGCGTGCCGGTCGAGATGAGCCGAGAGCGGTTCGAGGAGTTCGTCGGCGAGGCCCTCGACGAGGTCCCGCCCGAGCTGCTCAAGATGATGAACAACGTGGTCATCCTCGTCGAGGATCTGCCACCCGACGGCAGCCTGGGCCTGCTCGGACTCTACGAGGGCACCGACCTCACCAGCCGCGGCTGGGACTACGCCGGCGTGCTGCCCGACCGGATCACCATCTACCGCCTCCCGACGCTCGCCGTCTGTGACACCGAGACCGACGTCATCGACGAGGTCGCGATCACCGTGGTCCACGAGATCGCCCACCACTTCGGCATCGACGACCACCGCCTGCACGAGCTCGGCTGGGGCTGACCCCGGCAAGCATCACCGCCCGCCGGGGTCGCGCCATCGTCAACTCCTGCCGGGGTCGCGCGATCGCCACCACCTGCCGGGGATGGGCGGTCAGTTGCCGCCCCGACGGCGCCGGATGATCGGTCGCCGCCCCCTGGGGCACGCGGTCGGTCGCGCCCGCGGGAGCAAGCGATCAGTCGAAGAGCTGGTTGAGCAGGCCACCGCTCTGCTGCTGACCGCCCGCGGCGCCGGCGAGGCCGCCCGGGGGCTCCTCGGAGGGCTGGACGACGACGAAGCCCTGGCCGGAGAAGCTCATCGTGAAGCGCTCGCCCGTGGTGCGCCCGAGCAGCGTGCCGAGGCCGAACTGCTCGCCCCGGTGGTAGCCGGTCTGCAGGTTCGCCGACCAGCAGATCGCGGCCTGCGGGTCCACGTACGTCGGCTGGTCGACCGTCAGCACCACCGGGGTGCCCTTGGTGGTGACCGCGATCCGGCCGTGCCCGGTGAAGACGCAGTTGAACAGGCCCGCGTTCGAGGCCGCGCCGACGCCCTGGACCATTTTGATGTCGTAGTTGAGCGTCGAGTCGAAGGCCAGCACGTTCGCGCCGTTGATCGAGAGGCCGTCGCCCGGCTCGAGGTCGATGAGGTGGATGTCGGCGGCGTTCTCGGCGAGGAACACGTCGCCCTGGCCGCGGACGCGCATCAGCGGCACGCCCTCGCCGGTCAGCTTCTGCTTGAGGAACTTGCCGAGGCCGCCCGAGCCGAGCGCCTCGAACTGCACCTGCCCCTGGTAGGCGACCATCGAGCCGACGCGGGCCATGAACTCGCCGTTCAGCTCGGCCTTGAGCAGCTTGGAGTTCTGAAGCCGAAGGCCGGGCTGGGCCGATTCCTTCTCGAGGTTGTCGGCTGAGAACAGTTCGCTGCGCATCGAGTCCTCCTGTGAAGTGGGTCTTCATGGTACGGAGCGGAAGCAACGTTCCCGCAGGTTGAACGCGACTCGGCTCGCCCGGCTCGCCCGGCCCGTTCGGCTCGCCCGGCCTGCTCGACTCGCTCGGCTTGCTTGGCTTGCTCGGCTCACCCGACTCGCTCGGCTCGGCGCGGTGAGGCGGGTCAGGTGATGTCGCCGGGGCGGAGGCGGGTCAGGTGATGTCGCCGGAGCGGAGGCGGGCGAGCCAGGCGGCGCTGTCCGCGAAGTCCTCATTGGTCAGACCGGGCTGCGAGGGCTGCTCGGCGCCGGCCTGCTCCGACCAGCGGTGCCGGGGATAGGACCCGAGGAAGCGGACTTCCGCGCAGATGCGGCGCAGCCCCTGGAGCGCCTCGCCCAGCCGGGGCTCCGCCACGTGGCCCGAGCACTCCAGGAAGAACACGTAGACGCCCAGCTGCTCGCCCGTGGGCCGGGACTCGATGCGGGACAGGTTGATGCCCCGGACCGCCAGCTCGGTCAGCACCGAGAGAAGCGCGCCGACGTGGTCGTGGGGGATCGAGACGGCGAGGGACGTGACGTCGTCACCGGTCGGCGGCCCGGGCGGCCCGGGCCGGGTCAGCAGCGCGAAGCGGGTCACGGCGTCGGGGCGGTCGGCGATCTTGTCGGCGAGCACGGTCAGGTGGTTCCGGGGCACCCCGATCGGCGCGCAGATGGCGGCGTCGTACTCGCCCTCGGCGGCGGCCAGCGCTGCGGCGGCGTTGGAGAGGACGTCCACCACGGCGGCGTCCGGCACGTTCGCGGCCAGCCAGCCCCGGCACTGGGCCGAGGCCATCGGGTGCGCGGCCACCGTGCGTACCAGGGAAAGCGGGGTTGCCGACGCCGAGGCCAGGACGAACTTGACCGGCAGGACCACCTCGCGGGTGATCACCAAGGGGCCTCCGGTGCCCAGCTCGTCCAGGGTGACGGGCACCGAGCCGCCGACGGAGTTCTCGAGCGGGACCAGAGCGGCGTCAGCCTCGCCCGACCGCACGGCCTCCAGCGCCTCGGGCACGCTGCGCGCCGGGGTCCGCACCCCGTGCTCGGCGGCGGGGATGGTGCGCAGCGCCTGCTCGGTGAAGGTGCCCTCGGGCCCGAGGTAGACGAACCGGGTGGGTGGGGTTCCGGGCATGCCCCCACCTTAGGGCGACCCGAGGCTCAGGCGCCGCAGGCGCGGACGCGGATGCCGGCCGGAGCCTCGTTCTGCACGACCAGGCTGCACACGTCGGTGCCCGCCTCGACCAGCTGCAGCGCCGCCGGCTGCCCCTTGGTGACCACGGCGAGCGGCTCGAACTTGTCGCCGGCGTCCTCGGCCTCGATCTCCATCACGGAGAACTGCCACGAGCCCGAGCAGAACGGCCCGTCCACCACCTTGAGCGGCCGGTCGGGGATGCCGTTCGTGCCCTCGACGACGGCGATCAGCTGCGCCGCCGTGGGCCCGGCTGTGCACTTCGGCGCCGACGACTGCCCCGGCGTCGCCGGCGTCGCCGGCGTCGGGATGGTGGTCGTCGGCGTGACCGGCGGCGTGTAGACCGGGGTCGTCGTCGTGGCCGGAAGCGTGGGCCAGGCCGGTGTGGTCGTCGGCAGCCCGCCCGGCGTCGTCTGCGTCGGCTGGATCGGCGTGAGCACCGGTGGCGGCAGGGACAGGGAGGCCGACGGGCCGGGGCCGGTGGGGAGGGGCGGCGCGGTCGCGGGCGGCTCCGGCGGTGCGCCGCAGGCTGCGAGAGCACCGCAGGCGACGAGCGCCCCGGCGATCATCGGCAGGCGAAGGACGCGGACCACGGCCACCATCGTAGGGCGCCGAACCGGATAGATGAACGTCACAATTCGGCGGCGACCCGATCAAACCCGAGGTGGCGGCGGTCGAGCGGCAAGGCGGCGGGCGCGGCGGACGGCGGCGATGCGGTGGAGTGGTCGGCGGGCAGGCGACCGGTGGAGTGGTGGGCGGTCAGGCGGCGATGCGGTGGCCTGCCGCGGTCAGCGTGCCGATGGCTTCCTCCAGGCGGACCTGGGGGACCAGCACGTAGTCGGTGTCGTACGTCGAGAAGGCGATCAGATTGACCCGCGCGTCGGCGAGCGGCTGCACCAGCGACGCCAGGATGCCGGTCAGCGCGAGATCGACCTGGCCGGCGACGCGGAAGCAGCGCCAGGCGGCCTCATGGGTGGCGCCGGGCGGCACGCGGTCGCTCGGGCAGATGATCGAGACCTCGTCCGGCGCCCAGGTCACCGAGATGACGTTCTTGTCGTCGGGCCCGGTGCTCAGCGATGGGGGCAGCGCGGATCCGCCGGGAAGCCGGCACACCGCATAGTCGTCGGGCAGCAGGTCGAGGTCGAGCATGAGGGAACACTACGGTCCGGACCCTGTTAACCCCAATGGGTGACGGGTGCGTTCATCGCCACACGAACGATCTGCAACGGGAGATCACAGCGAGTCTCCGGGGAGCCGGGCCCCACCACCTGCGCCCCGGCCGACAACCCGACCCGGTGCCCGGCCTCAGCGGTGACGACGATCGGCGACGGAGGTCCGTCAAGCACGAACGGTCCGCGACGCCGACGTCAGTAGCGGATCTCCGAGAAGAACGTGAGTGAGGCGATCACGTGCCCGTTCTCCATGAGCGGCGTCGCGATCGCGTCGACCGTGATGTGTCGCTCGTCACCTGGCGGCTGGATGCGGAGCAGGCCGCGGGCCAGCCGCTCGGAACTGAGCGCCAGGATCGGCGGAATCTTCTCGAGCTCCGGCAGGTCCAGCTCGCTGCCGCCCGCCGTGAAGTCGACGAGGCGCAAGGCCCCGTCACCCAGCAGCTGCTTGCCCACGACATCGGCGCCCTTCGGCAGGTTCAGCAGATCGCTGGCCGCCGGGGACACCGCGACGACGGTGTGGTGATTGTCGATCACCAGACATGGCTCGACGGCCTGCCAGACCGTCGCGGCCCACCGGTCGATGTTCGAGACGAACTCGGACTCCACCGGCGTGCGCGCCTGTGGCACGAATGCTCCCGACAACGAGAGCTCGACGTGCGCCACCCGCACCTCCCTGATCATCGGCACCGCCGGCTCGAAGCCGGACTCCGGCCGGACCGACGGCCGAGACGAACGGTCTCGACTCTTCGAGTGTCCGGCCGGCGTCGCGTCCGTCAACCCTTGCGGGCATGCGGTGCACCGGAAGGAACGTTACCGGCGGGTCGGCCGCTTGTCAGCGGCCGTTTGGCCGTTTGCGTACCAGCGGTACTCGCTCGAGGCGGGGCGGTAGGGCGCGTTGGCCCACGTGGCGGGGTGCTGCGCGACGGCGGAGAGCTTGCTCGCGGTGGCCGGCGAGATGCGCGAACCACCGGCGATCAGCAGCCGGTCGAGCTCCTTGTGCGTGGCGACCAGACAGTCCTTCGGCAGGCCGTGGACGCTGATCACACCGGAGCCCACGAAGGCGAGCACGGGCGTGACCGGCACGGTGAGGCCGACGGCGGCGCTCATGGCCCGGCCGGCGCGCTTGGCGTCGCGACGGGCCTCGGCGACGTACGCCGGGCGCTTGCCGTTGATCTGCACCACGTCCCCGGCGATGAGCACCCGGGCGCGGCCGTGGTCGGCGACGGTGACGGCATAGACGCCGCCGGGGCCGATGGCGAGGAACCCGGCGCGGTCGTCGCTCGGGTCGTGCTCGTAGCCGAGCGAGTCGGTGCGCGGCCAGTCGACGATGTGCCAGGCGGGCCCCAGGCGATCGAGGCGGGTCAGGGCACGGGTCCCGGCCGCCTCGAGGCGACGGGCGTCACGCTCGGCGCGGCGGCGGCGGGCCCACTCGACGGGGCTCGGCCGGACCGGCTCGAGCGCAGTGCCCGGGCGGGACTCGGAGGGGGCGGGCGAATAGGTGGCGGGCAGGGCGGGGCGTGCGGGGAAGACAGTCACAGCGACCTCCGGCAAAAGGTCCATCGGGCTCTCTTTCCACTACGGTAAGTGTCTGCCCCGGTACTCAAGCAAGCCGTAGCGCCGGAAAGAAAGCGGAATGAGTGGGGATGAATGCCACATTCACGGCCAAGGCGTTTTTCCGTATGGTGCATGACGCGACCTAGGGCTCCCCTGAAATCCGAAACGTCCTCCGGACAAGTTAGCGTGCCCTCACTCGCAGCGCAGCCTTGTCCCGGATCTTGGCGCTAGGTCACAGGACGCATGCGGACGGTAGCGGACAAAAGGCCGCGCTCGCCGCGCCGACCCGCCGATCGCGACCTAGTCTCGGTCTTGTGGCCCCTTATGTCGACAGCGAGGTCGGGCGGCTCGCGACCGTCCTGCTGCACCGTCCCGGCGCCGAGCTGGCCCGGCTGACCCCCCGGAACAACGACTCCCTGCTCTTCGACGCCATCCCCTGGGTGGGCCGGGCACAGGAGGAACACGACCAGTTCGCGCAGGCGCTGCGCGACCGCGGCGTCGAGGTGCTCTATCTCGGGCAGCTGCTCGAGGAGACCCTGGACGTCCCGGACGCGCGTGCCCTGCTCACCGAGACGGTCCTGGCCGACCCCCGGCTGGGTGACAACCTTCGCTCCCGGGTGGCCGCCCATCTGAGTGACCTCGACCCGCGCGAGCTCGCCCACGTCCTCATGGCCGGCCTCGCGCACGAGGAGGTCAAACCCGGCCCCGGCAAGCCCGGCGGGCTGGTCTACGAGCTCATGGACCGCCACGAGTTCGTCATCGACCCGCTGCCCAACCTGCTCTTCACGCGGGATTCATCCGCCTGGGTGCGCGACCAGGTGGCGGTCACCAGCCTCGCGATGCCCGCCCGCAGCCGGGAGACCACGCTCACCCGGGCGATCTACACGCATCACCCGCGCTTCGCGGGCACCGAGCTGCTCTACACCCCGGGACTGGAGAACGTGGAGGGTGGCGACGTGCTGCTGCTCGCCCCGGAGGTGCTCGCCATCGGCGTCGGGGAGCGCACCACCGCGGCGGGCGCCGAGCGGCTGGCCCGGCGGGTCTTCGACGCGGGACTGGCCCATACGATCCTCGCGGTGCCGATCGCCCAGGAACGGGCCACCATGCACCTCGACACCGTCTGCACGATGGTCGACAGCGATGCCGTTGTCATGTATCCGAACGTGGCGGACACGCTGCGGGCGTACCCGGTGACCTCGGGCTTTGACGGGGAGCCGCGGGTCGGGGCGGCCCGGCCGTTCGTGGACGCCGCCGCCGAGGCGATGGGGATCGACCGGCTGCGCATCATCGACACGGGCCTCGACCCGGTGACCGCCGAGCGCGAGCAGTGGGACGACGGCAACAACACGCTCGCCATCGCGCCCCGGCTGTGTGTCGCCTATGAGCGGAATGTCGAGACCAACGCCCAGCTGGAGCGGGCCGGCATCGAGGTGATCGCGATCAGCGGTTCCGAGCTGGGCTCCGGCCGCGGCGGCCCGCGCTGCATGTCCTGCCCGATCGAGCGCGCCCCGCTCGGCGGAGAGGCTTGATTGAGCGCGCCCCGCTCGGCGGAGAGGCTTGATTGAGCGCACCCCGCTCGGCGGAGAGGCTTGATTGAGCGCACGCCGCTCGGCGGAGAGGTCTGATCGAGCGCGCCCGACGGACGGTGAGAAGCGTCGGCCGGAAGCGAACAAGGAGAGGCCGGCCTGGGGCCGCGACGAGCGCGACCTGGCGCCGCGACGAGCGCGACCTGGCGCCGCGACGAGCGCGACCCGGGGCCGCGACGAGCGCGGCCCCGGCGACGGCGGAGGGCGGGTCAGCGCAGGGTGAGCTGACGACCCACGAGACCCTGCTTGGCACGCCGGGCGGCGGCGTCGAGCGGGCCGGTCTCGGCGAGGATGTCGGTGTAGCGCTTGGCGAAGTCCGCGAGCGGCGCCTCCCAGTCGCCGGCCTCCAGGTCGTGCGGCAGATCCCACACGGGTACGAGCAGACCGTGCGCCCGGAACATCCCGGCGAACTTGGTGCCCTCGCCGAGCAGCAGGTCACCGGCGGCGGAGAGGCGGGCCAGGGCGTCGAGCGCGGTGTCCTCCGGCTCGGGCAGCACCCAGCGCACGTGCGACTTCTCCGGCACCCGGCACCAGTACGCCGCGTGCGCCGCCGACATCCGTACGGTCGGGTAGATCGACGCGTTCGCCCGTTCGAGCGACGCCTTCACGCTCGGGTCCTCGGCCTGCTGCGCGTCGAGCCAGTACTCGAAGCCGTCGTGCACGGTCACGTCGAGCGGACCGTCGGCCAGGATGTCCTGCAGCCGGGGTCCCTCGCCGGGCAGCGCGGGCACGGGCACGGTGGCGCCGGGCTCGGTCTGCAGGGCGTTGAGGACGGCGACCGCGACGTCGCGCGACACGTCGCCGGACTGGATGTGGCGCTGCAGCCCGACGAAGATGCGCCCGTCCTGCCGGGTCATCGCGGGCCACGCCATCGGGAGGACCGTCGAGAGGGTGACCGGGCGGTCCCCGTACTCCTCGATGATCTCGGGCTTGAGGGTCAGCGGCGCGGAAGCGGCCGGGACCAGCTCGCGCAGCGCGATCCACTCGGTCTCGTCGGCCAGGCCCTCGAACGGCCGGGCCACGAAGATGTCCCGGACCTTCTCACGCTTGGGCGCCGCCGACGCGGCTCGGGGGTTGTTTCGACGCTTGCTCACGGCGAACCAGCCTAGGCGGCGAGGTGACAGCGGTCACGCCCGGGGGAACCGGACCCGGGAGCGGGTCGTGCCCGGGAAACCGGATCCGGAAGCGGGTCCTGCCCGGGGAATGGGACCTGGGAGCGGGTCACTCCCCGGGAACCGGACCTGGGAGCGGGTCATGCCCGGGGGAACCGGACCTCGGCGATGGTCCCGCCGCCGGGACGCGGGCGCAGGGAGACCCACCCGTTGCGCCGCTCGACCGTGCGCCGGACGAGGTAGAGCCCGAGCCCGGCGCCCGGATTCCGGCCGCCCGAGGCCGGCTCGCCCTGCCAGTAGCGCTCGAAGGCCAGCTCCACGTGCTCGGGGCGCACCCCGTAGCCGCGGTCGGCGACCTGGAACGTCACGGTCGTCTCGTCGCAGCTGGCGCTCACGGTCACCTCGGTGCCGGGCGGCGAATATTTCTCGGCGTTGGTGGCCAGCTCGGTCAGCACGGTGGCGATGGCGTCGCGGTCGCCGTAGGCCTTGGGCAGGTCGCCGGGCAGGTCGGCGAGCACGAGCCGGCTCCGCAGGTCCTCGGGGAGGCCGGCGGCGGCCGAGCGGAGGGCGTCGACGAGGTCGAAGGGCCCCGGCGGCGCGTCACCCGACTCCTCGCTCGTGGCCGACAGCAGCCGGTCGACCAGGCGGGCGAGCTCTCCGGCACGCGCGCCGATCACGCGGGCGGCCTCCCGGCGGCCGTCCTCGCCGAGGGTCTGCCAGTGGTTGGTGAGCGTGTCGGCGTACCCCTTGATCACGGTGACCGGGGTGCGGAGCTCGTGGCTGGTGACCGCGACGAACAGGTCCCTGTCCTCGTGGCGGCGCTTCCAGTGCTCGACGAGCCCGTCGCGGTCGCTGACCTCGGCGCGGAGCCGGGAGACCGGCTGAGGGCCGTCGGTGTGCACGGGCAGGCCGGCGCGCGCCGCATAGAGCTGGGCGATGGTGGCCGACAGCAGCTCGAGCACCGTGCGCTGCTCGGGCGCGAGGTCGATGCCGCAGACGTGCAGCCGGCCGACGGCCACGCCGTTGAGCTCGCAGGCGACGCCGGACCTGGTGAACTCGGTGCGGCTGACGCGGCGGCCCAGCGTGCGTGAGCACTCGCCCGTGGCGGCGACGATCCGGCCGTGGTCGGCGGCGAACTCCGTGAAGCTCCCGCCCGCGCCGCCCAGCACGGCCGTGGCGAGCTGCACGACCTGGTTGAGCACGGCCAGCCCGGTGTCGCCCGCGTTGATCCGATCGAGGAGCGCGATCTGCCCCCGGGTCAGCGCCGCATAGTCGGGTGGAACCGGCATGTCTGCGAGTCTGCCTCGCTTCCGGCCTTTTGGGCAGGGCGGCGCGTGTGGATCATGAACTTTCTCGGCCGGAGGTGGCCGGAGTCACACTCGGGGTGCGCCGCCGAGCCTGTCGATCACGAAACGTGGCCGGTCGCTGATGATCCCGTCCGCCTCCTGGGCGAGCACCAGGTCGAGATCGGGCTCGTCGTTGACGGTCCACACGTACGTCTGGTTGCCCGCTGCCCGGAAGGTCGGGATGAGCGCCGGCCGGGTGCGCAGCAGGGCGACCCCGGGACCCGCGATCCGGGCGCCGAACGGCAACCGGCCCTTGCGGATGACCGGGGGCAGGATCTCGAGCAGGTAGACCGTGGGGAGCTGCGGGGCGAGCGCGCGGATCCGGCGCAGGGCGAAGGCGGCGAACGACATCACCGTGACGTGGATCGGATCGCCGGGGCGGGGCTCCGCGAGGTCGTAGCGACGCAGCAGCTCGACCAGGCGGCGCTCGACCTCCCCGCCGTACCGGGAGGGGTGTTTGGTCTCGATCAGCAGCCGGACCGGCCTCCCCCAGGCCCGCAGCGCACCCAGCAGGCGGTCGAGGGTGAGCAGGCGCGTGTGCTCGGTGCTCTGCTCCTCGACGGCCGCCGACGAGTGCCAGGAGCCGAAGTCGAGCTCCTCCAGCTGCGCCAGCGTCTTCGAGCTCACCAGCCCGGTGCCGTTGGAGGTGCGGTTGAGCCGGCGGTCGTGCACGCAGACCAGATGCCCGTCCCGGGTCAGCCGGACGTCGCACTCCACGCCGTCGGCACCCTCGTCGAGCGCACGAAGGTACGCGGCGAGGGTGTGCTCCGGCAGCGCGTCGGCGCCGCCGCGATGGGCGAAGACCAGCGGTCGCCGCGCGCTCACAGCACGCGGGCCGGCTGTCCGTTCTCGCTGACGACCTCGCGGCCCTCGGACTCCCAGGCCTTCATGCCGCCGTCGAGGTTGCGCACGTTGTCCCAGCCGTTGCCCATCAGATAGTTCACGACCTGGCCGGAGCGGCCGCCGGAGCGGCACACCACCACGACCTCGGCGTCCGTCGGGATCTCGGCGAGCCGGGCCGGGACCTCCATCATCGGCAGGTGGTGAGCCCGCGGAGCGTGCCCGGCGGCCCACTCGTCGGGCTCGCGCACATCGAGCAGGTAGGCGGCCGGCTCGACCTGGCCGGGAGTCACGCTGGGAATCTGCGGTCCGAACACGGGTAAAGCGTAGAACTACTTCTCGTTCGCCACGACGTCCGGGTTCGCCACGATGAACTCGGACAGCTTGTCCTGCTTGACCGCCTTGTACATCTCCAGGCTCTTCGGCGTGATCGTCTCCCGGCCGTTCCCGTTGCCGGCGAAGGTGCCGTTGTTGGTACGCAGCAGCACCATGTCGTTCGCCGCGACGCCCTTGAGCGCGAAGATGAAGTCCGCGACCGGCACGTTGCCGGTGTCGAGCACGAACGCCTTGCCGGCGGCCTTGATGAGGTTGTTCACCTTGACCGGATTGGTCAGCGCCCCGCTCTTCGCCGCCTTCTTCGCGATGGCCTTGATGAGCTGCTGCTGGTGCCGCTGCCGGTCGTAGTCGCCGTTCTTGAGGCCGTAGCGCTGCCGGGCGTAGTCGAGCGCCTGCCAGCCCTCGAAGTCCTGGCAGCCCTTCTCGTACCAGATCTCCTCGTGCTTGCCCGCGGTCTTACGGGCGTCGGCGAGGTAGAGCGGCTTGCCGTCGACCATTTGGATGTGGTGCGACATGACCCGCTGGTCGACGCACATGTTCACGCCGTCGAGCGCGTCGATGACGCTCTTGAAGCCGTTGAAGTCGATGATCGCGGCGCCGTCGAACGTCATGCCCGTGTTCTGCTTGATGGTCTGCGCCATCAGCTGGGCGCCGCCCTCCCAGCCGCCGCCGTTCTGGGCACCCCAGTAGAAGAC
Organism: Actinoplanes oryzae; assembly: GCF_030757795.1. GTDB lineage: Bacteria > Actinomycetota > Actinomycetes > Mycobacteriales > Micromonosporaceae > Actinoplanes. The sequence continues at coordinate 37,602 of NZ_JAUQWH010000010.1, forward strand.
CTCGGTGGCCTTGGCGACGCCGCCCGCGTACTTCGCCTTGGCGAACGCCGGCACCTGCATCTCGGTGTCCCGCGGGATGGAGATGAGGAAGGCCTGGTCGTGGCTCGCCGGGATGTGCAGCGCGATGATCGTGTCCGAGCGCAGGTCGTCGACCGCCCAGCGCTTGCGCGCGTCGACGCCCATGAGCAGGATGTCGACCGCGCCGTCGATGTCGCCGCCGCCCTCGGCGTCGCTCTTGGCCACGTCGCCCGAGATCAGGGTCTGCTGGGTGACGGCGTTGGAAGCGCTCGCCACGAAGTACTTCGTGCCCGCGACACCGCCGCCCCCGGCGACCAGGAGCACCGCGCCGAAGGCGACGCTCAGCTTGGCCCACAGCGGGCTCCTGGTGCGCTTCTTGTGGTCGGCGAGCAGTTCCGCCGCCGAGATCGAGGGGCGTCGGCGACCGTCCGGATCCGGCGACGTCTGCGGGCGCCGGGGGGCTTGGACGGTCATGGGCGCTCCCAAGGTCAAGGGTGAACGGCGGAAGACACTATAAGTCCTTCGCTGTTTCGTCCCTGTTTACTTTCCGGACAAGAAAAAGCGCGGGAGGCGATATCCGCCGTCCCGCGCTTTTCGTCCGATTACCTGGGGTTGGCCGACATCCACTCATCCATCTTGTCGGTCGCCAGGGCCTTGAACAAAGCGGCCTGCTTCTCCTTGTCCTGGACCACGACGCTCTGTCCGCCGATCGTCTCGCTGCCCTTGTTGGGGCTGGTGATGAAGGTGAGGTTCTCGCCGCGCAGGCTGCGGAACTGCACCGCCATGTCGGTCAGCGAGAAGTCCTTGTCGGCGGTGATCGCATTGGTCACCGACTTGAGGAAGTCGTTGAGCTTGCCGGGGTTGCTCAGGGTGCCGCCGCTGGCCGCCTTGTCCATCAGCGCCTTCAGGAACTCCTGCTGGTGCCGGATCCGGTCGAAGTCGCCGCGCGGGAACTGCTTGCGCTGCCGCACCCAGTCCAGCGCGGTCGCGCCGTCCATGTGCATGGTGCCCTTGGTGAACTTCCGGTACGGCTTGTGGATCGACGTGATGCTCTGGTCGACCTTGAGGTCCACGCCGCCCAGCGCGTCGGTGACCTCCTTGAAGCCGCCGAAGTCGATGGCGAGCACGTGGTCCAGGTGGACGTCGGTCAGGCACTCGACCGTGCGGACGGCCCGGGGCAGCCCGCCGAAGGCGAACGCCGCATTGATCTTGTTACGGGTGCCGCTGTCGCAGTCGGCGTCGTTCGCGGCGGGGATCTGCACGTAGAGGTCGCGCGGGATCGACATCAGCTGCGCGCTCTTGTGGTCCTCGGGGATGTGCATGATCATCAGCGTGTCGGCGCGCCAGGAGTTGGCGTCCTCCTTCGACGCGTCCGGGTCCCGCGAGTCGCTGCCGACGAGCAGGAAGTTGAGCGCGCCGTCCACCGTCTTGGCCGGCCGGCCGTCGGTGATGTCGGCGAACGCGTCGGTCCGCTTGAGGTCGTCGTTCAGGTTGTTCGCATAGCCGTAGAGCGAGAAGCCGGTGATCAGCGCGATCACCAGCACCACGGCACCGGCGACCAGGGCGATGCGGCCCCAGCGCGGCTTGCGCTTGCCCGAGTACGGCCGGCCGCGTCCCGGTCCGCGCGGCGGCTCGATCGGCCCGCCCGGACCCATGCCCGACCCGGACGAGCCACGCGGCGGCCACTCCCGGTCGTCGACCGCCGGACGGCCGCCGTAAGCACCGGCCGGACGCTGTCCATATGCGGGGCCACCACCCGGACGAGCCGTTCCGGCCCGTCCGGAGGCACCGGGCACCGAAGATCGATCCATGGCGCCGGGAATACCCAACGGGCCCGGCACCGAAGCCCGGCCGGCGGGACCACCCCAGGGGGACGAAGTCGCAGACATGACTTCAGATTAGAGACACCGAGCCAGGCAAACGGTGCATCGGAGACCCGTGGCACGAAGGGAGGAGACAACTACTCCCCGTGCAACGTTCACTACCGTGACAAAGTATTCACTTTGCGAAGAAGTCGATCGTCCGGCGCAGGCCCTCCTCGGGGCCGATCCGCGGCTCGTAGCCCAGCAGCGTGCGGGCCAGCGTGAGGTCGGGCCGGCGCTTCTCCGGGTCGTCCGCCGCGCGCTCGACGAGCTCGATCGGCGAGCTGCTGCCGGAGAGCTTCACGATCAGCTGCGCCAGGTCGAGCATCGACAGCTCGTGCTCGGTGCCGCAGTTGATCGGGCCGGTCTCGGCCGAGTCGAGCAGCAGCAGGATGCCGCGGACCAGATCGTCGACGTACGTGATCGAGCGGGTCTGCGCCCCGGTGCCCTGCACCGTCAGCGGCACCCCGCGCAGGGCCTGGCTGATGAAGGTGGGGATGGCGCGGCCGTCGTCCGGGCGCATCCGCGGCCCGTACGTGTTGAAGATGCGCACGATGGCCGTGTCGAGCCCGTGGAACCGGTGGTAGCCCATGACCGCCGCCTCCGAGAACCGCTTGGACTCGTCGTAGACCGAGCGGATGCCGACCGGGTTGACGTTGCCCCAGTAGCTCTCCGGCTGCGGGTGGATCAGCGGATCGCCGTACGCCTCCGAGGTCGACGCCATCAGGAAGCGGGCGGAATCGGCAACGGCCCGGTCCAGCAGCGCGAGCGTGCCGACGGAGCCGACCTTCAGGATCTCCAGCGGCAGCTTGGCGAAGTCCGTCGGGCTCGCCGGTGACGCCATGTGCATGATCGCGTCGAAACGCTCCGTGAGCGCCGGGTCGCTCGGCAACCCGTGCGTCAGGTCCGCCTCGACGAGCGTGAACCGCGGCTCCGACGCCAGGTGCGCGACGTTGTCGCGGGAGCCGGTGATGAAGTTGTCCACGGCCACGACCTCGCAGCCGCGGGCGAGCAGCGCATCGACGACGTGCGACGGGACGAAGCCGGCGCCTCCGCTGACCAGAATCCGATGTCCCGCGCCGAACCGCTGCTCGATTGCCATGTGCTCACTGTAGCGAGAGGGGCCGGGCGGCCCCTCTCGCTGGGTGCTCAGTGCGCGCCGTGCCCGGTCAGCGACCGGACCTCCAGCTCCGCGTACTTGCCGGGATCGGTCTCCTTCGACACGAGCGTGCCGATGAAGCCGCAGAGGAAGCCGATCGGGATCGAGATGATGCCCGGGTTCGACAGCGGGAACCAGTGCCAGTCGTGGTCGGGGAACATCGCCGTCGCCGAACCGGACACGACGGGCGAGAAGAACACCAGCACGACCGCCGCGATGAGCCCGCCGTAGATCGACCACAGCGCCCCGGAGGTGTTGAACCGCTTCCAGAACAGGCTGTAGATGATCGCCGGCAGGTTGGCCGAGGCCGCCACCGCGAACGCCAGCGCGACGAGGAAGGCCACGTTCAGGCTCTGCGCGAAGATCGACAGCACGATCGCGACCGCGCCGATCACGAAGGCGGAGATCCGGGCGACCCGGACCTCGTCGCGCTCGGCGGCCTGACCGCGCTTGATCACGCTGGCGTAGAAGTCGTGCGCCACGCTCGACGAGGAGGCCAGCGTGAGGCCGGCGACCACGGCGAGGATCGTGGCGAAGGCGACCGCCGCGATGATCGCCAGCAGCACCGCGCCGCCGGTCTCGCCGCCCAGGTAGTCGATGCCGAGCTGCTGGGCGAGCTGCGGCGCCGCCGTGTTGCCCGCCTTGTCCTGCGCGGTGATCGCCTGACCGCCGACCAGCGCCGCCGCCCCGAAGCCCAGGGCCAGCGTGAACAGGTAGAAGGTGCCGATGATGCCGATGGCCCAGAGCACGCTCTTGCGGGCGATCCGGCTCGTCGGAACCGTGTAGAAGCGGGTCAGGATGTGCGGCAGGCCGGCCGTGCCGAGCACCAGCGCGATGCCCAGCGAGAGCAGGTCCATCTTGCTGTAGAAGGTGGCCGAGGCGCTGTCCGACTCCACGCCGTAGCGCAGTCCTGGCTCCAGGAACGCGGCGCCCTTGCCGGACTGCTCGGCGGCGTCGCCCAGCAGGCTCGACAGGTTGAACTTGTAGTGCGCCAGCACCAGCAGCGTCATGACCAGCGCGCCCGACATGAGCAGGAAGGCCTTGACGATCTGGACGTACGTGGTGCCCTTCATGCCGCCCACGACCACGTAGACGATCATGAGCGCGCCGACCAGGATGATCGTGGCGACCTTGGCCGTGCCCGCGTCCATGCCCAGGAAGGTCGTGTCCGCCTTGATGCCCAGCAGCAGCGACACGAGCGCGCCGGCGCCCACCATCTGCGCGATCAGGTAGAAGATCGACACCACGATCGTCGAGACCGAGGCCGCCGTACGCACGGGCCGCTGCCGCATCCGGAAGGCGAGCACGTCGGCCATCGTGTAGCGGCCCGAGTTGCGCAGGAACTCCGCGACCAGCAGCAGGGCGACCAGCCACGCGACCAGGAAGCCGATCGAGTAGAGGAAGCCGTCGTAGCCGTAGAGCGCGATGAGGCCGGCGATGCCCAGGAACGAGGCCGCCGACATGTAGTCGCCGCCGATCGCCATGCCGTTCTGGAAGCCGGAGAACTGCCGGCCGCCCGCGTAGAAGTCGGTGGCCGTCTTCGTCTGCCGGCTCGCCCAGATCGTGATGGCGAGCGTGATCGCGACGAACACGAGGAAGAGCGTGATGGTGAGCGTACGGCTGGTGGAGGTGCTCGCCTCCGCGGCTTCGAGCATCACTTGGTCACCTCGGGGCCGCTCAGCTCGGCGCCGATCGCGTCCGCGCGCGGGTCCAGCTCACGGGCCGCGTAGCGGGAGTAGTACCACGCGATCAGGAACGTCGACACGAACTGGAGCAGGCCGAACAGCAGCGCGACGTTGATGTTGCCGGCAATCTTCAACGCCATGAAGCCGCGGGCGTACGCGGACAGCAGGACGTAGAGCGCGTACCAGAGGAAGAACGCGACCGTCATCGGGAACACGAAAGAACGCAGTTTGCGGCGCAGCTCCCCGAACTCCGGGGAGTTCTGGACTGCTACGTACTTCTCGGTCGGAGTCGCTTCGGTCGTCAACGTGGCTCACCACCTTCGTGGGGTCATTTGCGGGCACCGTACGTAGCGGCGCTCCTCCCCACGCGTCACCGGTCGGCGGCTGCGCCGAGCGGTGTGCGGCGTGCGCTTACCGGTTCAACGAGCGGTAGCGCCCCCGGAAGTGCAGCAGCGGGCCCTCGAGATCACCGGCGACGGTGACGGTCTCGATCGTGGCCTCGGCGAGCAGGGCCCATCCGTACGGACGCTCGCCGTCGAGCCGGCACCCCGCCCAGGTGGTCGCGTTCGCCGGCACGGGCCCCCACTCGGTGCCGGTCCAGTCGCCCGCGGCGAAGAGCCCGCCCGGGGCCGGCATGAGCCCGGCGAACTTGTCCGCGAGCTGTTGGTCGCCGGGCTCGAGCGGAATCACGGCGAAGCGCTTGGCGACCGAGACGGCGTCCCAGAACTCGCTCTCCTCGTCGACCAGGCCCAGCACCCGCCCGGGGTCGCCGTCCGCGACCAGCATCGACGACACGGTGAGCCCGGCCGGCCCCGGCGCCGTCCACAGCGTGACCGGTGAGGCGAGTCGCCCCCGCAGCCGCCGGACGGGCGATTTGTCCCCGTCGGGCGTGGCGAACGGGTCGCTGGAGTGGATGAAGCCGCCGTTCTCAGGAGTCACGCCATCATTTTGCCGCGGGGTAGGATCGGGGCATGACTTGCGTGCAGAGCTGGCGGCCGTCCTAGAGACGGTTGACCTGCCACGCGCTCAGGGCCGTCCGGACGGACGGCCCTTCTTCTTTGCCCGGGGTCGCCCGCGGACCCGACAAAGGAGAACAAAATGACAGCCAGAGTGCTGACCGGCGACCGCCCGACCGGGCCGCTGCATCTCGGCCACTACTTCGGGACGCTGCGCAATCGCGTCGAGCTGCAGCAGCGCGGCGCCGACATGTTTGTCATCGTGGCCGACTACCAGGTGCTGACGGATCGGGACGTGGCCGAGCGGCTCCGGGAGACGGTCGACGGGCTGCTGCTCGACTACCTGGCCGCCGGGCTCGACCCCGAGGGCACCACGGTCTTCGCGCACAGCGCCGTGCCCGCGCTCAATCAGCTGGTGCTGCCCTTCCTGAGCCTGGTCAGCGTGCCGGAGCTGCAGCGCAACCCCACGGTCAAGGACGAGATCCAGCACTCGCGGCAGAGCTCGGTGAGCGGGCTGATGTTCACCTACCCGGTGCACCAGGCCGCCGACATCCTGTTCTGCAAGGGCACCCTCGTGCCCGTGGGCCAGGACCAGATGCCGCACATCGAGGTCACCCGGACGGTGGCGCGGCGCTTCAACGAGCGGTACGGCCCGGTCTTCCCGATCCCGGAGGGCCTGCTCAGCGTCGCGCCGGTCCTCCCCGGCACGGACGGCAAGAAGATGAGCAAGAGCCGCGGCAACGCCATCGCCCTCTCCGCCACCCCCGACGAGACCGCCCGCCTCATCCGGGGCGCCACGACCGACGCCGACCGGCACATCACCTATGACCCTTCGGTGCGGCCCGGCGTCTCGGGACTGGTGCAGCTCGCCGCGCTCTGCCTCGACCGGGATCCGCACGAGGTGGCCGCCGAGATCGGTGACGCCGGGGCGGCCGCGCTGAAGCGGACGGTCACGGAGGTGGTCAACGAGTTCCTCGCGCCGATGCGGGCGCGGCGGGCGGCGTACGCGAAGGACCTTGACACCGTCCGGAAGGTGCTGCGCCGCGGCAACGAGCGCGCGAACGAGCTGGCCGAGCAGACCCTCGCCGAGGTACGCGCGGCGATGGGCACGGTGTATTAGCTGACCGTGGCGAGGAGTTCGGGCATCCGCCTGTCCAGCAGCGGACCGGCCAGGCGGAGTCCGAGGGCGAGCGCCCCGGCGCCGTACGCGACCCCGACCGGCAGCCCCACCCACCGCCACGCGTCGGCGAGCAGCCAGCCGGCGAGCTGCAACGGCAGCGTGGCGAGCGCGGCGCCGGCCAGGGCCGCGAAGCTGAGCAGCGCCTTCGCCGGCCCGGCGCCCGAGTTCATGGCGAAGGGGCTGGTCGAGTCGGGCAGTGCGTAGGCGGCCCGGACGGAGAGCGGCAGCACGATCGCCAGCCCCGAGCCGTACGCGGCGACGACCGTCCCGAACACCGCGGGCGCCCCGGCGAGCCAGTCCCCGACGACGCCCATGACGATCGTGATGACCAGCAGCGCCGGGAGGACGTACACGGAGAAGCCCGCGACCCGCGACGCCAGCTCGACGCGCCCGGGGACGCCGGCCACGACGTTGGCCGCGTAGGCGCTGCGGTCGAAGCCGAACTGGTTCGCCAGACTGACCGCCCCGAGCGCCGCGATGAACACCAGCATCGCGCCCATGCCGAGCTCGGACCCGTCGTTGAGCAGCAGCAACGGCACGAAGACACCGACCACGGCGAAGCTGATCAGCGTGGTGCGCCGCCGCGTCTCCCGCCACCAGTAGCGGGTCTCGCGCGCGGCCAGGGCCCCGAATCGGCTCCGCGGCAGCCACCACGGCACAAGCTGGCCGACCGGGGTGCGGGAAGAGACGCGCTGCCGGGTGCCGCCGCTGCCCGCGGCGCCGAGCATCGCCCTCTCCAGCGTCGCCGACCACCACCACAGCAGCAGCGCGAGGCTGCCGGCGACGATCAGGACCTTGACGGGTACGGCCCACGCCCGCCCCGCCGCGACGTCGAGCCCGAGACTGTACGGCGCCCCGAGCGGGGTCCACGCGAGAACGCTGGTGACCCGGGCGACGCCGCGCCAGTCGGCGTTCTCGGCGGCCGAGGCGGCACCGAGCTGGATCGGGCCGAGCAGCGCGGCGGTGCACGCGAGCACGACAGTCGCCAGGTCCCGGGAGCGCCGGCTGCGCAGCCCCGTGGCGAAGGCGCTGGTCATGGCCCGGCTCAACGCGACGCAGAGGCCGAGTCCGAGGGTCACGCCGGCGAGCTCGGTGACGCCGGCGAGGATCCCGCCGAGGGCGGCCGCGCTGTGGACCATGCCGAGCGTCGCCGCGTACGTGGCCAGGGGTGGAATGCCGACGAGGGCCGCCGTGAACAGGCCGCGGATCAGCGTCGGGCGCCGCAGCGGCAGCAACGCGAAGCGGGCGGGATCGAGCGACTCGTCCACGCCGAAGTAGAGCAGGGGCAGGAACACCCAGCCCAGCACGATCAGGCTGCCGCCGGCCGTGGCGATCAGCTCCGCGGTCCGCTGCTCACCGACCAGCCCGGGCAGGCTGAAGAGCGCATATCCGAGGACGGCCGCGAAGACGCCGAGCAGCGTGCCGAGGACGAAGAGCCCGACCCGCCAGCCGCCCGCCCGCAGCCCTCCGGCGATGAGCCGCAGCTTGAGGCGGACGAACTTCACAACCATGCGAGTTCCGACCCCGTCGCCGTGCGCCCGCCTACCACCTCGACGAAGACGTCCTCCAGCGACCGGTCGCCCCGCACCCCGGCCAGCGGGCCGTTGGCGCGGATCACGCCGCCGGCCATGATCGCGACGTGGCTGCACAGCCGCTCGACCACGGCCATGACGTGGCTGGAGAAGACGACCGTGCCGCCGCCGGAGACGTACCGCTGGAGGATGTCCCGGATGAGCGCGGCCGACACCGGGTCGACCGCCTCGAACGGCTCGTCCAGCACGAGCAGCCGGGGCGCGTGCAGCAGCGCGCAGGCCAGCCCGATCTTCTTCTTCATGCCCGCCGAGTAGTCGACGACCAGCGTCCTGTTGCCCGCGCCCAGCTCGAGGACGTCGAGCAGCTCGCGGCTGCGCTGGTCGACCACGTCGGCGGGCATGCCGCGCAACAGGCCGTGATAGGCGAGCAGCTCGGTGCCGGTCAGCCGGTCGAAGAGCCGGACGCCGTCGGGGAGGACGCCGATGCGGGACTTGGCGGCCGGCGGGTCGGCCCAGACGTCGTGCCCCAGGATGCGGGCCTGTCCGGCGTCGGGCCGCAGGAGCCCGACGGCCATGGACAGGGTGGTCGTCTTGCCGGCGCCGTTCGGGCCGAGCAGGCCGAAGAAGGAACCCGCGGGGACATCGAGGTCGATCCCGGCAACCGCGACCTTCCGGTCGAACCGCTTGGCTAGCCCCCGCAGCTCGAGCGCCGGACCGGCGCTGGCGCGCTGCTGGGGGATCGTCACATCCCGCAACCTAACCGTTGGTCAGGCTCGGGGCCAGCCGGACATTTCAGCCGACGCGCTCGATCACGGCACGGCGGATGAGGAACTTCCCGGCCTCGCGTACCTCTTCGAAGGCGGCGTTGTTGAGCAGCACGCAGCTGCCCGACGGGGTGGCGACCTTCACGGTGATGCTCTTGTTGTTGTCCAGGTTGGTCACCTTGAGCGTGGTGCCGATCGGGAAGGTGCCGCTGGAGGCCGCCGGGGCGCCCGCTTCGCCGGAAAGCGTCACGGTCGAGCCCTTGCAGACCACATCGCCGGTTGCGCCCTGCTCCTGCTCTTCCTCCTGTGCCGGCGGCGGCGTGGTCGCCTGCTGGGTGGGCGCCGTCGTGGCCGGGGCCGGCGGCGCGGCTTCCACGTCACCCGTGCAGCCCGCGGCCGCCCGGCGCTGGTTGATCAGGTTGACCACGTCCTGGCGGTTCGCGATGCGGGCGTCCGAGAGCGCGTCCGGGTTCGCCTTCTGGTCGGCGATGAAGTTCAGGTTGTTCTGCAGCGCCTGATCGAGCCCGGCGCAGTTCTCCCCGGCGCTGCTCAGACCCGTGCTGACCGCGAACGCCCCGCCGGCCAGCGCCGCCGCCGCGATGCCGATGATCACCTTGCGGGTGCGGCTGTTCCTGCGCCTCGAGTACATGCCCTGCTCCTTTGCGTCCGGGGCCGCGCTGCTCGGGTGCAGCTCTGGGGATGGGCCCCTGGGGTGGCACGCTTCAGTACGGAGCGTCGACCTCGAAAGGTTCATTACAGTCGCAAGGATTCCGGCGTGTGCAGCCGCCGCATCGTCGCGCCGATGTCCCGCGGAACGCGTCTCTTTGTCAGCAGGGAAACCGAAATCATGACGGCGAAGGCCAGCGGCACGGTCCACGCGGCGGGCTGCCCGACGACCCCGGCCAGCCAGCCGGGCAGCGGAGATCCCAGCACGGTCAGTAACACCGACGCGATGGCCGCGCCGCCGCCGGCCAGCACCCCGGCGATCGCCCCGGCGTCCGTCAGCCCGCGCCACCAGATGCCGAGCACGAGCAGCGGGCAGAAGCTCGACGCCGCCACCGCGAAGGCCAGCCCCACCACCTGCGAGACGTCCAGGTCGGCCACCTGCAGGGACAGCAGCACCGGTACGGCGGCCGCCAGCACCGTCGCCAGCCGGAAGTCGCGCACCGAGCCGCCCCGCTCGGCGTGCAGCACGTCCGTGAAGATCACCCCGGCGACGCTGGTGAGCAGGCCGGACGAGGTCGACAAAAAGGCGGCCAGGGCCCCGGCCGTGACGAGCGCGCCGAGGAGCTGGCCCAGGTGCCCGTCGCCCAGGGCGGCCTCGGGCAGGAGGAGCACCACGGCGTCGGTGCTGCCGGTCATCAGGAGCTGGGGGGTGTAGATCCGGCCCAGGACGCCGTACGACGTGGGGAGCAGGTAGAAGAGCCCGACGAGCGCGAGCACGACCAGGGTGGTGCGCCGGGCCGAGGCGCCGTCCGGGTTCGTGTAGAAGCGGACGAGCACGTGCGGCAGCCCCATCGTGCCCAGGAACGTGGCCAGGATCAGCGAGTAGGTCGCAAACAGCCCGGTGTCGCCGCCGGGCAGCAGCCATGCGGCGCCTTCGGCCGTGTCCACCGAGCTGACCCGCGGGACCCGGTCGCCCTCGGCGAAGGTGAGCCGCTCGCCCGCGCGGACGGTCAGCGTGCCGTCCAGCACGGCGTCCTGCCGCACCACGACGGTCGTCGCGGCGGGAAAGACCGGGCCGCTGGGCGGGGTGACGGCCGGTCGCCCGTCCGCCTGCCACTGCAGGATCAGGAAGATGACGGGTACGGCCAGAGCAGTCAGCTTGAGCCAGTACTGGAACGCCTGCACGAACGTGATCGCCCGCATCCCGCCCAGGGCCACGTTGGCCGTGACGACGGCGCCGATCAGCAGCGCTCCCCATTCGTACCGGCCGCCCGCCACGGTGGTGAAGGTCAGTCCCGCCCCCTGCAGCTGCGGCACGAGATAGAGGCAGCCGATGAAGATCACGAACACCGTGGCGAGCCGGCGCAACAGAGGCGACCGGAGGCGCACCTCGCAGAAGTCGGGCAGCGTGAACGCCCCCGATCGGCGCAGCGGTGCGGCCACGAAGAGCAGCAACGCGAGGTAGCCGGCGGCGAACCCGACCGGGTACCAGAGGACGTCGACGCCGTACCGCAGGACGAGCCCGGCCACGCCCAGGAACGACGCGGCGGACAGGTATTCGCCACTGATCGCGGCGGCGTTCCAGGCGGGGCTGACCGAGCGGGACGCCACGAGGAAGTCCGATGTGGTGCGGGCGAACCGGAGGCCGTACGCCCCGATGCCGACCGTGATCAGGACGACCACGACCAGCCCGGGGACGACGTACGGGTTCACGACTCCGGCCGCCTGATGACGGCGACGAAGTCCTGCTCGTTGCGCTCGGCCCAGCGCACGTAGGCCCACCCGACGAGCACCAGGAACGGGAACGCGAGCACGCCCAGCAGCACCCACGGCAGGTTGATGCCGAGCACCTTCGCCCGGCCGACCGCCGGCGCCACGGCGAACAACAGCGGCAACGCCCCGAGGCCTGCTGCCACGACCAGGCTGAGCCGCACGGCCAGCGCCAGCTGCGCCCGGACCAGCCCGACGACCAGTGCCTCCCCCACCGGCGTCAGCTCCTCCAGGTCCGCCCGCGTCGGGTCCTGACGTGCCGGTTCCTCCCGGCCCGTGTCATCCGCTCCCGGCCCGCGTGCTCCGCCCGGGGTGACACCGCCCGGGCCCCCGCTCTCCGCGCTCGCGGTGCGCTGAGCGGGACGGCGCTGCGCTGCGGCGGCGGCCACCTCGCCGAGGACGACGCGCGTCCGCCGGGGTGGCCGCGGCTCGGTCGCCGGCTCCTCACTCATGTCCGGCAGTCTTGCCGCCCCGCGCCCGAAGTCAAGCCCCGTCGATCAATACCGGACGGGCGGGCACCCGACCTCCCGCCCCGGCGCCCGCCCGGCGAGCAGCTCGCGGGCCCGCTCGCGCCCGCTGTTCCACCCGCGCCAGTCGTCGCTGCTCGCGGCCAGCCGCCGGGCGATCGGCGCGATCGCGCACGCCCGCTGCTCCGGAGCCAGCCGGTCCAGCGCCGGAACCGCGTCGGCCGACAGGGTCGCCAGGTACGCCGTGTCGATGGTGCCGGTCTGCTCGAAACGCGCGACGTTGCGGTCCGCGATCAGCCGATCGGGGTCGGCGGCGGCCAGGCCCAGCAGGGCGAGCACCCCGGCGGCCACGACGGCCCGGGGCAGCCATGCCGCCCGCAGCCGCACCCCGGCGCCGAGAATCATCAGGAAGACCGCGCCGAGCCAGGCCTCGCAGAGCATCACCAGAACGCGCAGCCGGGTCAGCCCGTAGGTGTCTGCGTAGAGGTCCATGCGGTGCAGCGCCGAGGCCACGATCACCAGCGTGAGGAGCGACAGTGCGCCGAGAACGACCCGGACCAGCATCCGGTCGGCCCGCGCGCTCCGGGGCGCCCAGCGGGCCGCGCCGGCCAGCACGAGCAGGGTCAGCCCGGTGATCACCAGCAGCTGCCAGAAGCCGCTGCGGGCATATTCCGCGTAGGTCAGGCCCTCGGTGACCAGCACGTGCTGCGCGCCTCCGAAGAGGACGGTCAGCTGCACCGCCACGAACAGCGCGAAAAGCAGGACGAGCAGCGACAGCGGCACCGCCCACTCCAGCCTCCGCACCCGGCGGGGCGTGCGCGCGCTGCGCCCGGCGGCCGGCGGCGCGGCCCGGAGATAGGCGGCACCCCCGAGAACTCCGCCCGCGACGGCGAAGACGAACACCCAGCGCACGACCGTCACCGCGTCGACGTCGGGCACGACGGTCCGCAAAATGCCCGCGAACGCCGCATCCGCCGAGGCGAACAACGCCCCGAAGACCACCAGCAGCACCAGCGAGACGACCACGGTGACTCCCAGCCGCAACCCGCCGCTGCCCGCAGCCGGCTCGGACCCGCCGCCGCTGCCCTCGCCCGGCACGGACGCACCGCCGGCCGGGCGACCGGTCAGCAGCCCGCGCCCCACCCACGGCGCGGCCCGGAACGGGGAACACGCCGCCAGCAGCAGGACCCGGGCCAGGCTCCGGCCCGGCGACCCGCCGGCGGCGAGGGCGCCGGTGAGCATGGCGGTGAGCAGGCACAGCACGAACAGCCAGCCGGCCGCCCGGACAGTGCCCACTGCGATCAGGAGCACGGTGGCGCTGGCCCACACGTGCCGCGCGGGATCGAGCGCCCGGGCCGGCCCGGGCACCAGCGGCGGAGGACCGCCGGACGGGCGCTGCGGCACGAGACGCGCCACGGTCAGCGCCGCGAGGCCGGCGGCCACGGCGACGAGCCAGCCGGCGCCGCCCCGGGACAGCGGCACGCTGACCGCGGCGACCGCGGCGGCGGCCAGCAGGGACCAGGCCGTGGGCGCGGCGGCCGGGCGGCCGGGACCGGGCCAGCTGTGCCCCCAGACGGAGAAGTGCGGCCACGGACCCAGGATCGGCGGCATCGGCGGAGCTCCGCCCGGGCCCTTCCCACCGTGCTGCGCCCCTGGGGGCTTGGTGGCGAGGGCGGCGGCCGGCTGCGGTCGTCCGGTGGGATTGGACATGGCTTTATCCCCCTGTGCGTGGCATTTGTCCCGGAGAAAGGGACAGCGGATCCCGTCCCACGACCGGCGCGGAAAGGCCGTGGGCTGGAAGAAGGGCTGGATGAAGATGTGTACAGCGGCCGGGCCGCTGGGGTCAGGCGAGCGGCAGACGCACGTGGATGTGGCAGCCGGGCAGCGGGTCGGCCACGGTGATCGGGCCGCCGGATAGCGGGCCGGCCACGGCGATCGGGCCGCCGGGCAGCGGGTCGGCGACGGCGATCGGGCCGCCGGGCGGCGGGTCGGCGACGGCGATCGAGCCGCCGTGGAGCTGGGCCACCCAGCGGGCGATGGCCAGGCCGAGGCCCGTGCCGCCGCCGGTGGCCCGCTCGCCGCGGGTGAAGCGCTCGAAAACCCGCTCGCGCTCGGCCGGCGGGATGCCGTCGCCCTGGTCGGAGACGGCGATGCGCAGGCAGTCGTCGTGGCGCTCAGCGCGGACCGTCACCGTGCCGCCGGGCGGGCTGTGCCGGGCGGCATTGTCGAGCAGGTTGGCGAAGAGCTGGTGCAGCCGCTCGCGGTCGCCGCCGATCGTGCACGCCGGGGCGGTGACCTCGAAGTGGACCTCCCGGCCGGTGCCGTCGGCGGTGACCCGGGCCTCGCGGACGACCTCCTCCAGGAAGGAGGGCACGTCGATCGGCCTGCGGACCAGGGGCACCACGCCCGCGTCGAGCCGGGACAGGTCCAGCAGCTCGGTGACCAGGCGGCCGAGGCGCTCGGTCTGGGCCAGCGCGGTGCGCATGGTGTCGGGCTCGGCCTGCGAGACGCCGTCGACGATGTTCTCCAGCAGGCCGCGCAGGGCGGTGATCGGCGTCCGCAGCTCGTGGGACACGTTGGCGATCAGCTCGCGGCGCTGCTGGTCCGCCGCGGCGAGGTCGGCGGCCATCTGGTTGAAGGCGGTGGCCAGCTCGCCCACCTCGTCGCGGGAGGTGGCGCGGACCCGCAGGGTGTAGTCGCCGCGGGCCATCGCCTTGGCCGCGATCGTCATCTCCCGCAGCGGCACGGTCGCGCCGTGCGCCATGACCTGCAGCGTGACCAGGCCGAGGGCGACCGCGACGGCGAACCACGCGACGTCGACGCGGATCCAGTCGAGGCTCCACCAGAAGATGAGCAGCCCCACGCCGCCCGCGATGCCGAGGGCGCCGGCGAGCTTGGCCTTGATCGAGCGCACCGGATCGAGCGGCTGCGGGAGCCGGCCCAGCAGGCGCACGAGGACGGCCGGCAGGCGCATCTGGCGGCCGAGCAGGAAGACCGGCAGCTTCACCGGGCCACCTCCAGCGCGTAGCCGACGCCGTGGACCGTGCGGATGAGGTCGGCGCCGATCTTGCGGCGCAGGCCCTTGATATGGCTGTCGACCGTGCGCGTGCCCGACGCGTCCGCCCAGCCCCACACGTCGGCCAGCAGCCGCTCGCGGGGCAGGACCGTGCGCGGGTGGGCGGCCAGATGCGCGAGCAGGTCGAACTCGGTCGGCGTGAGCCGCGCCTCGACCCCGGCGCGCAGCACCCGGCGCTCCGACAGATTGATCTCGAGGTCGCCGAAGCGCAGCAGCTCCGGGGCGGCCGGCGCGGCGTTGCGGACCGCGCGGCGCAGCAGGGCGTGCACCCGGGCGGTCAGCTCGCGCATCGAGAACGGCTTGGTGAGGTAGTCGTCGGCGCCCACCGCCAGGCCGACGAGCAGGTCGGTCTCGTCGTCGCGGGCGGTCAGCATGAGGATCGGCACCGGCCGCTCGGCCTGCACGCGGCGGCACACCTCGAGGCCGTCGAAGCCCGGCAGCATGACGTCGAGCACGATCGCATCGGGCCGGGTGCGGCGGGCGGCCTCCACCGCGCCGGGGCCGTCGGCGGCGAGATCGACCGCGAAGCCCTCGGCCCGCAGCCGCGCGGCGACCGCCTCGGCGATCGTCCGCTCGTCCTCGACCACGAGGACCCGCCGTTGCGGCGTGTCGGGCGCACCCGTCATCTCGTGCCACCTCCTCGAAGCAGGAGGAACAAGTGCGGCGCGCCCCCGTGGCGCGCCGACCCCGCCCCTGCGCCGAGCAGCTTATTGACTTGTCGTGCAGGCGCGGAGGGGGAGTTGTGGACAACCCGTGAAGATCTGCAGCCTGTGGATAACTCTGGGGACAACCTGTGGAGGCTGTGGATAACTCTGTGGATTCAGCGCGTCCAGTCGTTCTTCACGGCCCGGATCAGGCGGTCCTTGAGCTCGCGGGTGTGCCGGCGGCTCACGGGCAGCTCGGCGCCGTCGATGCTGACCACATAACCGGACGAGGTCAGGCGCAGCTCCCGCACCAGCCGGAGCTGGACCAGGTACGACCGGTGGATGCGCACGAACCCCGCGTCGGCCCAGCGTTCGGCGAGGGTGGCGAGCGAGACGCGTACGAGATGGGAGTTGTCGGCCGTGTGCAGCCGCGCGTAGTCCCCCTGCGCCTCCACCCACCGCACCGACGACCGCGGCAGCAGCCGGGTCGTGCCCGCCAGCTCGACCGGGATGCTGGGCTCGTCCTCCCGCTTCGGCGGCGCCGGCGCCGGCGTGGCCCGCAGCCCCGCGACCCGGCGCAGCGACTCGCCGAGGCGCTCGGCCCGGACCGGTTTGCGCACATAGTCCGTGACGCCCAGGTCGAAGGCGTCCACCGCCCCGTCGTCGTAGGCGGTCACGAAGACGATCGCCGGCGGACGCGCGAAGCGGTGCAGGATCCGGGCGAGCTCCATGCCGTCCAGCCCCGGCATCCGGATGTCCAGGAACACCGCGTCGACCTCGGTGTCCCGCAGCACGCGCAACGCCTCGGTCGCGTCGCCGGCCCGGTGCACGTACGCCACCCGAGCGTCGGCGTTGAGCAAGTAGGCGAGCTCGTCCAGCGCCGGTGGTTCGTCATCCACGGCCAGGACCACGAGACTCACGCGCGTACCCCCGGATGGAATTTCGGCACTCGCATGCTCACCTTGGTCCCCGCTCCCGGCGCTGTCTCCACGACGAGCCCGAAGCGGTCGCCGAAGACCGTGCGCAGCCGCTCGTCCACATTCGAGAGCCCGACGTGCTGCCCGGCCTCGTCACCCCTGCCGTTCGAGGCCGCCGCCTGCGCGACCCCCGCGGCCAGCGCCGCCGGATCCATGCCCACCCCGTCGTCCTCGACCGTGATGTGACATTCGGCACCGGCATCACGGGCTTCGATGCTCACCATACCGACGCCGGGCTTGCGCGACAGCCCGTGCCGGACGGCGTTCTCCACGAGCGGCTGCAGGCACAGGAACGGCAGCCCGACCGGCAGCACCTCGGGCGCGATCTGCAGGCGCACCTGCAGCCGGTCGCCGAAGCGGGCCCGCTCGATGGTCAGATAGCGGTCGATCGACCGCAGCTCCTCGGCGAGCGTGGTGAACTCGCCGTGCGCGCGGAACGAGTAGCGGGTGAACTCGGCGAACTCCAGGATCAGCTCCCGCGCCCGCTCGGGATCGGTGCGGACGAACGAGGCGATCGCGGTCAGCGCGTTGTAGATGAAGTGCGGGCTGATCTGGGCCCGCAGCGCGCGCACCTCCGCCCGGGCCAGCCGCTCGCGGGAGGAATCGAGCTCGGCCAGCGCCAGCTGCGAGCCCGCCCACCGGGCCGTCTCCATGGTCGCCTGGACCAGCCCGGGCGCCGGATGACTGTCGGCGACCGCGACGAGCGCACCCAGCGCCTGCCCGTCCGCGCCGGTCAGCGGCGCGACCACCGCGCCGCGCACGATGCAGTCGACCCGGTCGCAGGGCAGGTCACCGGCGCTCAGCACGATCGACCGGTTGCCGGTGACGACCCGCCGGGCCGCCTCGGCGAACTGGTCGCCGTGGTGGCTTCCCCGCCCGTCGAAGGCCAGGCACCGCTCCGCGTCGGCGACGGTCAGCCCCGGCGCGCCGACCAGCCGGCGCAGGTGCCGGGCCGCCTTGCCGGCGGTCGCGGCGGTCAGGCCCGTACGCAAGGGCTCCGCAGCCAGCGACGCCGAGTGCAGCACGTCATAGGTCGCCCGCTGCTCCGCCGTCGCGACCCCGCGCCGGGCCCGCAGCCGCAGCACCGCCACCACCGCCCCGCCGAGCGCGACCAGGACGGCGACGACGGCGACCGCGCTGCCGATCTGTCCGCCCATGCGGAGATCCTGACGGCAACGGCGGCAAAGCGCTAGTAAGCGCCCTTCTGCTTGAGGACCACCCCGACCGTACGCCAGAGAATGCCCAGGTCGTACGTGAGCGACCAGTTGTCGACGTAGTACAGGTCGAGCCGCACGGCCTCGTCCCACGACAGGTCGGAGCGGCCGGACACCTGCCACAGGCCGGTGATGCCGGGGCGCACCAGCAGCCGCCGCCGCACGTCGCCCAGATAGTCGCCGTCGTCGGCGGGTAGCGGCCGCGGCCCGACCAGCGACATCTCGCCCTTGAGCACGTTGATCAGCTGCGGCAGCTCGTCGAGCGAGGTGTTCCGCAGCTTGCTGCCGAAGGCGAAGATGCGCGGGTCGTTCTTCATCTTGAAGAGCATGCCGTCGGAGTCGTTGAGC
Organism: Actinoplanes oryzae; assembly: GCF_030757795.1. Classification (GTDB taxonomy): domain Bacteria; phylum Actinomycetota; class Actinomycetes; order Mycobacteriales; family Micromonosporaceae; genus Actinoplanes. The sequence goes on from NZ_JAUQWH010000010.1 coordinate 55,920, forward strand.
TCCTCGAGGCTGGCCTTGCGCTCTTCGGCGTCCACGTACATGGTCCGGAACTTCCAGACCCGGAACGTGCGGCCCTCGTGACCGACGCGCGGCTGGCGGAAGAACACCGGGCCGGGGTCGGAGAGCCGGATGCCGATCGCGATGACCGCGAGCACCGGCGAGAGGAACAGCAGCCCGAAGAAGGCGACCACGCGGTCGATGAGGTTCTTGACCAGCCAGCCGGGGCCGGAGAGGGTCGGCTCCTCCACGTGCAGCAGCGGCAGGCCCTCGATCGGGCGGATGTGCACGCGCGGGCCGGCGATGTCGGTGAGCTGCGGCGCGACGACGAGGTCGACGCCGGTGCCCTCGAGCTGCCAGGCCAGGCGGCGCAGCTCGCCGGGCTCGGAGCTGGCCGAGCCGCAGACCGCGATCGTGTCGGCGCCCACCTCGCGGACGAGGGTCAGCACGTCGCGTCCGGCATAGACCGGGACCGGCGTCTCGATGCCCCGGGCCGCCGCATAGCCGTCGGTGATGTGGATCGCGACGGGGATGAGGCCGGCGGCCGGGCTGCGGGTGACCGCGGTGTAGACCTCGAGCGCCTCGGGCAGCGTGCCGACCAGGATCATCCGGTGCGCGCCGTGGCCGGTCTTGCGCCGGGCGACGTGCAGGACCTGCCGGGCTGCGACCCGGCAGAACAAGATGAAGATCAGGGCCGTGATCGTCACATAGCCGATGGTCAGACGCGACAGCTCGGTCTTGGTGCCGAACGCGAGCAGGGAGACCGCGGCGACCACGGCGACGAACGCCCGGACGACGCGTTTGTACTCCTCGCTGCCCAGGCCCAGGCAGCGGCGGTCGTAGCTGCCGTTGCCCCACAGGATCGCCAGCCAGCCGAGCGGCAGGCCGATGAAGGCCACGAGGTAGAAGATCTCCTCGCGGCCCTGGAAGCCGGAGCTCGCCTTCTGGATGAACGTGACCGCGAGATAGCTCGCGAAGAGCGCGGAGATCAGGTCCAGGAAGACCAGGATCGCCGTGTACGGCCGGTGCCACCGGGAGAGCCGGCGGTGCTGACGCGTCCACGCGGACCGTGGCACGCCGTTACTCGGCGGTGGCTCCTGCTGCCACTCGAAGCTGTCGTACGGCATGCCGCTCCGGCTCTTGCTGGTGCTGGGCGCCGGGCGCTGGAGGCTTGTGGTCACCTCGCCTATGTCCTCCCGCATCACGGACCGCCCGCACCGCGAACATTACGCACCGCCACGGCCCCCGGAACCCCGGCGGGGCCGTCGATGCCCCATGCGCGACGGACGACGCGTGGGGACCGGGCCACTATACCGATGGAACGACGCAGAAGAAGGTGACGTCGTGGCAGCTTTCGACGTGTCCTCACGCGATCACTGCCTGTGACGGCCGGCGGCGTCAGCGGATCAGCTTCGACAGTCGGCGGTCGGCCAGCGGTTTGCCGCCGGTCTGACACGTCGGGCAGTACTGAAGACTCTTGTCTGCGAACGAGACCTCACGCACCGTGTCGCCGCAGACCGGGCAGGGCAGCCCGGTGCGCGCGTGCACCCGCATCCCGGCCCGCTTCTCGCCCTTGAGCTCGGCGGCCTTCTGCCCCACCGACCGGGTCACGGCGTCGGTCTCCACCTGGCGCGTCGCCTCGTAGAGCGTGGTGAGCTGCTCGTCGGTCAGCTTGCCGGTCAGTGCGAACGGCGACATCCTGGCCACGTGCAGGATCTCGTCGGAGTAGGCGTTGCCGATCCCGGCGAGCACCTCCTGATCGGTCAGCACGCCCTTGACCTGCCCGTTGCGGCTGCGGATCCGCTCGGCGAACTCGTCACGGTCCACCGCCAGCGCGTCGGGGCCGAGGCGGGCCACGCCGGGCACCTCGGCCGGGTCGCGTACGAGATAAGCGGCCAGGGATTTCTGCGTGCCGGCCTCCGTCAGGTCGAAGCCGGAGCCGTCGTCGAGCCGGACCCGGATCGCGATCGGGCCGCTGCCCGGCTTGAGCGGCGCGGGCGACTTGAAGGAGTCGCGGTAGTGCAGCCAGCCGGCCCGGGCCAGATGCACGACGAGATGGACGTCGGCGCCGAGCCCGACGTCGAGGAACTTGCCGTGCCGGCCGGCGGAGGCGACCGTCAGTCCGGCCACGGCGCTCGGCGCGGGGTCATAGGTCTTCAGGGCACTGAACGAGGACACCTCGAAGCGCTCCACGGTGTGGCCGACCGCACGCTCCCGCAGGTACGCGGCGAGCGCCTCGACCTCGGGCAGCTCTGGCACACAGACAACGGTAGCGTTTGTCGCCGTGAAGGTCGTCGTTGCGCACAACAGATACCGCGAGGCGATTCCCTCCGGGGAGAACGTCATCGTCGACACCGAGATCGCCCAGCTCGCCGAGGCCGGGGTCGACGTGCTGCCGTTCCAGCGTGCCTCCGACTCGATCGGTGACCTGCCGGCGGTGGAGAAGGCTCTGCTGCCGGTGTCGCCGATCTGGGGCCGGGCCGCCCAGCGCGACCTCGCGGAGCTGCTGGAGCGCGAGCGTCCGGACGTGCTGCATCTGCACAACCCGTACCCGTTGCTGTCGCCGTGGGTCGTCAAGACCGCGCACAAGCACGGCGTGCCGGTGGTGCAGACCGTGCACAACTATCGGCAGGTGTGCTCCTCCGGCCTCTACTTCCGCGACGGGCACAATTGCCACGACTGCCGAGGAAAAGCGTTCGGCTGGCCGGCGGTGCAGCACAAGTGCTACCGCGGCTCGGCGGCGCAGAGCGCGCTGATGGCCACCACGCTCGCGGTGCACCGGCCCACCTGGCGCTCGGTCGACCGGTACATCGCGCTGACCGGGCGGATCGCGGACCACCTGCGCGACTACGGCATCCCGGACGACCGCATCGTGATCAAGCCCAACGGCCTGCCGGACCCGGGCGAGCCGGCGCCGCTGGGCGACGGTTTCCTCTACGCCGCCCGGCTCTCCCCGGAGAAGGGCCTGGACCTGCTGCTGCAGGCCTGGCGGCAGCACCCGGACGGCGAGCTGGGCCCGCTCCGCATCGCGGGCGACGGCGAGTTGCGCGAGCTCGCCGAGCGGGCCGCCGCCGAGCGCGACGACGTGACCTATCTCGGGCCGCTGGACCGGGCCGGCATGACCGCCGCCCGGGACGCGGCGTCGGTCGTGGTCGCCGTGCCGACGTGGAACGACGTGCTCCCGACGGTGATCCTGGAGGCGATGGCCGCCGGGCGCCCGGTGCTGGGCACGGACGTGGGCGGCATCCCCTATCTGCTCGGCGTCGGCGAGACCGCGGAGCCGGCGGGCTGGGCCGTGCCCCCGGACCCGGCGGCGCTGGCGGCGGCACTGCCGATCGCCCGGGCGGGCGCCGCGCTGAAGGCGGCCGCGGCCCGCGAGCGCTATCTCGGCGCCTTCCACCCGGACGTCGTGACCCGGCGGCTGCTCGGAATTTACTCGGAACTGACGGCAAATTCCCAGGTCACATCGAGATAGAGCGGGCCCGGAACGGGAAAGCTCGGCCGCATGACTTCTCGCCGCACACTGCTGCTGGGCATCGGAGGGGCCGCCGTGGTGGCGGCCGCGGGCGGCGGCGTCGGCTATGCGCTGGCGCCCTCCTCCGCGCCTTCGGAGGGTCAGGCGGACACGGCCGCGACGCCCGCGGCCTACAAGTCGCGGCCCGACCTGAACCCGGTGCCCGTCACGATCACCACGCCCGCGACCGGCACCACGCCGGGCGTCATCATGCTGACCCCGTTCGCCACGGCGACCGGTCCGCTGATCGTGAACCAGGCGGGTCAGACCGTCTGGTACCGCAGCGTGCCGCCGCCCGCCACGGTCGCCATCGACTTCAAGGCGCAGACCTACCGCGGCGAGCCGGTGCTGACCTGGTGGGAGGGCACGATCGGCGGCACCGGCGGCCAGGGCGTGGGGCAGGGCGAGTTCGTGATCGCGGACAGCGCGTACCGGGAGATCACCCGGGTCCGCGCGGTCGGCTCGGAGCAGGCGGACCAGCACGACTTCGTGATCACGCCGCAGAACACGGCGCTCTTCTGGGTCTACGACCCGATCCCGTACGACCTCACGCCGCTCGGCGGCCCCGCGGACGGCGTCCTGCACGAGGGCGTCATCCAGGAGGTCGACATCGAGACCGGCGAGCGCCTGTGGGAATGGCGCTCCAGCAAGTACGTGCCGATCGACGAGTCCTACGCGCCGGTGCCGACGGGCGACTCGGCCCACCTGCCGTACGACTACTTCCACGCCAACTCCGTCGGCCTCGACGCGGACGGCAACGTGCTCGTGTCGGCCCGCCACACGTGGACCACTTACAAGATCAACAAGCGCACCGGCGCCGTCATGTGGCGGGTGGGTGGCAAGAAATCGTCGTTCACAGTGGCCGCCGACGCCGCCTTCAGCTGGCAGCACGACTTCCGGCGGCGCAGCGACGGTACGTACAGCGTCTTCGACAACGGCGCCGGCCTGACCCAGCAGAAGGACCAGAGCCGGGGCCTGATCTTCCGGATCGACGAGTCGGCGAAGACGGTCGCCATGGTCCGCGAGTTCAAGCACCCGCAGAAGCTGCTGGCCCCGACCCAGGGCAACTTCCGCGAGCTCCCGGACGGCGGCTCCTTCATCGGCTGGGGCCAGTCGCCGTGGTTCACCGAGTACGCCCCCGACGGCACCGTCCGCCTCGACGGCCACCTGCCCCTGGACAACCAGTCGTACCGCGCCTACAAGATCGACTGGGCGGGCGCCCCGGCGGACCAGCCGGCCCTCGGCCTCCGCGTCGAGAACGACACCGTCATCGTCAACGCCAGCTGGAACGGCGCGACGAAGGTGGCCACGTGGCGGGCGCGCTCGGGCTCGCAGCCCGGCCAGCTCGCGCAGCCGGTGGAGGCGGCGTCGGCCGGCTTCGAGACCGAGCTGACGATCCCGGGCATGGTCGAGTACGTCGCCGTGGACGCCTTGGACGAGGCCGGCAAGGTGCTGGGCACCTCGTCGGCCATTCCCGTCCGCGTGTGAGGCCGGCATGCCAGCCTGAGGTGGTGCAGCAGATCCGGAACGACTTCGCGGTCAGGGCTTTCCTGCTGGGGGCCCTCCGCCGTAAGGAAACCCACTTGCCGACGTACGGCGAACTGGCCCGCTGCTTCGGCGGCTCCAACCAGGGGCAGCAAGCGGTGCTCGACCGGCTCGCGAGGCAATGCGAAGGGCGCCGGGAGCCCGACCTCACCGTCCTGGTGGTCAACGCGCAGGGTCACCCGGGCAGGTTCATGGGGCGACTTTGGCATGAGGACCAGCGGCCGGAGTGGCAGCAGGAGCTGGAACGTGTGCGCGCCCATCCCTGGGCGAACGATGATCTTCAGTAACCGGGCCCGGTGGCCGTCAAGCCACCGGGCAGTTAGCCGTTGAGGGCCTTGCGGCCGGAGAAGGCGATGCTGGCGGCCAGGAAGCCGCCGTTGACCAGGGTGAACGCGCCGATCACCCAGATCGTGAACTGCGGTGCGACGGTCAGGACGACCCCGGCGAGGGCGATCACCGCGCCGTAGTCGCGGACCAGCTTGACCACGCGTACGGGCAGCGAGCTGCTCGTCACCATGCTGGACGCCTGGGCGCCGGTCTGCATGACCGAGGTGACCAGGTTGACCATCCAGGTGCCCGCGAAGGCCGCCAGCAGCCAGGAGGGGGTCTCCGGGACCTGGGCCGACGCCGTGGCGGACAGGGCGGCCACCAGGGCGATCTGCGCCGCCACGTCGCACAGGACGTCGACGCGGCCGCCCGCGGTGCTGGCTTGGCCGGTGACCCGGGCGAGCTGGCCGTCGGAGCAGTCGAGGGCGTACGCGGCCTGCCAGCCCAGGAGGGCGAGCAGGCCGATCGGCCACGCCCAGATGCGGTCGTCGGCCACCGGCTCGGCCGCCGCGACGACGATGAACGAGACCAGGCAGCTCAGGCCGAGGTTGGCCACGGACAGCACGGTGGGCGCCAGCCGGTGCTTGTGGGCGAAGACCGCGACCCGGGAGCCGAGGCGCTGGCTGATCGCCTCGCTGAACAGGCCGCCGCCCCGGTTGACCCGGTAGTAGTCCGCGGCCGTGGGGGCGCTGCCCACGGCCGTGGTGGTGGTGCTCGGAGGGACAGTGCCACCCGCCGGCGAGGGGCCGGCGGGGGGCTGGTCAGCGGTGGGCGACGGCGTCGGCATAGTCGGCCAGCTTCCTGCGGATCTCGTCCGGGGTCATGGCGAGGTGCTCGATGATCGTGTAGCGGTCCGGCCGGGTCCGCGGCGCGAACTCGACGATCTCGACGAACTGGTCGGCGTCCAGCCCGACGTCGGCCGGGGTCAGGGGCAGCTGGTGCCGCTCGAGGCAGTCGGCCATCTGCACGAAGCGCCGCTCGTCGCCCCGGAGGAAGGTGCAGAACAGCGCGCCCAGGCCGGCCAGCTCGCCGTGGGACGCCGTACCGGGGAAGAGCGAGTCCGTGGCGTGCATGATCTCGTGGCAGCCGCCGCTGGTGGGTCGGCTGGTGCCGCACACCGCCATCGCCAGGCCGCTGGAGATCAGCGCTTCGGCCAGAACCGTGACGAAGGCGTCGTCGGACATGTCGCCCGGTATGGTCAGCATCGCCTCGGCGCCCATGCGGGCCAGGGACGCGGCGAGACCGTCGACCGGCTCCCCGCGGACCTCACGGCTCAGCTCCCAGTCGGCGAGCGCGCTGATGTTGCTGATCACGTCGCCGATGCCGGCCCGGTTGACCGCGTCGGGGCCGTTCTCGACGAAGTCCAGGTCGACGATGACGGCGAGCGGGATGTGCACGCCGTACGAGCCCTTGATGCCGTCGTTGACCAGGCTGGCCACCGGCGACGCGATGCCGTCGTTGGCCAGGCTGGTGGCCACCGAGACCATCGGGATCGCATAGCGGGTCGCCGCGTACTTCGCGGTGTCGACGGTCTTGCCGCCACCGATGGCGACGACGGCGTCGTAGGAGCGGGCGCGCAGCTTGGCGCCCAGCTCCATGGCCGCGTCGAGCGTGCCGCCGCCCGTGGTGAAGACGTCCGCCGAGCCGAGCGTGGGGCGGATCAGCTCGGCGATCCGCTCGCCCAGCCCGGGGCCGACCACCACGGCGACGTCACCGCCGGAGGAGATGCGGCCGTCGGCGAGGATCTGCCCCAGGTCGGCGACCGCACCCCGGCGGACGTCGATGTGCAGCGGGGTCTGGACGCTGCGGGCTAGTAGCGGCATGCGATGTCCCGCGCCTTGGCGAGGTCGTCGTGGTTGTCCACCTCGACCCACGGGATGTCGCCGATGGTCGCCGCGCGGATCTCGCCGCCGCGGTCGGCGAACTCCTGGTAGCCGTCCTCGTAGTAGAGGTCCGGGTTCTTCTCCCAGGTCGCCTTGAGGCAGTCGGCCAGCTCGGCGGCGGCGGAGGCCTCGATGACCGTGGCGCCGATGTACTCGCCGAAGGCCGTGGAGGGATCCATGAGCTTCGTAATCTTGGTGAGTCGTCCATCTGCCGAGAAGATTGTCTTCATCTCCTCGTCAGCAAGCTTCTTCACATTGTCAACGGCAAGAAGAATCCCCGGTCCGCGGTTCGCGAGGAGGGTCTGCTCGACACTCACCGGGTGGACGGTGTCGCCGTTCACCAGCAGTGCGCCCTGCGCGAAGTGGTCACGCGCGAGCCACAGCGAGTACGCGTTGTTCCACTCCTCGGCCTTGTCGTTGTGCACGAGGGTGATGGAGACGCCGTACTTCTCCTCGAAGGCGGCCTTGCGCTGCTCGACGGCGCTCGCGCAGTAACCGACCACGATCGTGACATCGGTCAGCCCCGCGGCGGCGAGGTTGCGCAGCGAGATGTCCATGATCGTGGTTTCCCCGTCGACGGGGACGAGCGCCTTCGGCAGTGTGTCCGTGTACGGACGCAGCCTGCGTCCGGCGCCGGCGGCGAGTACCAGACCGATCATGGGTGGTTCCTTCCCGGAAAAATCGAGGGGGGTGCCGTCCGAGGATAGCGGTGCGTTCACATATCGAGAGCGCGCAGGACCGCGAAGCCGTCCTCGGCCAGCCGGCGGATCATGCCGTCGTTGATATGACGGCTTTCATCCAGAACGTCCAGATCGTCTGGACCGAGCCAGCGATATGCCGTGTGCTTTCCCGCCTCCAGCCTCGGATGCGCGAGGTCGCCGTGCACGCGGACCAGGAAATCTGTCTCCCACCGGGTGAGCCCGTCCTCGCCGGTGTACCGGTAGTCGCCGACCGTGGCGATGATCTCGGCGAGCCGCCAGCCGGTCTCCTCCTCGATCTCGCGGGCGAGCGCCTCTTCGACCGTTTCGCCCGGTTCGAGGTGCCCGCCGACGACGTCCCACGAATTCGGGAAAAGCTTCCGTTGCGGCGAGCGCAGCTGGAAGAAAATGCGGCCCGCATCGTCGAGAACGAGAGCAGCGGCGACGCGAAGGGGTTCACTCGACACGGAGAAAAATGGTATAGCCGCTGCTCGTAAGCTGGTGCCATGACCGCTGAGCAGTTGATCTCATTCGCCCGGGGCGCGCCGTCGCTGGACATCATCGACGTGGCGGGCCTCAAGGCCGCCGCCGCCCGGGCCTTCGACGCCGACCCGGCCGGCATCACCGCGTACGGCACCTCCGTCGGCTACCAGCCGCTGCGCAAGTGGATCGCGGACAAGCACAACGTCTCGCCGGATCAGGTCATCGTCACCAACGGCTCGCTGCAGGCGGACGCGTTCCTCTTCAACCACCTCGTGCGGGCCGGCGACGACGTGATCGTGGAGAAGCCGACCTACGACCGCACGCTGCTGAGCCTGCAGAACCTGGGCGCCAAGGTGCACCAGGTGACGCTGCAGCCCGACGGCATCGACGTCGAGGAGCTGCGCGGGCTGCTCGAGTCCGGCGTGCGCCCGCGGCTGGCCCACATCATCCCGAACTACCAGAACCCGGCCGGCATCACGCTCTCGGCGGAGAAGCGGCGCGTGCTGCTCGAGCTCGCCGCGCAGTACGAGTTCGTGATCTTCGAGGACGACCCGTACGTCGACATCCGCTTCCGCGGCGAGGCCCTGCCCTCGATGCTGTCGATGGACACCAGCGGCCTGGTCGTGCACGCCTCCAGCTTCACCAAGACGGTGTGCCCCGGCGTCCGCGTCGGTTACCTGGTCGGCCCGGCGGCGCTCATCGACGCGATCGCCAAGAAGGCCACCAACCTCTACATCTCGCCCGGCATGGTCTCCGAGGCGATCGTGCACCAGTTCGCGATCTCCGGCGACATCGAGCGCTCGGTGCAGACGGTCAGCACGGCCCTCGGCGAGCGCGCGCGGGTCCTGGCCGAGTCGATCCGCAAGCACATCCCGGGCGCGACCTTCACCGAGCCCGACGGCGGCTACTTCCTCTGGGTCGACCTGCCCGAGGACGTCGACGTGAACAAGCTCTTCCCGGCGGCCATGAAGAAGGGCGTCGCCGTGGTCAAGGGCACCGACTTCCTCATCGACGGCGGCCGGCACTCGGTGCGGCTCGCCTACTCCGCCGTGACGGTGGACCAGATCGACGAGGGTGTCCGCCGGCTCGCCGCGGCCATCGACGAGGTTCGGGCCTGACTGTCGGGTATTTGACAGTAAGCGCTTCCCGCCGGTTCCGGGTTTCCCTCGGGACCGGCGGGCGGATCACAATGCTTACAGCGCTCGCTGCATGACAATGCGGCCGCGCGCCGACATTATCCCCGCCCCCTGGCGCCGGGCGGGCCGCTCGCGTTCTTTCACCCCCCGAAAGTGCGGCGGCCTGCTCGGCGCCCTTTTGCGTGCCGGGCGGGGGTAACGGGCAACCTTGCGGGCGTAACCTTTCGCGGGCCCTCGGGTTGGCGGGGGACGTCGGGATGTGTGGGGGAGGCGTTCATGAGCGAGAGCAACGTGCACCGGAGCCGGTCGGCGAGTCTGAAGTCGACCGGGGTCAACAGGTCACTGTCCCGGGCGTGGACCGCCCCCGTGCGGGCCATGACCCGGATCCTCGGCACCCCCGACGGCGCGCCGGCGAGCAGCGGCGAGGTGTGGAAGGGCAGCGCGGTCGTCGACTGCGGTGTGTACGTGCAGGGGCGGCGCGAGCCGGGTGAGTTCAACCCCGAGGAGGCGCTGGCCGAGGCGTGCGGCCGCGACGACGCGTTCGTGTGGCTCGGGCTGCACGAGCCGTCCGAGGAGGAGATGGCGGCCATCGCGCGGACCTACGGCCTGCACGAGCTGGCCGTCGAGGACGCGGTGAAGGGCGAGCAGCGCCCGAAGCTGGAGCAGTTCGGCGCGGTGCACTTCCTGGTGCTGCGTACGGCCCGCTATGTCCCGCACGGCGAGCTGACCGAGAATTCGCAGATCGTCGAGACCGGCTACATGATGCTGTTCGTCGGTGACCGGTTCGTGATCACTGTGCGGCACGGGGACGCCGCGCGGCTCGCGCCGGTGCGGGCGGAGCTCGAGGAGCGCAGCGATCTGCTGGCGCAGGGGCCGTGGGCCGTGGCCTATGCCGTGACCGACCGGGTCGTCGACCAGTACGTCTCGGTCGCCGACCAGGTGGAGGCCGACCTCGACGTGATCGAGGAGGCCGCCTTCTCGCGCGACAAGGGCAGCCCGGTGCAGGCCATCTATCAGATGAAGCGGGAGATCGTCGAGTTCCGCCGCGCGGTCCTGCCGCTGCAGCGCCCGCTGGCCACGATCACGTCCTCGCAGAACAGGATCGTGCCGAAGGAGATCCGGCGCTACTTCCGGGACGTGCAGGACCACCTGACGCGTACGGTCGAGCAGGTCTCCTCCTACGACGACCTGCTCAACACGATCCTCCAGGCGCGGCTGGCGCAGGTCACGGTCGACCAGAACAACGACATGCGCAAGATCGCCTCGTGGGCCGGCATCGCGACCGTGTGGACGGCCATCGCCGGCGTCTACGGCATGAACTTCGACTACATGCCGGAGACCCACTGGGTCTACGGCTATCCGGTGGTCGCCACGGTGATGCTGGCGTTCACGTTCTTCCTTTACCGAACGTTCCGGCGCAATGGCTGGTTGTAATCACTGATCGAGGAACCCTACTGTGAGGGCATGCCCTCGCGGCAGGACCAACTGCAGTCGTACCAGTTCGCCCAGCAGCGGGTCGTGGCGGCGCTCGTCGCCCACGACCCCGATCCCCGGCGCTCGCCGCTGCGCCGGGCCGGCACGACCGTGCTCATCGGCCTGGTCGTCGCGGCCCTGGTGGTGGGCGCCGTGGCGGCGTACGCGCTGATCCGCGGCGGCGGCAAGGTCGACGCGCGCAACCCGGCCGTGGTGTTCCTGGAGCGCGGCACCGGCGCCCGGTTCGTCTATCTGCAGGCGGACGACCGGCTGCATCCCGTGCTGAACTTCACGTCCGGCCTGCTGATCGCCGATGCCGCCACGCCCTCGCTCCGGGAGGCGTCCGCGGAGAGCCTGGCGGCGGTGCCGCTGGGCGATCCGCTCGGCATCCCGGACGCGCCCGACTCGCTGCCGGCGGCCGGCGCCCTGCTGCCGGCCCGCTGGACGGTGTGCTCGGGCGGGCAGGCAAGGAGCGTCCTCATCGTCGGCAGCGCGGCGTCCGGTGGCGCGGCGCTGCCCGTGCCTCGGGTGGGTGCCCCGGCGGAGGAGTTGCGCGGGCTGCTGGTCAATGATCCGGCGGACCGCACGTGGCTCGTCCACGCGAATCAGCGGTTCCTGTTGCCGCCCGAGCGTGTGCAGCAGATCCGCACGCGGTTCGGCTACACGGCCACGCCGCTCGCCGTGGCGGCCGCGTGGCTCAACGCCGTCCCCGCGGGGCCTGATCTCGACCCGCCGGACCTCGACGATCTCGGCGACGCGTCGTCGGTGCTGCCCGCAGCCGACATCGGCCTGCTCCTGCGCGTGCGCGGGGAGGGCAGCACGCCCGACCAGTGGGGCGTGGTGCTGGACGACGGCGTGGCGGACCTGACCGCGGTCCAGGCGGCACTCCTGCAGACCGGCGCGACCCCGGTCCGGGTGCAGGAGATCAGCATTTCCGGGTACGGCAACCTGCCGCGCTCCCGAACCGACCTCGTCCAGCAGTCCGTCGCCGCCGGGCTGCCCGCCACCGTCCCGGCCCTCGTCAACGGTCCGGAGAGCGTGTGCCTGACCTACGACGGCGACATTGACATCCGGGTCGGAGCCGCCGTGCCGTCCGGCGTACCGGTGACCAATGATCCGGCCGTGCCCGGTGCTGTGCAGGCCGACGAAGTGATCGTGCCTCGGGGCAAGGGCGCGGTCGTGGTGTCGACCGCCTCACCGGAGGCGCCGGCGGAAAGCGGCACGGTGAGCGTGATCACGGACACCGGTCGCCGGTTCCCGCTCGCCGGCCGGGAGGTGCTGACCCGGCTCGGCTACGGGGGCGTGACTCCGGTGGGCGTACCCGGGCAATTGGTGTCGCTCCTGCCGCCCGGGCCGTCGCTCGATCCCGCCGCCGCCCGCCGCGCACCTGGCTGAGGGCCCTACAAAGCCGCCCGCCGCGTGCCTGATCGTGGACACGACAGGGCCGCCTGCCGCGTGCCTGATCGTGGGCATGACAAGGCCGCCCGCCGCGTGCCTGATCGTGGGCATGACAAGGCCGCCCGCCGGGCGCCTGATCGTGGACACGACAAATGGGCCTTCGTTGCCGAAGACCCATCTGCTGCGGGAACTCGCGTTACCGGGGGGTGTCGTTCTTGCCGCTGGCGAGCCGGGCGACCTCGGGGCTGTGCAGCTTCGAGGACGTCTGGTCGCCGTCGGCCACCGGGATGACCGGCTCGTCGGCACCGGGCGGCGTCACGAAGCCCGAGGGCCCCGCGAGGTCGGCCGGCTCGAACGCGGCGTCGTCGGCGCCGGTGGTGCTGGAGGCGATCGACGTGGTGGCCGGGGTCGCCGGGTCGTACTCGTCCCACTGGGCGTTGCGCCGCTTGCGCAGCACATAGGCACCCGCCGCGCCCACGGCGGCACCCGCCAGGGCGAGACCGACCAGCTTGCTGCCGGTGCCCCGGGACCTGCTCGACTTACGGTCGATCTTGGCCGCCTTCTTCGACGCCTTGGCCGCCTTCTTGCCCGCCTTGGCCGCCTTCGCGTTGGCCTTGGCCGACTTCTTGCTCACGCCCTGGCCCGCCGACTTGGCCTTGTCGCTCGCCGCGGCCACGATCGGGCCCACGGTCGAGACGGCACTGCCCCAGCCGGAGGACGCTGCGTCCTTCGCCCGGGCGGCGGCGGGCTGCACGCGGTCACGTGCGGCGTAGAACTTGGGCCCCACGGTTGCGCTGGTCTCCTGCGCGGCGAGCGTCGCCGCACGCTTGAAGTGATCCACGCTCTGACCGAGCTCGCTCTTCATCTTCGCGTTGCGGTTCTTCCGTCGCATTGTTGCGAACACCAGTGCACCTCCTGTGGTTCTCTGCCACGACCCATGCTGCCTCTTCGGGTACCCCCACGTTGCGGGTTCAGACACATGCGGGAGGATCCGAAAGACAAATACTTGTCCTGCGCCGGCCGCCAAACCGGTGGTGCGGCGACCGCGACATCGTGAGGAGTACCCGTGGCTGAGACGCTTTACGCCACCCTGCACACCAACCACGGTCCGATCCGGCTCCAGCTTTTCCCGGACCACGCGCCGGCGACCGTGCGCAACTTCGTGGAGCTCGCGGAGGGCACCAAGGACTACGTCGACCCGCGCACCGGCCAGAAGGGCAGTGGCCCGTACTACGACGGGACCATCTCGCACCGGGTCATCGCCAACTTCATGGTCCAGATGGGCGACCCGACCGGCACCGGCCGCGGCGGCCCCGGCTTCCAGTTCGCCGACGAGTTCCACCCGGAGCTGCAGTTCGACCGCCCGTACCTGCTCGCCATGGCGAACGCCGGCCCGGGCACCAACGGCTCGCAGTTCTTCATCACGGTCAGCCCGACCCCGCACCTGAACCGGCGTCACACCATCTTCGGTCAGGTCGCGGACGAGCAGTCGGCGAAGGTCGTCGACTCGATCGCCACCACCCCGACCGGCCCCGGCGACCGTCCCCGCGAGGACGTCGTCATCGAGCGCGTCACCATCGAGCGGGCCTAGTACTTTTGATGGTGTGAGTGAGTCTCCTGTGACAGCGCCCGTCTGCTATCGGCACCCGGGCAGGGAGACCTACGTCCGCTGCACCCGCTGTGAGCGGCCCATCTGTCCCGACTGCATGAACGCGGCGTCGGTGGGCCACCAGTGCCCGGAGTGCGTCGCCGAGGGGCGGCGCACTCAACGGGCGGCGCGCACGGCCTTCGGCGGCAGCTCCGCCGGTCAGGCCGGCGTGGCCACCAAGAGCCTCATCGGCCTCAACGTCGCCGTGATGATCCTCTCGATCCTCTCGTCGGGCGGCGGCAGCGCCATCGCCGGCGGCGGCTTCGGCGGCCTCTTCGGCAGCTCCACCCCGCTGCTCAACTGGGGCGCGGTGCTGAGCTACAGCAACTTCGGCGTCACCGGCATCGCGGGCAACGACGAGTGGTACAGGCTGGTCACCGCCATGTTCCTGCACTACGGCGTCATCCACCTGGCCCTCAACATGTACGCCCTGTGGATCCTCGGCCGCGAGCTGGAACGCGCCCTCGGCCCCCTGCGCTTCACCGGCCTCTACCTGCTGGCCGGCCTCGGCGGCAACGTGGCGGCCTACGTCTTCGCCGGCCCCGACGCCCGCACGGCCGGCGCCTCGACCGCCGTCTTCGGCCTGATGGCCGCGATGCTGGTGCTCCTCAAGCGGCTCAACCTGAGCATCGCGCCGATCCTGCCGGTCATCGTCATCAACGTCATCTTCACGCTGACCATCAGCGGCATCTCGATCCCGGGCCACCTCGGCGGCCTGGCCACCGGCTTCCTCGCGGCGGTGGTGCTGGCCTACGCCCCGCGCGACCGCCGCAACCTCGTCCAGGGCATCGGCCTGGCCGCCCTCTTCGTCCTCCTGCTGGCCGTCGCCATCGCCCGCACGGTCTACCTGACCACATAGCCTGCCCGATCGCCGTCGGCGGCTGTCAGCGCATCCGGTTGACGGCGTCCGCGAGTGACGCCGCAACATCTGGCCGGGAGAAGTCCCACACCATCAGCAGCCCCTGGGCGGTCGTCAGAGTCAGCCGTCCGTAGAGCATGATCGGCAACTGCCGGTTGTTGTTGAACCTGCGGTCGGGGCCGCCCGACTTGTTGACGAAGCGCCAAGTCGTGCCGACGCATTGAGCATCGGTGGGTGGTGAGTCGCTCTCGATGAAGCGCTGGGCTTCCATGTGAGCGCTGATCGCGGCATAAGGCACGTCGGCGAACTGCTTCCCGTGCTGCACCAGGACACGGTCCGGAAGGAAGAACAAGGACCTGTCCTTGCCATGGATGCTGGGCACGGCGATGTTCGTGACGAGCACCGGAGGTCCGGCCAGATCGAGTCGCCCCGCGCTGCGGCGGATCAGCGCACCGGCACCGGCATTGACCTTCCGTTGATGCGTGGTGTGGAGGGCACCTTCCGCCTCCACCTGCCATACGCGCTGAACATTGCTGACGAAGCCGTTGCTGCCGGTGAAGCTTTCGTAACGTGCTGCGGGCGCGTCCTCTACCTGGTAGAACACGACGACCGAGCGCCGGGCGACGTCTCGTTGTCGTATCCACCAGATGCCAGGCGCAGCTAGGAACAGCAACAGCAGTCCGAGGGGCGCTGAGGCGAGAGCGATCAGGACGGTGACTGCGGTGATCCACGGCCACAGTGGCTTCCGGCGAGCCGCGGCTTGGATCTGCTGAAGCAGGTCGGACGGGTGGGCAGCGACAAGATTCTGCACGGGTGTTCCGGCCAGCTCGCGCATGAAGACGCTGTGCGGATTCGCCGGATGGGAGGGCACCAGAGGCTGTCGGGCAGCAGGCTTGACCATCTGTCCGCCGAAGTAGCTGGTTCCCGGCCCGGCAACCCGGACGTAATTGCCGCGTGGGCCCGTGCCGACGCGGAAGCCGGGCACGCCGGCCGAGATCCCGACGCCCGCGGGCGACAGGGTGAACCGGAAAGGACCTGCTCTGAGACTGGTCCGCAGATAGAAGCCCATGTCACGCTCACAGTGTTCGCGGCAATCCGTCAGCGGCACGAACGATAACGAGCATGCTGACGGGCCGTGCCCTGATCCGCCGAAGCCTGGACCTTCGGCTCGGCGGTCGCCACCTTCGGTCGAGCGGTTCTGCGTCGAGCCGAGGCGGCGGGTGAGTTATGAGCGGTTTGTCGCTTGAAGGCGCAGCTGGTTGAGGGCCTGGGCGACCTCTTCCGGGTCGGCGCCCAGCTCGTGGATGGTGAAGAGGTGCAGGCTCTCGCCGGCGTCGATCTCGAGGAGCTCGCTGCGGATGCCGCGGTGGTTGCGGCGGTCCACGCGGATGCGCTCGATCGCCGGCCACGGCAGGTGGCGGCGGGCGGCGTAGCCGACGACCACGGTGATGCCGGTCTCGTCCGCGGTGAGGCGGACCGGGCGGATCAGGTCGCGCAGGGCCCACAGGGCCAGGCCGGCCGCGGTGGCCAGGGCCAGCACCCATTGGATCGGGTCGTCGCCGCCGAAGGCCACCACGAGGACCACGAGGGCGACCGCGCCGAGCAGCTTCGTCACCGGGAGGACGGGCTTCACCCGCCACTGGAGAGGCGCCATGGTCCCCACTATGGCAGTACCGTCGACGGTATGCGTGATGCGGTGATCGTGGGTGCGGTGCGGACTCCGGTCGGGCGGCGGCGGGGCGGGCTGTCGGGGGTCCATCCGGTCGAGCTGTCGGCGGTCGTGCTGCGCGAGCTGGCGGCGCGGAGCGGCCTGGACCCGGCCGACGTCGAGGACGTGCTCTGGGGCTGCGTCTCCCAGGTCGGCGAGCAGTCGTGGAACATCGGGCGCAACGCCGTGCTGGCCGCCGGCTGGCCGGAGCAGGTGCCCGGCACGACGATGGACCGGCAGTGCGGGTCGAGCCAGCAGGCCCTGCACGTGGCGGCCGCGACGGTGATCTCCGGGCAGGCCGATCTCGTGGTCGCCGGCGGTGTCGAGTCGATGAGCCGGGTGCCCATGGGCTCCAGCAACCAGGATCAGGACCCCTACGGCCCGTCGATCAAGGCCCGCTACGGCACCGATTCCTTCGACCAGGGCGTCGGCGCGGAGATGATCGCCGAGCGCTGGGGCTTCAGCCGGGCCCAGCTCGACGAGTACGCCCTCGGCAGTCACGCCGCCGCCGCCGAGGCGCAGGACGCGTTCGAGGCCGAGATCGTCCCCGTGGAGGGCGTCGGCCGGGACGAGGGCATCCGGCGCGACACGTCGCTGGAGAAGCTGGGTCAGCTGAAGACTCCCTTCAAGGCGGACGGCGTCGTCACGGCCGGCTCGGCCTCGCAGATCTCCGACGGCGCCGCCGCCCTGGCCGTCACCACCTCCGACTGGGCGCGGGCGCACGGGCTGACGCCGCTGGCCCGGGTGCACACCGCCGTCGTGGCGGCCGACGATCCGGTGATCATGCTGACCGCGCCGATCCCGGCCACCGCCAAGGCGCTCAAGCGGTCCGGGCTGAGCCTGGACGACATCGGCGTCTACGAGGTCAACGAGGCCTTCGCGCCCGTGCCGCTGGCGTGGCTCGCCGAGACCGGCGCCGACCCGGCCCGGCTGAATCCGCGCGGCGGGGCTATCGCGCTGGGTCACCCGCTCGGGGCCTCCGGCGCGCGGATCATGACGACGATGCTGCACCACATGAGACGGTCCGGCATCGCATATGGCCTGCAGACGATGTGTGAGGGCGGCGGAATGGCCAACGCGACGATCGTCGAGGCGCTGTAACGCCCGCCGGGTCGACGACAAGTTCCTCGAAACAAGCCGACTCTTCCCCGGTGAACCACCGTTAAACGCGGCATGGACGTGTTCTCCCGTACGTTCCTCCCCGCCGCCGCCGAAGCCGGTGTGGCCATTCCCACCGTGAGCCGGCACCTGCCGGTCTTCCGCCGCTGCGTCGAGCCGGACGACACCACCGTGCTGGTGACCCGCTGCGCGAACCCCGACCGGCCGTTCGCCGGCGAGTACCTCCTGCTGCTGACCCAGCGGCGCCTGGTCGTCACGCACGAGACGCGGATGCTGCGCCGCCTGCGCCTGCACCTCAACGCCCACCTGCGCCACCTGAGCGACGTCACGTGGAGTCCCGACTCCCGGCAGACGGCGCTCGAGGTGGCGGCCACGGCGATCGACGGGGTGCGGGAGCGCTTCCGGGTCCGGGTGCCGGAGCCCGACCGCGTCTGGCACTTCGACGCGCTCCTCAAGCAGGTCTTCCGCGAGCGACCCCCGGCCCTGACCGCCTAGAGAAACTCCTCGATCGAGCGGCGCAGACCCATGGCGTCGAGGCCGTGGTGCGCGGCGTGGTCGGCGGGCGTCCCGTAGCCGCGATGCTCGGTGCGGCTCACCCCGAGGTGCAACGACCGATGCGGTACGTGCGCCAGCGCGGCAGCGATCACCCGGCTGGACGTCCCGGCGAGGTACGGCTCCGCCACGATCACCTCGGTCGGATGCAGGGCGAGCAGACCTGCCGTGTCGAGGGGGCGGGGCGTGTTCGTGTAGGCCACCGTGACGTCGAGACCCCAGGTCGCCGCCAGCACGGGGTCGAGCATCGGGCCGACGGCGAGCACCACGGCACCGGACGTGCCCCGGCGGATGACCTTGAGGTCCGTACCGGGGCAGGCCTTGGCGTTCTGGGTGGCGGAGAGGCGTACGTACACCCGATCGTCATGCCTCGCGGCGGCCCGCAGCATCTCGGCCGCCTCGTCCGCGTGCCCCGGCACGTGCACGGTCCAGCCCTCGAGCGTGTCGAGCAGCGCGACGTCGCCCGGCGACTGGTGCGTGTAGCCCTCGGCCGAGGCGTCGTACGAGCCGCCGATCGTGACGATCACGGCGCCGGCGTCCTGGTGGCCGAGGTCGAGCTTGAGCTGCTCGTACGCGCGGTCGACGGCGAAGGGCGCGTACGAGTGCACGTAGGGCCGCAGCCCGGTCAGTGCGAGCCCGCCCGCCACCCCGGTCATCAGCTGCTCGCGGATGCCCACGTTGAGCACCCGGTCGGGATGCCGACGGCGGGCCGGCTCGAACGCGTCGGCGGAGATGTCGGCGAGCACCAGCGCGGTGCGCGGGTCCTCGGCCAGCAGGGCGGTGGTCGTGGCGACGAAGGTTTCCCGCATCATCACTGTCCCTTCGGCTCGACGCGGGCGATGACGACGTGCGGGCGGTCCGGGCGTTCCCGCAGGGCGGCGGCGATGTCGTCGTGATCGCGGCCGTCCACGTGCGAGACCTGCCAGCCCGGGAAGCGTACGGCGATCCCGCCCGGCCACCCGTGCGTCGCCGACTGGTTGTCGATCACGATCGCCGTCACCGGCAGCCCGACGGCGGCCAGATAGGCGATCGCCTCGTGGTTGCTGCCCTCGTCGAGCTCGGCGTCACCCAGCAGGACGAAGGTGCGCGTGCCGACGTACCCCTGGGCGCGCAGGCCGAGAGCGACGCCGGTGGCCAGGCCGAGCCCGTGTCCCAGCGAGCCTGTCCCCACCTCGACGCCCGGCACCAGCACCCGGTCGGGGTGATGGCCCAGCGGGCTGCCGCGCCCGCCGATGTCGTCCAGCCACTCGGCGGGGAAGTAGCCCTTGGCGGCCAGCACGGCGTAGTAGGCGGCCGGTCCGTGTCCCTTCGACAGCAGGAACCTGTCCCGGTCGGGTGCGTCCACGGTCTCGGGTGAGATGCGCAGCACGCGGTCGTAGAGGACCTGCAGCACGTCGAGCGTCGAGTACGCACTCGGCGCGTGCTTGCGGTCCGCGGTGATCCGGGCCATCACGTCTGGTCGTGCTTGCGTTACCGTCATAGGCTCACACTGCAAGTTGAAGTGAACTTCAGCTCAAGGGGAGCCCGTGGACCTCCTGACGATCGGCGACATGGCGGCCCGCAGCGGCGTGGCCCAGTCGGCCCTGCGCTTCTACGAGCGCGAGGGCCTCATCCGCTCCACCCGGACGGGCGGCAACCAGCGCCGCTACGAGCGCCACGAGCTGCGCCGGATCGCCTTCATCCGCATCGCCCAGCAGGTCGGCGTGTCGCTCGAGGAGATCCGCGAGGCGCTCGCCGAGCTCCCCGACAACCGCACCCCGACCCGCGCCGACTGGGCCCGGCTGTCGGCCCGCTGGCAGCGCAAGCTCGAGGACCGCATCGCGATGATGGAACGCCTCCGCGATCAGCTGACGGGCTGCATCGGCTGCGGCTGCCTGTCCCTGCAGCGCTGCACCCTGGTCAACCCGTCGGACACCCTGGCCGCGAAGGGTCCGGGGCCGCAGCGGATCCTGCACGCCCCGGAGTGACGCCTGTCAGTACTCGGGGCAGATGTACTTGCGGACCGCGGCGAGGATCTTCTTGGCCTTGGTCTTGCCGAAGCCCTTCGGGTGCCCGGGGGAGGTGAAGCGCTGGTTCGTCGTGCTGATCAGCGAGGCCTGGTTGTCGGGGAATTCCTGCACGCTGCCGCACTGGTCCAGGCCGCGGTCGACGACCTGCTGCGTGCCGTCCTCGACGATCTCCGGGTCGATCCGCTTCAGGGCGGCGACGAACTTCCCGGCCGTCTTGTCGTCCGGCGCGGGCAGCACGTCCTCGTCCGGCGCCGCGGCCTTGGAGACCGGCGCGGCTGCGGCCGGCGCCTCGACGGCGGCCTTGTCGGTCGCCGGCTCGGCGCTGTTGCCGCACCCGGCCAGCGCAATCGATGCGGCCACCAGCACCGCGACGTGACGAGCCCTCACGCGAACCTCCCGATTCCAACCTGGAGTAACCCGGAGGGCACGGTACGGGGTCACAGGCTCGACGAAAACCCCCTAACCGGTCAGTGGGAGAAGATCGCAGCTCAATGCCGATCTATTTCGTGTCCACGACGCTCGCGTAGAGCAGGTAGCGCGTCACACTCACCGGCCGCACGCCCGGCATGCTCCGGACGCGGTCCCACAACGGGCCCGCCGAGACGGAGGCGCCTCCCGTCGCGGCGAGGGCCCGGCGGTGCGCCTCCGGGCTCTCCCACTCGGCGTAGTTCAGGACGCGGCGGCCGTCCGTACTGATGTGGAAGAAGGCCCCGAGGCCGCCCGGCGGCAGATCAATGTCCCCCGCCAGGGCCGTGAAGACCGCATCGATCCAGGTACGCGCCAGATCGGCGCCGGTCGTGTCCACCCGGACGAAGACCGCCGCGCCCGGCTCCACCGGCACCGGCCCCGTCCCGCGATGCAGCTGGTAGACGGCCCGATCGTGGCTCTCCGCCCCGGTCACGGTGAGATCGGGGAGCTCCGGCTCGACGGTCCACTGTGCGTAGTCGCGGACCAGGTCGCCGTCGGCGTCGACGAAGACCGACCAGCCCAGCAGGCCCTCCGGCCACGGCTCGCGCCGGCGGGTGGCCAGCAGCTCCGCCGCGACATCCTCCTTGTCCGCGCCCCGCCATTCCCCGGTCACGGCGAAGGCCGCTCGGCCCGGCTCGGGAAAACGGTCACTGCGCTGCATGGTCACTCCCCCCGCGATCCCGGGTACGGCCGAAGCGCCCGAGCCTCCCGCAACGTCACGCCCCACCACGCCAGCCCGTCGAGCAGGCGGCGCGCGGCGACCGTGCTCGCGGGGTCCAGGGGGCGCCCGTCCAGCCCGAAGCAGCTCCGTCCACCGTGGAAGCTGACCGTGTCCCGGATCGTGTGCGCGTGCAGCTCCGCGAAGACGGGCCGCAGGTGCTCGACCGCGCGAAGCCCGCCGGACAGGCCCCCGTACGAGACGAAGCCCACCGGCTTGGCCTGCCACTCCGCCCGGTGGTCGTCGACGAGGGCCTTGAGCGGTGCGGGATAGCTGTGGTTGTACTCGGGCGTGACGACGGCGAACGCGTCCGCGAGGTCGAGTTGCTTGGTGACGGAGCCGGGGCCGAGCGGGTCGACGAGATCCGCGTCGAGGTCCGGCCGCCGGGTGATCTCGTCGGTCAGCCAGCCGGCCACGGTGGGCCCGAAGCGCCCCTCCCGGGTGCTGCCCACGATGACGGCGATGCGTAGAGGCGAGTTCTGCATGCCTCCGGACGCTAGAACCCCAACTAATGTTGAGGTCAAGCGAACGGGAGGCGGCGTCATGGAACTCACGGTGGGTCAACTGGCCGAGCGCAGCGGCGTGGCCGTGTCGGCGCTGCACTTCTTCGAGCGGCAGGGGCTGCTGGCCAGCACGCGCACCGCGGGGAACCAGCGGCGTTACCGGCGGGACGCGCTGCGCCGGGTCGCCTTCATCCGCATCGCCCAGCGGGTCGGCATCCCCCTCAAGGAGGTCGCCGCCATCCTGGCGCTGCTGCCGGACAACCGCACGCCGACCCGCGAGGACTGGGCGCGGGTGTCGCAGTGCTGGCAGGAGGAGCTCGACCGGCGCATGCGGCACCTGCAACAGCTCCGCGACGACTTCACCGCGTGCGTGGGGTGCGGCTGCATGTCGCTCGCCGCCTGCCCCCTCGTCAACCCGGGCGACACGCTGGGCCGCGAGGGCGCCGGCCCGCGCCGCCTCCTCACCGACTGAATCCCCCGCTCCCGCCGCACTCATCGCGCACCGCTCCCCCGCCGTGCCCGCGCCGCTCGCTCTTCCGCCGTCGTCGCGCCGCGCGTTCTCCCGTCGCCCTCGTTCCGTGCGTTCTCCCCGCTGCGCTCGTCCTGCCTGCGATCCGTGGCGCCTGGCCTCCGCGGCGCTTGGGCGTCGTGGCGCTCGGGCTCGCGGGGCCTGGGGGCGCGCGGGGGGTGGGAATCACGGTGCTGGGATTCGCTGCGATGGGGGCTCGTGCCGCCCGCGGTCCGCGGTGGTCGGCGCTCGCGGTGGCCGGTGCTCGCGGTGGCCGGTGCTCCCGGTGGTCGGCGCTCGTGGCGGTCGGGGCGGTGTCACGCGGGCTCGCCGGGCAGCAGGAGGATCTTGCCGACGTGGTCGCTCGCCTCCATCAGGCGGTGGGCCTCGGCGGCGTCGCGCATCGGCAGCGTGCGATCGATGATCGGCCGGATCTCGCCGGCGTCGACGAGCGGCCACACCTGGTTGCGCACCCCGCGGACGATCCGCGCCTTGTCGTCGGCCGGCCGGGCCCGCAGCGTCGTCGCCGAGATCGAGCCGCGCTTGGCCATGAGCGCCCCGAAGTTGAGCTCGGCCCTGGTGCCGCCCTGCGTGCCGATCGTGGTGATGTGCCCGTCCGGGGCGAGGGCCGCGATGTTCCGGGCCAGGTATTTCGCGCCGATGATGTCGAGGATGACGTCGGCGCCGCGGCCGCCGGTGAAGTCGCGGACCGCCTCGACGAAGTCGGTGGTGCTGTAGTCGATCGCGAGGCCGGCGCCGAGCGCGCGCAGCTGCTCGTGCTTGGGCTCGCGGGCGGTCACGATCACCGTGGCGCCGAGGGCCTTGCCCAGCTGGACGGCGAAGGTGCCGATGCCGCCCCCGCCGCCGTGCACCAGCAGCACGCGGCCCTTGCGCAGGCCGGCGAGGTCGACGACGGTGGACCAGACCGTGCACGCCACCTCGGGCAGCGCCGCGGCCTCCTGCACGCTCATGCCCTGGGGGATCGGCAGCAGCTGACCGGCGGGCACGGCGACCTGCTCGGCGTAGCCACCGCCGGCGAGCAGGGCACACACCCGCTCGCCGACGTGATGGCCGGTCACCTCGGCACCGACCGCGGTGATCACCCCGGCGCACTCCAGGCCGGGCCAGGCGGGCGCCCCGGGCGGCGGCGGATAGTGCCCCTGGCGCTGCAGGACGTCGGCCCGGTTGACCGCGGCCGCCGTCACCTCGACGACGACCTCCCCGGGGCCGGGCTGCGGATCAGGCACCTCGGACCAGACGAGGGAGTGCTCCGACTCCTCGATCACCACTGCGTGCATGACCCTCAGCTTGCCCCGGGGGTACGACAGAAAACTGGCTAACTCCACTTCTGGTTCGCGCCGCCCGTACATGTCCAGATCTGCAGTTTGGCGCCGTCGGCGGTGCTGTTGCCGACGATGTCGAGGCACTTGCCGGACGCCGCGTTGACCAGGTCACGGCCGGCCGTCAGGGTCCACTGCTGGTTCGTACCGCCGAAGCAGTCCCACAGCTGGACCACCGAGCCGTCGGCCGTACCGTTGTCCTTGACGTCGAGGCACTTGCCGAGGGCCTGCACCGTGCCGTTCGCGCCGCGGGTCCACGTCTGGTTGGGGCCCGAGGTGCAGGTCCACATCTGCGGCAGATTGCCGTTGGCGGTCGAGCCGTCGGTCACGTCGAGGCACTTGCCGGTGTCGCTGCGGATCGCGCTGCCGGTGCTGCTTCCGCCGCCGGACTGGGTGCCCGACCAGGTGAAGGTCGCCGAGGTCTGCGCCGGGAGGCTGGAGACGAACGACTGCCCGCCCCAGTTGACCTTGACGCTCTGCGTGCTGCCGCTGGTGTTGTACGCGATCAGCGCCTTCGAGCCGTCGGTGTTGCGGAACGCGACGTTCGGCACCGTGCCGTTGGCGCTCGAGTCGATGCGCACGGCCCCGGGCCGTACGAACTTGGTCAGGTGTCCCATCGTGTAGTACTCGATCGTGTAGTCCACCTGTCCGCGCCGGGCGTCGTTGCGGTGCACGGTGATCAGGCCCGTGCAGGTGCCGCAGCCGCCGTTGTGCGGTCCCATGCTCTCGTCGACCGCCAGCGACCACTTGGTCCAGCTGCGGCCCCAGTTGCGGAAGTACTCGATCAGGTCGCCCATGTCCTCGGCGTGCTGGTTGCCGACCCACGTGCCGCCCGAGTGCTCGGTCATGTACATGTTCACGTTCGGGAACTGGTTGTGGACATTGGTCGCGACGCTCGGGCTGCCGCCGTAGTCGTGCCACGCGACGCCGCCGAAGTTCGGGTGGTTGCGGATCGCCGTGTCGTTGAGCAGCGGCGCGACCCACGTGTCGTACGTGTCGAAGTTCCAGTCGCCGATGAGCAGCTTGGTGTTGAGGCCCGCGCCCTGCAACGCCGGCAGCAGGTTCGTCTTGGCGAAGTACTGGAGTCCCGAGGCGTTCCACTGCATCGACGGGTAGCCGGCGCAGCAGGTCGGCTCGTTCTGCTCGGTCACGTACCGGATCGGCACGCCCTGGGCCTGGTACCCCTGGATGTACTTCACGAAGTACTGCGCGTAGGTCCCGTAGTACTGCGACTGCAGGTACCCCTGGCTGTACGCGTTGTTGTCCTTCATCCACGGCGGCGCCGACCACGGCGAGGCCATGACGAAGGCGGACGGGTTGAGGGCGATCGCCTGCTTTGTGAGCGCCATGACATCGGCGTCCCGGCTCAGCGAGAAGTCGTTGAGGTCGCAGCAGGTCGTGTCGTACGAGTAGCTGTTCTGTGCCAGGTCGGACGACCCGATGACGTTGCGCAGCGCGCTGACCCCGATCCCGGCCGACGGGCTGAACAGCTTCGTCATGACCTCGTTCTGGGTGGCCGCCGACAGCGCCCCGCTGCCCCGGATGCCGAACGCGGCGGTGTCCGTGAAGGACGCTCCCGCGCCCTCGAACTGCTGATAGGTCGTGTTCTCGTTGACGGTGATCGTCTGGTTCGCCCCGCCCGTGGACGCGGCGAAGTTGATCGGCGTCTGCTGCTGCAGACCCCGCGAGACGGTACGGCCACCGCCGTCACTCGTCGTCGTCAGATACACCTGCACCTGTTCGTTGGCGGCGAGCGCCGGTGGCGTACCGACGAGCGTCACCCCCGTCACGAGGGCGAGGGCGAGGAGGGACCGTCTGAGCATGGGGACTCCCTTCCGGCCGGGGTGGGGGCCCCGGTCTGACAGGTAAGAACCCGAACTAATCACAGCGGTCGATTCAGCGTCAACCGGCCTGACCTGCGACGATGCGATGTTTCAGCAGCTCGGTCGGCTGTTTCATAGGGTGAAAAAAGGGTCGGGCGCCGTCTCCTGCGGCCGGTCCGGAGCCGATCTGGCAGACTGAGTCCCGCCGCAGTTCCCGGGAGGGCTCGCCTAGTGGCCGATGGCGCCGGTCTTGAAAACCGGTATGGGGAAACTCATCGTGGGTTCGAATCCCACGCCCTCCGCTCTCACGCTCAGCTGAATATCCGGTGACCGAGGCGCCGCGCCCGGGCCATCATGGGCGCATCATGAGCAGCAGACTGAAGGCCATGGCCCGGGAGGCCGTGGAGATCGCCGAGCGCGGGTCCTACCGGGGTCCAGCCGGCGTGGAGATGCCGATCGACGCGGCGAGCGCCGTTGCCGGCACCCGGTTGTACGAGCCGGCGGACGCGCTGTCCCCGACCGGCTACGACGGGCCCACCGCGGTCGAGGTGACCGGCGAGTCCACTGTGGCGGCTGCGCGGCGGGTCGGCGGCGACGTGGCGGCGCTCGTCTTCGCGTCGGCGCGCAACCCCGGCGGCGGGTTCCTGAACGGGGCTCAGGCGCAGGAGGAGAGCATCGCGCGCAGCTCGGCGCTCTACCCGTGCCTGCTGGCGGCGCGCGAGTTCTACGAGTTCCACCGGGGGCACCCGGAGCTGACGTACTCCGATCGGGTCATCTACTCGCCGGGCGTACCCGTGTTCCGGGACGACCGGGGCGAGCTGCTGCCGGAGCCCTACCCGGTGTCCTTCCT
Organism: Actinoplanes oryzae; assembly: GCF_030757795.1. Taxonomy (GTDB): domain Bacteria; phylum Actinomycetota; class Actinomycetes; order Mycobacteriales; family Micromonosporaceae; genus Actinoplanes. Next base: position 82,479 of record NZ_JAUQWH010000010.1, read on the forward strand.
CACCGCGGCCGCGCCCAATCTCGGGGCGATCCGGCGCAACCAGCCGCACCTGGCCGGGTCGGTGCCCGAGATCCTGCGCCGGCGGGCGGGCCGGGTGCTCGAGGTGGCGGCGGCGCACGGGCATCGGCGGATCGTGCTCGGGGCGTGGGGCTGCGGCGTGTTCGGCAACGACCCGGTGGTGGTCGCGCGGGCCTTCGCCGAGGCGCTGCGGGAGCGGCCGTTCGAGCGGGTGGTCTTCGCCGTGCTGGGTCCGAATCGGCCCGAGTTCGAGAGCGTGCTGGCGAGCCGTTGAGCCCGGGCTCGCCGGCCAGTGCGCCACAAGGGAGCCCTCCCAGGCTTGCGTGAGATGACGGACCATCAGGCCTTCGCACGCCGGCTGACCGCGTGGGCGGCCACCGAGGCGCCTCCTGCCGCGCGGCCACCGAGGCGCCTCCGGCCGCGCAGCCACCGAGGCGCCTCCGGCCGCGCATTCTTGAGCACGGCCGCCGCGACGGCGATCGGATGCGGGCGCTGCCGGTGGGGGTGCGGTTGCCCGCGGATCGGTCCAGCGCAGCTGCGCGTTAGATGGCGGGCGAGGTGCCGCGAGGGTCCGGGAGGTCGTGCCGTCGACGCGTTGTGGCGCCGACGAAACCGGCACGTGTCTCGGCGGCGGCCGGTTGCCCGCGCGCGCCGAGGTGCCGACGACGCGTGCCCTACCAGGCCTTCGTGAGGTGGCGGGCGAGGGTGTCGCGGATCTCGGGGTCGGGCGGCAGCGGCACGCCCTGGCGCTCGGACAGGCGGCGCAGGGAGGTCATCCGGACGTCGTCGAGGCCACAGGCGACGAACGTGTCGAAGACGGACAGGTCGGGGTCGATGTTGAGCGCGAAGCCGTGGCTGGTCACGCCGCCGCGGATGCGCATGCCGATCGAGACGAGCTTCTCCCCGTCCGGTGTCCACACGCCGACCAGACTGGGCGATCCCTTCGGCGTGTCGCGGCGCACGGTGGCGAAGCCGAGGTCGGCCAGCGCGGCGATCAGGGTCGTCTCCAGCCACCGGATGACGTCGCCGGGGCCGCGCTCGCGGAGGTTGAGCACCAGATAGCCGATCAGCTGCCCGGGGCCGTGATAGGTCGCGTGGCCGCCCCGGTCGGTGCGCACGGCGGGGATGCGGGCGAGATCGGCGGGCAGATCCGAGGCGGGCGTCGTGTGCCCGTACGTGATGATCGGCGGATGGCTCAGCAGGAACAGCCGGTCCGGAGCCCGCCCCGCCTGCCGCTCCGCCACCCAGCCCGCCATGCTCCGCAAGCCCTCGTCGTAGGGCACCTCACCGAGGTCGACGCGCTCCATCGCCCCAGTGTGCTCCGGGGTCGCCGGGCCGCCGCGTGTTCTTCGCCACGGGCGGCGGTCACATCACCCGGTCGATACCCCGGCAAAGTGTTTCCACCTGCGAGAACGGGGTACGCGCGGGCGCGCGAACGACGACTCGCGCCGCCCGGGGACGATCTCGAAATCGTCGGCGACACCGGGATGATTTTGCGTGTTCCGCCTTATCAAGGAGCGAACATGTGTTGGCATGGTCGACGGAATAACCCAATTTGCCCGGGTTCCCATTGTCGGCGGTCAACGGCTGACAACTGCGGCGGCCGATGTGGTCCGCCGCGAATGGGATTCGCGTGAGTGCCCCGGGCCGAACTCGGAGGCTTCGCTGTCCCGTCCGTCCTCCGGCCGTGTGCTGGCCGCCGGCGTTCTCGCGCTGGCCGTCGGTGTCCCGGCCCTCGAGCCCGTCGCCTCTCCCGCTGAGGCGCAGATCCCCCCGACCCACGCTGCCGACACCATCGAATTACCCCAGGTCGGCACGGTCGAACCACTTTTATCGCTTCGGGAGGAGCGACCCGCGTCACGAGCCGCGGTCCGGCGGGCGGTCCGGCAACCTGCCGCCGCCGCGCTGCGTGCGGCTCAGCGTCAAGTGCTGGCGGTACGGCGTGCGGAAGAGTCCCGCGCCGAAGCCCGGCAAGCGGCGCCCGGGCCCCAGGAAAATCAGCAGTCCGCGACTTTGCGCGCAATTGTCGAGCAGCGGGCCGCCCGGCTGGCCGAACGTAGAGCCGCCCTGGTGGCCGCCGCGAAACGCCGTGCCGCGGTCCCGTCCCGGCGCGTTCTGACCAGGCGTACGGTCGTCGCCCCGCAGCGAAAAGTGACAGTGCGCACACGTGCGGTTCCGCGCCGGCAGCCCACGGGGATGAGCGCGGTCCTGGCGTTCGCCCGTTCCCAGGTCGGCAAGCGGTACTCGGCCGGCGCCTCGGGGCCCAACTCGTTCGACTGCTCGGGCTTCACCAAGTCGGCGTACCGGCTCGTGGGTCTGCAGCTGCCGCACTCCTCGGGTGCGCAGGCTGCCCGGGCCCGGATGGTCTCGCGCTCCGCGGCCCGCCCGGGCGACCTGGTCGTCGGTCCGGGACACGTGGGGATCTACATGGGCGGGGGGATGATGATCGACGCCGGGAACTCGCGTACCGGGGTGGTCTACCGCAAGCTCTACCGGGGCCTGCACATCGAGCGCTTCTGAGGTCACCTCGCGGCGCCCGGAGAAAGGTCCGGATACGGCAGTCGGCACCCGCCCGGAGGCGGGTGCCGACTTGCCGGTCGTCCGGCGCTGGACGAACCTGTCACCACCGGGCACGGGGATCTCTGCCGCACGAACCCGGTCGGATGTCTGACATGACTATCTCCCGGCGCAAGCCCCGGGCCGCGCACCAGCTGTGCGTTTTCCCGCGCGGGTGTTGCCGCTCCGAAAGGCGCCCGACATCTCGGCTGGTTAGTCTCGGCTCGACCAGGGCAACTGGTCCGGACCGAACCATCAGTCGAGGAGGGCTGAACGCATGAGCCTGGAGCGTCCCACGGCACCGGATCCCTACGACCTCCTGCCGGCGGTGCCCGAGTTCACGGTCACCAGCACGGATGTGACCGACGGCCAGCAGCTCGACGAGCTGTACGTGCACACCAGCGTCGGCGGCAAGAACCTGTCCCCGCAGCTCGCCTGGTCCGGCTTCCCCGCCGAGACCCGGGGCTTCGTGGTGACCTGCTTCGACCCGGACGCCCCGACGGGCAGCGGCTTCTGGCACTGGGTGGTGGTCAACCTGCCGGCATCGGTCACCGAGCTGCCGCGCGGCGCCGACCCGCTGCCGGACGGCGCCTTCAGCATCCGGTCGGACTACGGCGACAGCGGGTACGGCGGTGCCGCCCCGCCGCCCGGAGACCGCCCCCACCGGTACGTCTTCGCGGTGCACGCCATCGACGTCGACCGGCTGGAGGTCGGTGAGGGCGCGACTCCGGCCTACGTCGGCTTCAACCTCGCGTTCCACACGCTGGCGCGCGCGACGATCCGGCCGACGTACCAGATCAAGGGCTGAGCCGGCGCACTCTCCGGGACCGCGCGGCGTCGCCGGATCACCGTGGTGACGCGCTCGCTCGGAAACCGGGACAATCCGGCCTTGCGGGGCCAGCAAGCGCCGCGAGCGAGCCCGCGATGCTCGCGAGCGAGCGCGAGCTGGCCGGCGCGCGGCCCGAAGCGGACCGGCGCAACCGCAGGCCGGGTGGCGCGGGGCGACAACGTGCCGGCCGCGCCCACGAGCTGACCGGCATCGACCGCGAGCCGGTCGACGCGCGCGGTCGCCAGATGTGCCGGCAACGCGCCGGGAAGAACGTGCCGGCAACGCGCCGGGAACGACGAAGCCCGCCGGCGGAACCGGCGGGCTTCGCGCTACTCACTACACACTCCTCGTCACCGCGGGGGCGCGAGCCGCGGTGCGGGGTCCTTGCCACCGGAGCAGGTCCGGGTGGTGCATCACCGAAGCGAGCCGCGGCGCGGGCCGTGGCGCGGGCCGTGGCGACCGCTGCCGATCAAGCCCGCCGGCGGCGACCGCTGCCGATCAACCGGGCGGCGGCGACGCTGCCGATCAGGCGAGCGTGACGACCACTGCCGGGCAGGCCGGGCGGCGACGGGTCAGCCGGGGACCTTCGCGACGACGAAGACCGACTGGCCGAACGGCGGCTTCATGATCGTCTCGGCGGCCTTGGTGACCGGGAGGACGAGCTTGTCGTAGAAGCTCACCATGCCGCCCTCCTTGGGGGCGAGCTTGAAGATGCTGGTCGCGCCGTAGTAGCCGATGAGGCCCAGGGCGTTCGCGTAGTGCAGCTTCTCGATGGTGAGGCCGGCCTCGGTCATCGCGGCGCGCATCGTCTTCTTCGTGTAGCGGCGGATGTGGCCCGTCGCGATGTCCACGTGGCTCATGGCGAACATGAAGGCCGGGACGATGAGGATGATCCGGCCGCCCGGGCGGACGAGCTCGGCCATGCTGCGCAGGGCGCCCACGTGGTCCTCGATGTGCTCGAGCACGTTGTAGGACACGGCGGCGCTGTATTCGCCGGCCGCGTCGGGCGCCGGCAGGAGCATCTGCCGGACGTCGATCTTCGGGTGGTCGGCCAGGCGCTCCTTGAGCTGCACCAGCCGGTCCGGGTCCGCCTCGGTGGCGGTGAAGTGCGGGACGTGCTCCGCCCAGGCCAGGGCGTAGTCACCGAGACCGCTGCCGATCTCGATCGGGTTCTCCCCCAGGTAGGGGATCGCGAGCTCGACGAACCAGCGGCGGTGGTTCACGGCCGTGGCGAGGCCTTCGAGCACTTCGGACTGGACCCTCTGGTCACCAGTGATGTCTGCCATAAGTGTGGTTCCCTCGTCTTGCCGATCCGAGCTGACAGCGGGACCGGACGAGTTAACCATCCGGCGCGCTCAACCGAAAGTTGAGCGGGGGGCAACCGCTTCATTTTTGCCTGATTGAGACATTGCCCCTCGGTGTACCCAACTTCTCTACCCATCATGCACGACGCGTGCGGCGTCCCGGTAAAAGCGGATCCATATCGGGTCGGTCACGCCTCGCCCGCCCGTCACTGCTCTGTTACCAACCTCGGTTAGGCTCGCCGTTGCTATGACGATTACGGGTATTGACTCGACAGGCCAGTCGCCGAAGCGCGGGGCCGCCGCCGAAGACCTGGATGCGGAGCTGGCCGCGCTGGAAAGCGATGTCTCGCTCGCGTCGGTCTCAGTCATACCCGTCGATGAGTCGCCGGCGCCCGCCGAGCCGCTCGCCGAGCCCGCCGCCGCGCCGCGGTTGCGGTGGTGGCGCACTCTCACCTGGCGAGATGCGCTCGCGATTGCCACCTTCATTGCGGTAGCACTGTTCCTGACGGCGCCGTTGTGGCTCAATCTTGATCATGAGTTGCGCGATGATCCGCAGGATCAGGCATTCTTCGAGTGGATGCTGGCGCACGGTGCGCGAGTAGTTACGGATGGCGTTTATCCGTTCTTCTCGGATCGCATGAATTACCCCGATGGGGTGAACATGATGGCCAACACCTCGGTGCTGGCCGTTTCCCTGCCGTTGACGCCCGTCACTGTGTTGTTCGGTCCGCATGTGTCGTTCAACGCGTTTCTCACTCTCGCGTTGGCAAGCACCGGCATCTCGTGGTATTTGGTGCTCTCCCGGCAGTTCGTGACCAGCCGGCTGGCGGCCTGGGTCGGCGCCCTGTTCGCGACTTTCGCGCCGAGCATGGTGTCGCACGCCGGCGGCCACCCCAACATCGTCTCCCAGTTCCTCGTGCCGCTGATCATCTGGCGGACGCTGGAGCTGCGCCGCCGCGGCCACGCGGTGCGCACCGGGCTGATCCTCGCCGGCCTCCTGGTCTGGCAGGCGTTCATCAACCTCGAGATCCTCTTCATGACCGCGGTCGGCCTCGGCATCTTCTGCGTCGTCATGGCGGTCGTCCGCCGGCGCCGCGAGCCGGGCGAGATCGTCGCCTTCCTCAAGGGGCTCGGCATCGCGGCCGGCGCCGCCCTCGCCGCGCTCGCCTACCCGTTGAGCGTGCAGTTCTTCGGGCCGCAGAGCTATCACGGGCTGCCCGAGTTCGTCCGCTACTTCGGGGCGGACCTCGGCTCCTTCACCGCGTACGCGCAGCAGTCCATCGCCGGCAACACGCTCACCGCGAGCCGCCTCGCCCAGAACGCCGCCGAGCAGAACGCGTTCTTCGGCTGGGGCCTGGTCATTCTCTTCCTCGGCCTGGTCGTGTGGATGCGCCGCCGCGCCGCGGTGCTGACGCTGGCCGGCCTCGCGATCTTCTTCGGCGCCATGTCGCTCGGCCCGACCATCACGCTCAACGGCGTGAGCACCGGCATCGCCGGACCGTGGTCGCTGCTGCACAGCGTGCCGGTGCTCAACTCGGCGGTGCCCACCCGCTGGGCCATGGCCATCGCCCCGGTCGTCGCCTTCGTCCTGGCCCTCGGCTGTCAGAAGGCCTCGGAGCTGATGCGGGACCAGACGGCTACCCGCGGCCCGGTGCGCATCGCCATGATGACCGCCGTCGCCATGGCGCTCGTGCCGCTGACGCCCACTCCGCTGCACACGGTGCAGATGGACCCGGTGCCGGAGTTCATCACCGCGGGCACCTGGAAGCAGTACGTGGACGACAACCACACCATGGTCGCCCTGCCGCTGCCCGACAGCTCCTACCCCGACCCGATGCGCTGGAGCGCCTACACCGGGCAGGACCTGCGGATCGTCAGCGGCTACGCGTTGCTGCCGAGCCAGAACCCGCTCGACCCGGACGACCGGTCCGCGGTCTTCGCCCCGGCGTGGCGGCCGACCAGCGGGCTCTTCGCCTCGATCAAGCAGGGCAACCCGACGCCCGAGATCACCGACACCCGGCGCGAGATGACCCTCGCCGACCTGCGCTACTGGAAGGCCGGCGTCGTCGTGCTGACCCCGCAGGTCCGCGACATCGAGATGCTGCGGGCGATGACGGACCTCCTGGGCTTCCAGCCGACCTGGACCGGCGGCGCCTGGGTCTGGAACGTCCGCGAGCTGGTCGACAACCCGGCCGCCACCCTCAGCGCCGCGCCCTGACCTCGGGTTTTGGTTTTTCGGGGTCTTGGATCACGCACGTGGCCCGGTGAGGCTTCGCGTTCTGGACGCGTCAGCGGCCAGCGGAGTCGCGCCGGGCACCTCGGCGTGAGCAGCGGTCTGTACCCCCGTCCAACCGCCCCGCCCTCCACCCGAACCGGACTGAAGGCTATCCCGCCCCATCGCTACGACATGCAGCTCTTGATCTTAGGCTTGTTTGATGCAGCAGCCCACGCACACCTTGGGCTTGGGCAGCGTGAAAGCCAGGCAGCACGTCTTGCGCTGCACATCCAGCTCGCCGGTGCGGCCGGGCACCAGCTCGATCAGATCCGCCACGCCGAGCGCACCCAGCAGTGACGCGATCTTCTCCGCCGACGAGCCGGCGGTCACGTCGGCCGAGCGCAGCACCGCGTAAGCCACCCCCGACGCGAGCGACCCCAGCAGCGGCCGCGCGCCCAGCCGCACCCGCGACTGGATCGCGTCGAGCATCGGCGTCAGGTGCTCGTCGAGCAGCGACCGGCGCAGCTCCGCCAGCAGCGCGCCCTCGTCCGGCGCGACCCGCACGTTGGGCAGGCCGCGCAGCGCCAGCGGGTCGGAGGGCAGCACCGCCACAGTCACCTCGGGGTGCATGCCGAGAGTGACCAACGGGCGCGGGTCGTCGAAGTGCATCAGCGCGTGCGAGCCGGTGAGCAGCGGCACCCGGCGGGCGGCGGCCCAGCCGAGGACGACCGGAAGCGCCAGCCAATAGGTGTAGGCCTTCCACGCCAGCGCGGCGGCCACATGCGGCTGGGCCTGCCAGCGGCGCTGCGAGATCTCCAGCAGCTTCTCGATCTCGGGGCCCGCGAAGGCCGCGGTCGGCATCCATCGAGAAGTGTCGTGCACCACAAGATCGGGAGCGAGGCCCGGAAGGGCCGTCGAGGTGCCGAACATCGCGCGGAGAGTGGCGGTGATGGGCGCCAGGGGTTCATCGGCGAACGCAGTGTGACCGGACGGCGACCGGTCGAGGGCCGTCGTCACCGGCTCAGGCCTCTCCGGTGCCCGCAGGCGTGCTGCAGATTCACCGTGCTCACCCCGTCCGTGTCCGCGTCGGGATCACCGTCGGTCCCGGTAACCCACCGTACCCTTCTAAGGCTAGCCTAACCATCCTCGCGGCCGAACCCGGACGGGTCTTTTTCGGACGAATACCCCTGGTCAGGATCACCTGACGGACAGTTGTCCCGTTGGGATGTTCGTCAAGAGATCTGTCGGCAACGCGCTACTACCCCCATGCGGACAGCGGAAGGCAGGACACTGAGATTCCTGTCGCAAAGGGGACATCCGTGATGACCACCTCGCCTGTCGAGAGGGCCGCCGACCAGTTCGTGACGGCGCTTGCGCAATGGCGGGTCGAGCGCGGGATGACAAAGAAGCAGCTCGCCGCCCGTATGGGCTTCGACCCCTCCTACGTCAGCCACGTCGAGGGACGGCGGCACAAACCGACCGAGGACTTTGCCCGCCGGGCCGAGGCCGTGCTGGCCGCCGGCGGCGTGATCTGGCAGCGTTTCCAGGAGTACGACGAGCTGCGGCACGCCCGCGGCCCGGCGCTCCACCGCGACCCGCCCGTGCCGGTGCAGTGGATGCCGCCCGGCACCGGGCTCATCGTCGAGCAGGAGATCGCCGAGCTCACCTACACCAACGGCGCCTACCGCTGCCGCATCCGCCGCGCGCTCTACAACGCGGGCGTCGAGCCGGTCACGCGCTATCTCGTCAAGATCGCGGTGGACCGCTACCCGCACGATCCGGCGGGCTCCAACCGGCATCACCGGCAGCACCCGCTCAGCTTCGACGAGATGGACCTGCGCGCGGTCGCCGGCGAGGGCGAGGCCGCCGAGCCGATGCACTGGCGGCTCAAGCTCGACCGCGACGCCGCGAAGGAGGTCTGGCTGCTCTTCGCCAACGACCACGGCCAGTTCCCGCTCTATCCGGGCCAGCGCACGACGATCGAGTACGCGTACACGGTCGGCGAGGAGAAATGGGGGCAGTGGTTCCAGCGGGCCGTCCGGCTGCCCACGCGCAACCTGACCGTGCGGCTGGACTTCCCGGTCGAGTTCGAGCCCCAGGTGTGGGGGGTGGAGACCTCGCTCGCGGCGGAGGTTCCCGTCCGTACGCCCCTGGAGCGCCGAGACGACGACCGGCGCGCCGTCTTCGAGTGGTCCACGGACGCGCCGCTGCTCAACGCCCGCTACCGCCTCGAGTGGCGGTTCCGGGGCGAGAGTGCCCCGCGCAACGGCACGACCCTCAAGACCGGCGTCAACGGGCACTCGCTGCGCGCCAGTCACCGGATGCGCGGGATCGGCATCGTGCAGCGCGGCTCCGACCTGCTGCGGCAGCGCGCCCGGCACTTCCAGCTGCCCCGCGAGGAGTCCGGCGCCCGGGAGGCGGTGGCCGCCCTGCGCGTCACCCTCGACCGGCTCGAGGACGTCCACGACTTCAGCAAGGGGGTCGGGCTGGCTGCGCCGCAGATCGGCCTGGCGGTCGCCGCGATCGTGGTACGCCCGCCCGAGCGCGGCTTCGATCCCGTGGTCCTGCTCAACCCGCGCGTCGTCGACGAGTCCGCCGAGACCGACGAGCAGTACGAGGGCTGCCTGTCGTTCTTCGACTACCGGGGACTGGTCCCGAGGCCGCTGCGCGTCGACGTCGAGCACGCCCGCTACGACGGCACCCGGGTCATCACCTCCTTCGAGCTGGCCATGGCGCGCCTGGTCAGCCACGAGATCGACCACCTGGAGGGCCGCCTGTACGTGGACCGGATGGCCCCGGACGCGACGCTCGTGCCCGTCGAGGAGTACCGGCAGACCGGACAGCCCTGGGCATACTAGGTAAAGCTGTCGTACTTGATGCGGACCGGCGGCACCTGCAGCTCGGCGAGCGTCCGGAGGGTCGCCTTGACCATCGCGCCGGAGCCCGAGACGAAGAAGTCGTGCTCGTTCCACGGGCCGTAACGGGCGACGACGTCCGAGATGTTGCCCTGTTCGCCGGGGAAGGACGGGTCCTCGCTGCACGCGGTCACCACCGACAGCCACGGGTAGCGGGCGGCCAGGCGGTTCAGGGCCGGCAGGTCGTAGAGGTCGTCGCGGTGCTTGGCGCCGACGAAGACGTGCACCCAGCGGGTCCGGTTGTAGCGGGTCAGCTCCTCCAGCAGCGACTTGATCGGGGCGAGCCCGGTGCCCCCGGCGACGAAGACCGCGTCCCGGGTCGAGCGGCGGTCGAGGTTCATGGTGCCCATGGGTGCCGCCAGCCGGACCATGTCGCCCACCTCGAGGCGGCGCACCAGCGCGCTCGAGACCCAGCCGGCGCCGATCGCGCGTACGTGGAACTCCAGTGAGTTGTCCCGCCGGGGCGCGTTGGCGGGTGAGTAGGTGCGCCACAGCCGGGGCTGGATGCGCGAGCACTCCAGGCTCAGGTACTGGCCGGCGCGGAACTCGAGCGGTTGCAACGGCTTCACGGTGAAGACGGCGATGTCATGACCGCGGCGTTCGTGCGCGACCACCTCGGCGTACCAGTAGGGCGGGTTGGTGTCCGCCGCGGCGCCGGCCAGCATCTTCTCGGCGATCTTCGTGTACGCGTCGGTCCACGCCTGGTCGTACTCGACGCACCAGTGCTCGCCGCCGTGCTCGCGCAGCGCCTCGATCAGCGTCCGGCCGACGATTTCGTAGTGCTCCGGTTCCACGTGGAACTTGCGGTGGTCCCGGCCGAGGCCGCGCAGGTACTCGTCGAAGCGCTCCGGGTCCTCCAGCGTCTGCACGGAGGTGATCAATGCCTGGAGCAGCCGGGCCCGCTGGCCGTCCATGTGTACGGGAAACAGCTCGCGCAGCTCGGGCCGGGTCAGGAAGAGACGCGCGTAGAAGTAGCCCGCGACCTTGTCCTGGTGCTCCTCGACGAGGGTCCAGCTCTCCTTGAGCAAGCGTCCGAGGTCTCCCATCTCCTCACCATGGGGACCTCGCCCGCCGCGCCATCGCACGGCCGGTGCGACGATCTAATGTTGTTCCGTGTCGATGACCCTGGACCGCCCGTCCGCGACCCGCACGGAGCTGCGCTGGGAGCTCGCGATCGTGCTGCTGCTGTCGCTCGGCCAGTCCGCGGTCTATTCCGTCGTGTCCCTCGTGGCGAAGCTCACCGCCCCCGGCGGACTCGCCAACCAGGCGGCGGTGCTCAACCAGTCCCGGTCGACGCGCGTCTATCTCGACCTCACCTACCAGCTGCTCGACATCGTGTTCGCGCTGATCCCGGTCCTGCTGGCGCTCTATCTGCTGCATCGCGACCGGCTCTCCCCCTTCCGTACGCTGGGGATCGACTTCCGGCGCCCGGCCACCGACCTGGGGTGGGGCACCGGACTCGCCGCCGGCATCGGGCTTCCCGGCCTGCTCCTCGTGTACGCCGCCGCGCAGCTCGGCCTCAACGCCCAGATCGTGCCCGCCGCGTTGCAGCCGGTCTGGTGGGCGGTGCCGGTGCTCGTGCTCTCGGCCGTCCAGAACGCCGTCCTCGAGGAGGTCATCGTCGTCGGCTACGTGGTGACCCGGCTCCGCCAGCTGGGCTGGCGCCTCTGGTGGGTGGTCGCCGCGAGCTCGGTGCTGCGCGGCTCCTACCACCTCTACCAGGGCTTCGGCGCGTTCGTGGGCAACGCGGTGATGGGCGTCGTGTTCTCGCTCTTCTTCCTGCGCAAGGGTCGCGTGATGCCGCTGATCGTGGCGCACACCTTGCTCGATGTGGTGGCCTTCGTCGGCTACACGCTCGTGCCGTCGGACTGGCTGGACTGGCTCCTGAAGTAGAGCGTCGCGCGGGCGGCGCTCGTGCGGACCGCGGCGCGGCTCGTGAGACACGCGGCGAGCAGGCTCGTGCCCGGGAAGACGCGGTTGACCAGTCGCAGGGCAGCCCAGCCGCCGGCCTGCGCGACGACCATCCGGCCCAGGCGCCAGGCGGCGTCCGTCAGGCCCGTGTTCTCGTACGTGTACTCCCGTGCCGAGGCGAGCGCCGCCACCGCGTCCTCCGCGCTCGGGTGCACCCGGCTGAGCACGAGCAGGTCGACCGCGCGGGCCTCGTCGGCCGGATCGAGCCCGTACGCCGCCGCCACGTGCAGGCACAGCTCGGCCTGGGTGTACGCAGCCGCGCCGAGCAGGGCGGGAGGTGCGTAGGAACCGGCCACGGCGGCGAACACGCTGCTCGCCGTGCCGAACCGGGTGAACCGCTCCACGGCCAGCCGCGCGATCCCGTCCGGCGTCGCGGTGGGGTAGGCCTCCCGCACGCCCTTCGCCCACTCGGCGGCGGCCGGGCCCAGCGACTGGACGGCCGCCAGCGCGAGCAACTCGGGAGAGTGACCCGGATCGGCGAGCAGCCGGGCCCACGCCTCGGTCCGCTCGGCCGGCTCGGGGGCCGGGGTGCGCTGGGCGGGCAGAATCGGCGCCGGCTCGTCCGGAACCGTCTCCATCGTCGGAGCGACAACGGCCGGCGCCACCTCGGCGACGGCCCGCTTCACCGCCCGCTTCGGTGTTGCCTTCGTCACCCCCGAGCCCGCCGTCGCCGCCTCCGGTGTCGGGCCTGGTGTCGTCTTCGTCGCCGCGGGTGAGGACTTCTTGACCGGCTTTGTGGCCTTCGTCACTGCCTTCTTGGCCGGAGTCGCCTTCGCGGGCGCCTCCCCGGTCGCCGGCGCCGCCTTCTCCGCCGGGCGCTCGACCCTCGGCGCCGCCTTCTTCGCCGGCGCGCGCTTCCGGGGCGGGCTCTGGGGAGCGACCGGCTCCCCGGTCCCCGCGGACGCCCCGGCGGCGTCACCGGCCGGCGGCTGGAAGGTCACCGAAGGCGCCGCCCGCCGCCCCGGCGACCCGGAAGGTTCGGCCTGCTCAGGGGTGCTGAACGAGGGCCGAGGCGGGCGCGGCGGGCGCGGCGTGGGCGGGTTGTCCTCCATGCCTCGCGAGCCTAGCCCCAAACCCGCCCCGTCACCCCTCGAGCAACACGGTGCATACCTGTTTGAACGCCCCTCGGCCCGTCCGGTATCCTCGTGGATCGGTGGCCCCGCGTCACCGAGGAGACTTCGCCTAGTCTGGTCTATGGCGCCGCACTGCTAATGCGGTTGGGGTTTTAAAGCCCCTCCCGGGTTCGAATCCCGGAGTCTCCGCGGTCTGAGCCAGTGTGTATGCTGGCAAAGCACCAAGCGCGAGAGCGTGAAGCGCCCGTAGCTCAATGGATAGAGCATCTGACTACGGATCAGAAGGTTAGGGGTTCGAGTCCCTTCGGGCGCACCAGCAAGGAAAGGCCCTCCACCAGCCACAACGGCGAGGTGGAGGGCCTTTCTCATATCTGGCTTCCGGTTCATGCAGCGCCGCGGGAGCCACGCTGGGAGCCACCAGGATTGTGGGAGCCAATCTGGCTCCCGCTCGCCCTGAACAGCGCACGAGACATCAGCTCGGCTGCCGATCGTCGGCCCGCCTCCAACAGGTGACCGTAGACATCCTTCGTGATGGCAATCGACGTATGCCCGAGCACCTCTGAGACCACGTGCAACTCAGTGCCTTGGGCGAGCATCAGCGAGGCGCCCGAGTGGCGCAGCTCGTGCGGGTGCCAGTGACCGAGACCGGCCCGCTCGCAGAGCGAGGAGAAGCGGTGCGAGAAGTTGTCCGGATCCATCGGCGTGCCCACTTCGCTCGGAAAGATCAGCCCATGATCCTGCCAGGCATCGGCGGCCGCAGCCCTCTCCTCGGCTTGGACCGCGCGATGCCGGCGAAGCAACGCGATCAACTCCGGGGTTAGGTACAGGGTGCGGCGAGACTTACGGGTCTTGAGCTCGCTCACGACCAGCTTCGTAAGACGAGCGTTAGGCCGTTCGTCGTGCGTCTTGATGCGCTTGACGCTGTGCGTGACCAGGAGCGTCCCCTCGTCCCAATTCAGCCGATCCCAGTACAGCCCCAGCGCCTCACCTCGGCGCATCCCATACGCCAGCAGGAGTGTTACGAGCGCTTCCCTCCGCTCCCCGCGGACGGCGGTCAAGAGCGCCTGAGCCTGGTCAAGGGTTAGCGTTCTGCCCTCCTTCGCGGAGAGGCGGGGTGCTGCCGACAGAGCGGCGACGTTGCGCGAGACCAAGCCCTCCCTCTCGGCTTGCCCTAGGGCCTTCCGCAAAACTGTGCGCATGATCCGGATGCTGTTCGAGCTGTAGCCGGCTTCTCGCTTGGCCTGCCAAAGTTGGTCGCACTCGCGCACGGTCAGCTTGGTCAACTTCTTCCGGCCGAGGCCCGGCCGTAGATGCAATCTGACCGTGTCGTCGTAGTCATCCAATGTCGACGGCCCGACCTGTCCAGGCAGGTTGACCAGAAGCCAGCGGTCGAAGAAGTCACCGACCGACAGGCGGTCATCAGCTGGTGGGAGGCCCGCATCGAGCTGTTCGCGTAGCTTGCGAAGCTTCTGCACGACCTCGTCGCGCGTCGCTCCGGACACCTTCTTGCGCAGCCGCTTCCCGTCCGGCCCGAATCCGAGAGACACCGCCCCACGCCAACGGTCCCCGTCGCGATAGATCGAGTCCTCGCCTTGCCCGCGACGTGCCCTCGGCCGTTTCGCCTCGCTCATGCGGCCTGCTCCTGTTCGAGCTGCCGAACGAATTCCGCCAAGGCGGTTGCGGGGATGCGACGAAGCCCACCGACCTTGACTGAGCGGAGTTGGCCCGAGCGCATCAGCCCGTAGACCACCGTTCGCCCCATCGACAGCGCTTCCGCGGCCTGCTCCGGCCGCAGCAATACGAGTTCCACCTTCGCCTGCACGCTCACGCCGCCTCTCCCTGGGCATTGGCCAGAAGATTGGATGACCGAGGCGGGTCGGCTCTCCCCCGCCGGCGGGCTACATCGAGTTGCCCCCTCCGCTGAATGCGCTGGCTGACCATGCGCAGAAGCCGGTGTTGTAGCGGCGGAAGGTCACGGTCATCAGGCCGGGCTAACTCCCAGGCGAAAGGCGATGCGCCCTGCGCGGTGGCCGCTTCCTCGCTCACACCGAGGAGTGCCTTCACCCAGGCGTGTGCGTCTGCTCGGTGGTCGGCGAGCGTTTTGCCGGACCAGTCGCGGGAGACCAGGACGCGCCGGCCACCCATGCCTAGGGTGGTCTTTTGGTGGACCTTGCCCTTGCACAGGCCAGGGCGTAGCCGGCCGTGAGCCTTCTTCGGTTGGATGCCGTAGAGCAGCCAGTTCGCGCAGCGATCCGAGCAGGGCGTGCGTCGAAGTTCGGCCCAGAGCCGGTCGAGGTGATCACGTTGCGGGTCGCTGGTGGTTTCGTGGCAGTCGGCCGCGGACTTCGTGACGTATTTGGTGATGTAGCCGATGGTGCGGGTCGCGTCCCGGCTGCCGGCCGAAACACCTTTGGCCTTGACCTGTGGTCCGAACCTGACCACGTGTGCGGGCTCGCTATCGGGGTCGTCGTCGAGCGCGTCCAAGGCCTCGCCCCAGGTCGATAGTGGCAGGTTCGTGGTCGCGTCGATCCAGGTCTTACCGTCCCACTGAGGGACGCAGCTCGGTGTGTCAGCCGCCGGCCACCACACCTGGTGATATGTAGCGGCGGCGACGCGTTCGAGCATGCTGCGTGGGATCGTGCCGCGAATGGCGAAGTGCGCATGCGGTGCACGGCGTCGTTGCGGCTCAACGCATCCGGCGTATTGGACGTTCCAGCCGACCGCGCGTCGCAAGTTCTGCCAGTAGCGGTCGAGCAGCCGCGGGAAGTGGACGGCGTCCCAGGCGGCGCGCCGGTAGTCATAGGTGGCGGGGTTGACCGGCGTGCCGAGCAGCGGATCATCTTGATTGTGCTGGCGGTGACAGGCGCAGGGCCGCCCGGCGTAGCTGAAGTGAACAGGACCGTAGCTGTCGAGGGTCAGCGTCAACCACATGGAGGGCTGGTGAGTGGTGCCGTCACTGCCGACGTAGGTACGTCCGACGGTGCGTGGCTGCACCTTCTGGCGTGGCAGGTCGGGGACGTCCTGACGTCGTCGGGTCGACCGCTTACGCCGAGGACGGTCACTGTCTTCTGTGCCGTCATCCTCGACGTTCGTATGGGGCGGACTGATCCGGCCGCGCAGACCTTCCTCGGCGATCGCGCCCTCTACGTCGAGAATGGCCATGTCGAGGTCAGCAACCTGGTCCCACTCGGCGTCGCGCTCGGCTGCGGCGCGGTAATACTCGAAATGAGCCCGCAGCGTGATCAGTGCCCGCTGCTCCTCGGTTGCGGGGCCCGGTGCAGGAAGCGGTTCGTCGGTGCGGTGCCAGCCCTCGCGGATTTGCACTTGCCGGAAGTGGCGAGCGCGTCTCGCGCATGGTGGGCATTTCGCTTCGAGAGTGGCGCCGCACGGCAGGTCGATCAGTTCCGTCTGTCCCGTGGCAAGATCGGTGCGGCGCAGAGCAATCGGGCGGATGCAGACGCCGTGGTCGGTGGCCAACTGCTTCAGGGCGTCGATGGCGCGCGGCATGGCGAGGCGCGCAGCCCGCGAGCCAGGTCTCGACGCGGGTTCGAGGGAGATGGTCATCGGGT